>NZ_LT796768.1:622168-933252 GCF_900167475.1 Aeromicrobium choanae | reverse complement strand
GAGCTCGAGCGCGCGCTCGTTGACGTCGACCGCCCACACGGTGCTGCCGTGCGCGGCCAGCGAGCAGGCGATCGGTCCCCAGCCGCAGCCGAGGTCGAGGACGGTGGAGCCTGCCGGGGGAGCGGTGCTCTCGGCCAGCAGGAGCGCGGTGGCCTTGTCGATCCGGTCGCCGGAGAAGACGCCGGTGGAGGTGACGAACTCGCGCCGCTCGCCCCAGACCTCCACCGAGATCGTGCGGCGCTCGTCCTCGGTGCTGGGCGCGCGGTCGAAGTAGTGGCTCACCCGCCGTCACCGTGCTCGGCGAGCCAGGCCTTGCGGACCGTCGGCTTCGCGGTGACGAGCCACGCGTCGGTGAGCATCTCGCGCAGCTCGTCGGGATCGACGTCCTCGGGACGCACGAGCACCGCGTTCGAGTCGAACTTCCGGAAGTGCTCGATCGTGAAGTACGGGGTGGAGGAGTCCTCGACCAGTCCGTCGAGCTCGGCACGGTCGACCTTGAAGGCGACGCAGCCGGGGGAGTCGTCCTGGTCGCGCCACCACGCCACCAGCCGGCCGCCGGTCTTCACGCCGGGCATGCCCCACGACGTGCTGGCCTCGGTGTCGGGGAAGCCGAGCAGGAAGGCCTCGATCTCGCTCCACGTCATCGCCGTGCCCATGGCGTCAGTCTGGCACGGCAGGCAGACGTTCCAGGAACACCGCCTGCGCCGCGACGACGGCCTCGGCGGCCTCCTCGAGTCCGAACCAGGCGACTCGGTCGAGCTCGGGGAAGGCCTGCAGCGTGCCGGAGCCGGGCGGCCACTCGAGGTCGAAGGTGCCCGGCACGACCACCGTGGGATCCAGGTCGGCCTCGACGGCCCACACCACGACGTCCTTGCGCGACTGGCGCACCGAGCCGAGGTCCACCCACGGGCCGTCGGGAACCGGGACGCCGAGCTCCTCGAGGAACTCGCGCCGCGCCGCGTCAGCGGGCTGCTCGCCCGCCTCGACCACGCCCTTCGGGATCGACCACGCGCGCTCGTCGCGCTTCGCCCAGAACGGTCCGCCGAGGTGCCCGAGCAGCACCTCGCGGCGTCCGTCGCGCACGCGGTGCAGCAGGATCCCGGCGCTGAGCAGGCGGGCCATCACTCGTCCCGGCGCCGGCGTGACTCCTCGACGCGTGCGGCGAGCTGGTCGTCGGCGGGATAGACGACCTCCTCGAGCACGAGGCCGTGGGCCGGCATCACCTTCACGCGCGGATCGCGGGTCTCGGCGGCGAGGATCTCGGCCGCGAACCGCGGCTCGTACCGGCGCTCGCCCACCGCGACGAGGCAGCCCATCAGCGACCGCACCATCGAGTGGCAGAAGGCGTCGGCGCGGACCGTGGTGGCGATCGTCTCGCCACCGCGCACGGTCCGGAGCGTGAGCAGGTTCCGGATCGTCGTGGCGCCCTCGCGCTGCTTGCAGAACGACGCGAAGTCGTGCTCGCCGAGCAGGTGCTGGGCGGCCTCGTTCATGAGGTCGACGTCGAGCGGGCGTGGGACCGCCGCGACCATGCGGCGCTGCATCGGATCGGGTCCGGCGGGGTGGTCGGTCATGCGGTAGACGTACCGGCGCTCCACGGCGGCGAAGCGGGCGTCGAAGTGCTCAGGCGCCTGGGTGACCCGAAGGATGCGGATGTCCTGCGGCAGGATCCGGCGCAGCCGCCGCTCCAGCACGCCGGGGTGGGTGTCGACGTCGACGTGGGCGACCTGGCCGCGCGCGTGGACGCCCGCGTCGGTGCGGCCCGCGACCGTGAGGCGCGGCGGCTCCGGCAGGCGCAGCACGGTGCCGAGCGCGGCCTCGATCTCGCCCTGCACGGTCCGCAGGCCCGGTTGGGTGGCCCAGCCCCTGAACTCGGTCCCGTCGTAGGCCAGGTCGATCCGCATGCGCACGGGTCCACGGTACGCGCCGGCGGCTCTGGCCCGGATGACGGATCGGACGGAGCGACCTACCGTGGAGAGGTGCGCACCGTGCCCGTGCTGGTCGCGGCGGCACTGGCCACCTCAGTGCTGCCGGCGATCCCCCCTGCGGCGGCGGCCGGCCCGGGCATCCACCGGATCCTCCTCACGCCCACCGCGAGGCCCGACCGCTCGCAGTACGTGTCCTGGAGCCGGAGCGCCTCCTCCTCCGGCCAGCGCGTCGTGGCGGTGGCGCCGAACGGGCTCACCCTGACCGCACCCGCCCGCCGCAAGCTGGGCACGACACCGGGCACGGCCGGGAGCCGGCAGTACCGCTACGTCGCCAGCCTGGCCGGTCTCGTGCCGTCGACCCGGTACCGCTACCGGATCGTGGGCCGCGGCGTGACCACGCGGTGGCGCGCCTTCACCACCGCCGGCCCGGCGAACCGGTCCTTCCGTCTCCTGCAGTTCGGAGACACGCAGAACGACAACGACGGCGTCCCGGACCGCATCATCACGGCGGCGACCGAGCGTTTCCCCGACGCCAGGCTGCTCCTGCAGGCGGGCGACGTCGTGAACAAGCCGTGGGTGGGGCGCGAGTGGGCGCAGCTCCACGAGGCCCTCTCGCCGGCCGGGCAGTGGCGCAACTGGATCTCGTCGATCGGCAACCACGAGCAGTGTGAGCTGAAGTCGCCGTGCCGCTCGGGCGCGGGGCGAGGGTTCCGCTCCTCCTTCCAGTTCCCGTCGAACGGCTTCCCCGACCAGCGACGGACCTGGTTCTTCGTCGACCAGGGCCCGGCCCGGGTCATCGTGCTCGACTCGTTCGCCTCCGACCTGCGCCGGCAGCGGTCGTTCCTGGCCCACGCCCTGCGGACGAACCGGCGGCCCTGGTCGATCGTGCTGATGCACAGCGGGCCCTTCGCCTCCGTCGGCAACCGGACGAACACCGAGGTGCGGCAGTGGTTCCTGCCGACGCTGCAGAGGTACGACGCCGATCTCGTGCTCTCGGGCCACGATCACTCCTACGCCCGGGGCCGCAAGGCGGGCGTCACCTACCTGACGTCGGTCAGCGGACCGAAGTACTACGACTCGTCGAGCCGGGACTGGAGGGCGGGCGGGGCCACCCGGGTGAAGGCCGCGTACCGCACGTCGACCTACCAGGTGATCACCGTGACCCCGACGACCCTGAAGGTGCGTGCGGTCGTGGGGCACCGCGGCCAGGGCGCGAGGCCCGCGACCAAGGTGGGTCAGACGTTCGACGGGTTCACGCTCACCCGCTGACGGTCCGCCCCGGCTCAGGTCGTGACGAACTTCAGCGCGAGATCGGCGTACTGCAGGCCGATCGCCGAGGGTGAGCGCGGGCCGCCCTCGACGTACCAGCGGCTGACGTCGATGCAGACGGACATCAGCAGGCGTCGCGTCCCGGGCAGGTCGGCCACGGAGAACTGCCCGCTCTCGACTCCCGCCGCGAGGATCTCTTCGAGCAGCGCCATCGTCGCCCGCCTGACCTCGACGACCTCCGCGAAGTGCTCGTCGGTGAGCACCTGCATGTCGTTGTGGACGGGCCGGGCGATGAGGCTCCACTCCGCGTGCCACGCGGCGTACGTGGCGACGAAGTGCCGCAGGCGCTCCGAGGGGTCGGTGCTGAACCGCAACGCCTGGACCAGCGCTTCACGGGAGGCCGAGTGGCCGTGCATGACGATGCGGAAGAACAGCTCCTCCTTGGAGGAGAAGTGAATGTAGATCGCCGCCGGGCTCATCTGCGCGCGCTGGGCGATCATCCGGGTCGAGGCGCCGTGGTAGCCGACCTCGTTGAACACCAGATTGGCGCCGACGAGGATCTTGCGGGCGGCGCCCTCGGCCCGCGGCTGCCAGAAGGTGGCGACCCGCAGCGCGTCGTGGGCGGGGTCGCCGCTGGCTCGCGTGCTCAATCATCTCTCCGTCTCGCCCGCGTCACGGGGGTCGAGGACGCGTGGTGCGAATGCTAGGCGGCCGCTCGCGCGGGTGACAAGGCAGGCGCGGCCGCCCGCAGCCGGGCCGGCTCAGGCCGGGGGACGCCGGTCCCGCAGGGCGGCTCGGATCGGCCCGAGCACCTCCTCGTCGTGCTCCCCGATCGCCGGGACCCGGAGCCGGCGCGGCCCGTCGGCCAGGCCGACGGAGGTCATCGGCCCCGGCGCGGCGACGGTGCGCCCGGCGGGGGACGTCACGCGGACCACGCTCTCGTCGCCTCGCGCGTCGAGGTGCCGCACCGCCTCGTCCAGCTCGCGGACGGGGCCGGACGGGACCGCCAGCTCGCGCATGAGGGCGAGGATGTCGTCGCACGCGCGGTCGCGGCACCACTGCGCCAGGTACTCGTCGACCTCGTCACGGCCGGTCAGCACGGCCTCGTCGTACGGCAGCTGCTCGGCCCAGTCGTCGCGGCCGACGGCGCGGCAGAACCGCTCCCACTTGACGGGGCCGACGGGGGCCAGGTGCACGAAGCCGTCGCGGGCGGCGTACGTGTTCGCGATCGACACGGGCACACGGTTGCCCTCACGCATGTAGGGGCGCCCGTCGAGCGACTCGTGGATGTCGTGGGCGAGCAGGCCCATGTAGGAGGTGAGCATGTTGACGTCGACGAACTGGGCCTCCGGCGAGGCTTCCCGGACGCGCAGCGCCATCATCACCGACATCGTCGCGCGGTAGGCCGTGATGTGGTCGGCGACGAAGGTGCCGATGAACATCGGGTCTCCGTCGGGCATCCCGGTCATCTGGGGGATGCCGCTCATGCCCTGGATGATGCCGTCGAACGCGAGCATCGCGCGGTCGGGGCTGGTGGAGCCGAAGCCGGTGATGTGGACCATGATGATCGACGGGTTCACGGCCTTCAGGGCCTCGAACCCCCAGCCGAGCCGCTCGGGCACCTCGACGCTGTAGTTCGTCACCACGACGTCCGAGTCCTCGACCAGGCGCAGCAGGGCCGCCAGGTCGTCGGGCTCCTTGAGGTTCAGCACGACGCTGCGCTTGCCGCGGTTCTGCGCCGCGAAGTAGATGCTGTCCTCGTCGGCCAGGGGCATCGCCCCGCGGGCGAGCTCGCCCCCGGGCGGCTCGACCTTGATGACGTCGGCCCCGTGGTCGGCCAGGATCTGCCCGGTGTGCGGCCCCGCGATCGCGTGGGTCAGCTCGAGGACCCGGATTCCCTCGAGGGCGGGTGTGGTCGCCATGGGCGCTCCCCCCGAGCTCACCGGGGAGCGATCGACGAGGCCAGCTTCTCCAGCCCGACCTTCGACACCTTGCCGGTCGGCGCCAGCGGCATCTCGTCGATGATCTCGACGCGCGGGATCTTGTAGGTGGCCATGTGGTCGCGGCACCACGCCAGCAGGTCGTCCGCCGTCACCTCGGACCCCGCCCCGGGCTCGAGCTGCACGTAGGCGACGGGCACCTGCCCCTTCTTCGGGTCCGCGATGCCGATCACGCCGCAGGCGGCGATCCGGGGGTGCCGGCTGAAGAGGTGCTCCAGCTCGGAGGGGAAGACGCTCATGCCGTTGACCTTCAGCATCTCCTTGGTGCGGCCGAGGTAGTGCAGGGCGCCGGTCTCGTCGACCATGCCGATGTCGCCGGTGTGGAGCCATCCGTCGCGCAGCGTCTCGGCCGTCGCATCGGGCCGGTTGTGGTAGCCGCGCATCATGCTGATGGAGCGCACGATGATCTGGCCCTCCTCGCCCACCGGGAGCAGCTCGCCGGACTGGAAGTCGACGATCGCCACGTCGGTGCCGGGGATCGGGATGCCGGTGAAGCCCGGCCGGCCCTTCAGATCGGCGTCGTCCTGCTGCAGCCCGAGGGTGAAGGTGTCGAGGGTGTGGTCCTCGGTCATGCCGTAGGAGCTCTCGCGGATGACGCCCGGGGCGCCCGTCTCGCGTGCCCACCGCTCGCGGATCTCGACCGTCAGCTTGGTGACGAAGGACATCGTGACCGGGGCCTTCATGGAGGCCAGGGACAGGCCCGAGCCCTTCGCCGTGTCGAGGAGCTCGAGGTAGCTGTCGACCGTGCCGGCCATCGCGGTGACGCCGTGCGCGTCGATGGACCGCAGGACCTCCTCGGCGTCCCAGCGGTAGTGGAGCACGCACGTGCCGCCCGTCATCACGGACACGAGGAAGGCGTCCTCGCCGGCGATCCAGAAGACCGGGACGAACACGAGACTCACCGTGTCCGGGCCGCCGCCGAAGCCGAACTGCCCACCGCTCACGGCGGTGTAGAGCATGTCGGCCTGCGTGTGCTCGCAACCCTTGGGCATCCCGGTCGTGCCGCCGGTGTAGTTCAGCGCGGCGAGCGCGTGGGGGTCGTCGGGGTCGGTCGGCACGGGCAGGTCGTCCCGGTCGACGAGCGACAGGAAGCGTGTCGTGTCCGGGGTGACCGGCGCGTCGGCCACCATGCCACGGGGGAGGTCGGCGCCGTCCGGCAGGAAGTCGGTGTTGGCCGAGGCGATGACCTCCGCGACGTCGGTTCCCTCACTGCCGGCCCGGAACTCCGTGGCGACCTCGTCGAGGATGAACGCGAAGGTGGCCGCGGAGTCGAGGAGCTCGTAGTTGATCTCCTCGCGGCGGAACATCGGGTTCACCGGGACGTGAACGCCACCGGCCTTGAGGATGCCGAAGAACGCGATGATGAACTGCGGGCAGTTCGGCATCATCACGGCGGCCCGGTCGCCGGGGGCGAAGCCTCGGTGCACCAGGTACGCGGCGACGCGGTCGCTCGCGCGGTCCAGCTCGGCGTAGGAGACGGTCCGCCCGTGGTAGACGATCGCGGCGTGGTCGGGGCGCTCGGCCGCCCACGACCGGAGGTAGTGCGTGACCGTGGACTCCCCGAACGGGTAGTCGACGGTGCGCCCGACCGCCTCGGGCCAGGCGCGCCGGCGGAGGTCCGCCAGGTTCGCCAGGTACTGATCGATCTCGCGGTGGAACTGCTCGGACATCCTCACAGGGCACGCACCTCTCGGCCTTCGATCTCACTTGAACTTGAAGCAAGTTTCAGTTTGAACACTATGACCTACCTCACGTCCGGTCAACGCCGCATTCGCGCGGGCCGGTCGGGGAATTCGCGCTGAACGATCGTTCACCGTTGTGCCGCAGCAGGTTGCGGCTCGTCTGCCGTCGATCCAGATTTGCCCTTGCCTGATGTGATTTTCGTCTCTATCGTCATCGACACGAGAGCCTAAGCAGTCGCTTAGACCACTCGAGCGTGACCACCTGCGAAAGGAACCAGCTCATGATCAGGTCCCGTATCGGCGTCGCCGTCGCGGCCGCCATGCTCGTCGCGGTCAGTGCCTGTGGAGGAGGGGGGTCCGACGAGGGATCGGGCAGCGGCACGCTCCGCGTGGCGACCCAGGCCGACATCTCCTCGATGGATCCCATCCGGGGCAACTCCGGTGGCGACCACCAGATGCTCTACCCGCTCTACGACACCCTCGTGTCGTTCGACAAGGACCTGAAGCCCCAGCCCGGCCTGGCCGAGTCGTGGGAGTACAAGTCGTCGACCGAGCTCGTGCTGAAGCTGCGCGAGGGCGTCACCTTCCACGACGGCGAGCCGTTCGACGCCGAGGCGGTCAAGTACAACCTCGAGCGCGCGGCTGCCGAGGGCTCGAACATCGTCGCCGACGTCGAGTCGATCGAGTCCGTCGAGGTCGTCGACGACCTCACCGTCCAGCTGAACCTCGCCCAGCCGAACTCCGCTCTCGTCATGACCCTGGCCGACCGTGCCGGGATGATGGTGTCTCCCAAGGCGGCCGAGGCCGCGGGCGGTGACCTGAGCACGAAGCCCGTGGGTGCCGGTGGCTGGAAGTTCGTCGAGTGGAAGCGCGGCGCCTCCATGACGTACGAGAAGTTCGACGACTACTGGGACAAGGACGTCGAGCGGATGGACAAGGTCGTCATCAGCGTCATGCCGGAGCCGAAGACGCGAGCCACGTCGCTGCGCTCGGGTCAGCAGGACATCGCCTGGGACATCGTGCCGTCCGACGCCGAGTCGATCCAGAAGGACGACTCCCTCACGCTCGACGAGCAGCCCCGCATGTGGACGTGGATGATCTACACGAACCGCGCGTCGGAGGAGCTCGGGGACCCGCGGGTCCGCCGGGCGCTGAGCCTGGCCATGGATCGCGACCTGCTCCTCAAGAGCGCGTACTTCGGCCTGGGGGCGAAGCCGCGCGGCTTCCTCCCCGACGGCTACTGGGCCGAGCCCGCGGACGACGTCCAGCTGGACTACGACCTCGACGAGGCCAGGAAGCTGATCGCCGACGCCGGCGCGGAGGGCCTGACCTTCGACATGCTGCTCTACGCCGACGCCACGTCGACCCGGGTCGGGGAGATCCTCAAGGAGCAGTGGTCCGAGATCGGGGTGACCGTCAACCTGATGCCCCGTGAGGTCAACCAGGCCAACGGCGACTACTTCAACGACATCAAGACGCCGGCGTTCTTCGCGGCGTGGACCGGCCGGCCGGACCCGGCGCTGACCTACCGGCTGATGTTCACGAAGGAGGCGTACTTCAACACCTCGAAGCAGTCGACTCCCGGCATCGACGAAGCACTCGCCGAGGACGCCGGGCTGACCGAGCCGGAGGAGCGCAAGGCGGCCCTGGACAAGGCGTCGCGGGCCGTCGTCGACGACATGCCGATCATCCCCATCGTGTTCCAGCACTCCCTGACGGGGCTGGGGGAGAAGGTCGAGGGCTTCGAGAACAACCTGCTCGGCAAGCCGAAGCTGACGGGCGTCACGCTGAAGGAGTGACCCGACCGGGCGCCCCGGACCGTCGTCGAGGACGGTCCGGGGCTCACGTCGTCTCGTCGAGGGCGGACAGGTCGATGCTGGTTCCGCGCAGGTCCTCGCCGCAGTGGTCGCACGCCAGGACGCCGTGGAACTCCGCGCCGCACGAGCGGTGCGTCTGCACCAGCGCCGGGCCGTCGCCGGTGTCGAACCAGCGCTCGGCCCAGCCGATCGTCATGGCGATGACCGGGAAGAACGCCAGGCCCTTCTCGGTCAGCCGGTACTCGGGCCGCTCGGCGGACGACTCGCCCGTGACCTGGTCGAGGATCCCGTGCTCGCGCAGCGTGCTGAGCCGGCTCGAGAGCAACGACGGCGGCAGGCCGAGGGCGGACTCGAACTCGCTGAAGCGGCGCACGCCCAGCAGGGCCGCGCCCATCAGCGCCCACGACCAGCGGTTGCCGAAGATGGCCATCGTGTCGGGGTAGAAGGTGTGGCCCACTGCGGTGCCACGGGTCGAGGAGCGTCGCCGCGTGGTCACCTCGGGGACCGAGCTGCGCCAGCCGCCCGAGGGCCCCCAGGCCGTGTCCAGGTCCTGCACGCCGACCGGCTGGTGGCACTCGCGGCACACGAGCACGGGCGTGATCTCGTTGCCGCACGTGACGTGGCGCATGGGCGGCGTCTCGTAGGAGTGCTCGTCGACCCACGTGCGCTCCCAGCCCCAGATCGCGGCGAGGATCGGCCACGTGGCGCGGCCCGAGTCGGTCAGCAGGTACTCGGCGCGCGGGGGGCGCTGCTGGTACTCGTGCCGCTCCATGAGCCCCGCCTTGACCAGGGCCTCGAGACGGCCGCTGAGCACGGCGTGCGAGATCGGCATGCGGCTGGAGAACTCGGTGTACCGGCGGCACCCGAGCAGCGCGAAGCGCAGCAGGAACAGGGTCCACTCGTCGCCGAGCACGCCGAAGCCCCGGGACAGGGCGTTGGCGGTGCCCGTCCATGCCGGCTCGGCGGGGGAGTAGCCGCGAATGCTCACCCGGGCATCCTAGGGGCGCCCGGGCGCGTCGGCTGGCATTCAGTCCTTGAGTCACTCTGTTTAATGCAGTAACGTGCCCAGCGTGCTCGCGCTGGGCGGCACGGCAGTGACGGGTGGGTGCGATGACCGAGGCGTTCGTCTACGAGGCGGTGAGGACGCCGCGCGGACGCGTGCGTCGCGACGGCGGGACGCTGGCCGACGTGCCGGCGTACGAGCTGCTCGCCCAGCTGCTGCGCGATCTTGAGAAGCGTGACCTCCCGGTGGACGCCGTGCAGGACGTCGTCATCGGCGTCAGCTCGCCCTACGGGGAGCAGGCCGCCGACCTGGCGCGCGTCGCCGTGATGGCCGCCGACTGGCCCGACACGACGCCCGCGGGCGTCGTGTCGCGCATGTGCTGCTCGGGCCTCGACGCGATCGCGAGCGCCTCGGCGCAGGTGCGCTCGGGGATGCTCGACGTGGTCGTCGCCGGTGGCGCGGAGTCGATGTCGCGGGTGCCCATGATGAGCGACAGGCCGGCCTTCGCGTTCGATGCCGAGCTCGGCGCCACCACGGGCTTCGTGACGATCGGGGTGTCGGCCGACCTGACGGCCGCGAAGCACGGCTTCACGCGCGAGGAGCTCGATGCGTGGGCGGTCCGATCGCACCAGCGATCGGCCACGGCCACGTGGGACTCCGTCGTGCCGGTCACCCGTGACGGTCGGACCCTGCTGGCGCACGACGAGGGCGCCCGCGCCGACACCTCGGCCGAGTCCCTGGCGGGTCTGGCGCCGCTGTTCGGCGACGACCCGCTCTGGTCGCGGGTCGAGGACCGGATCCCCGGCTTCACCCGTCCTGCCGAGGGCCTGCACACCGTCGCCACCGCGCCCCAGCTGTGCGACGGCGCGTCGGCGGCGGTCATCGGCTCGGCGGCCGCGCGCGACGTCCTCGGCCGCGCCCCGCGCGCCCGGATCGCCGGGTGGGCCCACACCGCCGTCCGCTCGCCGGGGCTCGACGGCACCGTGGCCGCAGCGCGCCTGGCGCTCGAGCGGGCCGGCATCGGGGTCGCCGACGTGGCGGTGGCGGAGTTCAACGAGTCGTTCTCGGTCACCCCGCTGCTGCTGACTCGCGAGCTGGGCATCGACCCCGAGCGCGTCAACGCCCAGGGCGGAGCCGTCTCGGTCGGTCATCCCCTGGCCGCGAGCGGCGGCATCATCCTGGCCAACGCGCTCGACCTGCTGGAGCGGCGCGGCGGCGGCTACGCCCTGCTCGTCATTCCCGCCGCACTGGGGGTCTCGATGGCCCTCGTCGTGGAAGGCCTGGCGCGATGACCCACCGCGTGGTGCAGTGGGCGACCGGTGCCATGGGCACCGCGATCCTGCGGACGATGCTGGACCACCCGGGCATCGAGGTCGTGGGCACCTACGTCTACGGCGAGAGGAAGGCCGGCCGCGACGTGGGCGACCTCGCCCGGCGCGATGCCACCGGCGTGCTGGCCACGTCGGACGTCGATGAGATCCTCGCCCTCGACGCGGACGTCGTGGTCCACGCGGGACGGATCGGTCCGTACGGCGCGCACGACGACGAGATCGTCGCGCTGCTCGAGTCGGGCAAGAACGTGCTGAGCATCAACGGCTACACCGATCCGTTCGTGCACCCGGGGGAGCGCCTCGACCGGCTGCGGGCCGCCGCGGAGCGAGGCGGCGTGACCCTGATGGGCGTCGGCCTCAACCCCGGATTCATCGGCGAGCAGGTCGCGGTGCTGGCCACGGGCGTGTGCGCGTCCGTCGATCACATCGAGGTCGTCGAGATGGCCGACGCGCGACTCGTGCAGGACCCCGACTACCTCTTCGGCTCGCTCGGCTTCGGCGCCCCGTTGGACGCGCACGATCCGAACGACCCCTCGTGGGGGCCGGTCGGCGCCCTGAACGGCATGTACGAGGAGGTCCTCGGCGCGATGGCGCACCACCTCGGCATGACGGTGGACGAGGTCGTCAGCGACCACGTGTGCCACCCGGCCGGGTCCGACCTGGAGGTGAGCGCCGGGGTGATCCGCGAGGGCACGGTCGGTCACACCAACTGGCGCTGGCACGCGATGGTCGGCGGCCGCCGGCGACTGACGATGTCGATCCACTGGTTCGTCGAGACCGCCCACCTGCCCGAGCCCGAGCCGCCGCTGTGGCGCGTCAACATCACGGGCCACCCGGGAGTGCGGATCGCGATGGAGCTGGAGAAGCACCCGGACGACCGCAGCCGGATGGGCGCGGAGCAGTACGCCGTCGCCGGACAGGTGATCAACGCCGTGCCGCACGTCGTGGCGGCGCCGCCGGGACTGGCGATCCGCCCGGTCGCCACGCCGGCGCGCGACGACTTCGTTTCGTTCACCCCGCGCTGAGCCGGGGCGGAGACCGAGGTCGCCTTCTCTTCCCTAGCAACTCTGATAAGTGTAGTATGACGAGCATCGCGCGAGCGCGCGTGGAGAGAGGTGGATCATGACCAAGTCGCCGAACGTCTGGGTGCTCGGTGGGTACCAGAGCGATTTCGCCCGGAACCTGACCCGCGAGGGCAAGGACTTCGCCGATCTGGCGACCGAGGTCGTCGACGGCACGCTGGCCGCCTCCGGGCTCGACGCCGAGGAGATCGGCGTCGTCCACGTGGGCAACGCCTTCGGCCAGCTGTTCGCCCATCAGGGCCAGCTCGGCGCCATGCCGGCCACGGTGAACCCCGGCCTGTGGGGCACCCCCTCCTCGCGCCACGAGGCCGCGTGCGCCTCGGGCAGCATCGCCGTGCTGGCCGCGATGGCCGACCTGCGCGCCGGCAACTACGACAGCGCCCTCGTCGTGGGCATCGAGCTGGAGAAGACCGTCAGCGGCGACCAGGCCGCACACCACCTCGGCGCCGCCGCCTGGACCGGCCACGAGGGCGAGGACGCCACGTTCATGTGGCCCCACATGTTCAGCAAGGTCGCCGACGAGTACGACCGCCGCTACGGCATCGACCAGGCCCACCTGACCCGCATCGCCGAGATCAACTTCGCCAACGCGAAGCTCAACCCCAACGCGCAGACGCGCGGCTGGGACGTCCCGGACCTCGGCCCGGCCGGCGACCCCGCGCTGAACCCGCCGGTGGACGGGCGCGTCCGCCGCTTCGACTGCAGCCAGATCACCGACGGCGGCTCGGGCATCGTGCTCGTCTCGGACGCGTTCCTCGTCCGGCACCCCGACCTGCGTCCGCTCGCGCGCATCGCCGGCTGGGGCCACCAGACCGTGGGTCTGGGCCTGCAGCAGAAGCTGGACCGTGCCGCCGACCAGACCTACGTCATGCCGCACCTGCGCCGCGCCGTGCTGGACGCCTTCGACCGTGCCCAGGTCGGGATCGACGACCTGGACGCGCTCGAGACGCACGACTGCTTCACGCCGAGCGAGTACATCGCGATCGACCACATCGGCCTGACCGATCCGGGCGAGTCCTGGAAGGCGATCGAGAACGGCGACATCGAGATCGGCGGCCGGCTGCCGATCAACCCCAGTGGCGGCCTGATCGGCGGCGGGCACCCCGTGGGCGCCTCCGGCATCCGGATGGTCCTCGACGCCACCAAGCAGGTGGCCGGGACGGCCGGCGACTACCAGGTCGACGGCGCCGAGACCGTCGGCACGCTCAACTTCGGTGGCAGCACCGCCACCACCGTCAGCTTCGTCGTGACGGCCCACTGACCGTCGCGAGGCGAGAGGAACTTCCATGGATCTTGAACTGGTGGGCAAGCTGCTGTCGACGCTGCCCGACGACGACGACCACCCGTACCGCACGGGCCCGTGGCGTCCGCAGACGAACGAGTGGGTCGCCGACGACCTGGAGGTCGTCGAGGGCGCGATCCCCGCGGACCTCGACGGCGTCTACCTGCGCAACACCGAGAACCCGGTGCACGCGTCGCTGAAGAACTACCACCCGTTCGACGGCGACGGCATGGTCCACGTCGTGGGCTTCCGTGACGGCAAGGCGTTCTACCGCAACCGGATGATTCGCACCGACGGCTATCTCGCCGAGCAGGAGGCCGGGCACGCGCTGTGGGCCGGCCTGGCCGAGCGGCCGCAGATCGCGCTGCGCGAGGACGGCTGGGGCGCCCGCCGCCAGATGAAGGACGCGTCCAGCACCGACGTGGTCGTGCACCGCGGCGTCGCCCTGACCAGCTTCTACCAGTGCGGCGACCTCTACCGGGTGGACCCGTTCTCGGCCCAGACGCTGGGCAAGGAGAGCTGGAACGGTCACTTCCCGTTCGACTGGGGCGTCTCCGCGCACCCGAAGGTCGACGACCGCACCGGCGAGATGATGTTCTTCAACTACAGCAAGGAGGCGCCGTACATGAAGTACGGCGTCGTCGACGAGAGCAACGACCTCGTCCACTACGTCGACATCCCGCTGCCGGGCCCGCGTCTGCCGCACGACATGGCGTTCACCGAGAACTACGCGATCCTCAATGACATGCCGCTGTTCTGGGACCCCGAGGCGCTCAAGCAGAACGCGCACGTCGCCCGGTGGCACCGCGACATGCCCGCGCGCTTCGCGATCATCCCGCGGCGCGGACAGACCTCGGACATCAAGTGGTTCGAGGCCGAGTCCACGTACGTCCTGCACTTCACGAACGCGTACGAGGAGGGTGACGAGGTCGTCCTGGAGGGCTACTTCCAGACCGATCCCGAGCCCGCCGACAACGGCACCGGCACGCAGTGGGAGCGCGCCTTCCGCTTCCTCGCGCAGGACCGCATGGAGACGCGCCTGCACCGCTGGCGCTTCAACCTCGTGACCGGTCAGACGAAGGAGGAGCGGCTCACCGACACCGTCTCCGAGTTCGGCATGATCAACGGCTCGTTCGGCGGCGTGAAGCACCGCTACTCCTACTCGGCCACGAACAAGCCCGGCTGGTTCCTCTTCAACGGGCTGGTCAAGCACGATTCGTGGACCGGCGCGGAGGAGACGTTCGCCTTCGGCGACGGCGTCTACGGCAGCGAGACCGCGATGGCGCCCCGCGTGGGCTCGACCTCGGAGGACGACGGCTACCTCGTCACGCTGATCTCGGACATGAACGACGACGCGTCGTACGCCGTGGTCTTCGACGCGGCGCGACTGTCCGACGGCCCCGTCTGCAAGCTCAAGCTGCCCGAGCGGATCTCCAGCGGCACGCACTCCACCTGGTGCGCCGGCGACGAGCTGCGCCGCTGGCAGACCGAGGAGTCCGCGGCCGCCGCCGTGGGCCTCTGAGCCAGACTGGACGAAGAAGCCCGCCACCTTGCGAGAGGGTGGCGGGCTTCGCTGTTGTCCGGAGCGTGGTCTCGATACGCGTCTCGCTGCGCTCGCCTGCTACTCGACCACCGGTGATCGAGTAGCTCGGCGAGGAACGAGCCGGCGTATCGAGATCAGGCCAGGGGTGAGGTGAGGGCGAGGCGGCCGAAGCGGTCGGCGGCGGCGCGGTACTCGGCCTCGAGGCGGTCGACGACCGTGGCGGTGGGCTCGATCGCGTGGATCGTCTGCAGGCCCTGGCCGGCGGCCCAGAGGTCCTTCCAGCGCGCGCCGGCCCCGGCCGTGGAGTCGTAGTCGCGCTGGGCGGGACCGACCATGGCGTCGGGGTCGTAGCCGTTCGCGACCAGGCTCGGGCGCAGCCACGAGGCGGGGGTGCCGGTGACGCCGGAGCTGACGACGAGGTCGTCCGGGCCGTGGTCGACGACCATCTGCTTGTACTCCTCCTGCGCCATGCTCTCGGTGGTGGCCAGGAAGCGGGTGCCCATGTAGACCAGGTCCGCGCCGGCGGCGACCGCTCCGGCCACGCCGGCGCCGTCGGTGACGCCACCGCCCACGGTGACGATCCCGTCGAAGATCTCGCGGACGGCCGAGATGAAGGCGAACGGGGAGAGGTGGCCCGTGTGGCCGCCCGCGCCGGCGGACACGCACGCCAGGCCGTCGACCCCGGCGGCGATCGCCTTGGCGGCCAGCTTGAGGTTGACCACGTCGGCGATGACGATGCCGCCGTACGACTTCACGACCTCCATCACCGGCAGGGGGGACCCGAGGGCGGTGATGACGATGTCGGGCTGGTGCTCGGCCACGAGTCGCAGGTCCTCGGGCAGCCGCGCGTTGCTGCGGTGGGTGACCAGGTTGAGCGCCCACGGTGCGGCGTCGGGCGAGCCCGCGAGCCGGTCGCGGATCGTCCCCATCCACGTGTCGAGCTCCTCCGCCGTGCGGCAGTTCGGGCTGGGGAAGGAGCCCACGACCCCGGACTCGCAGGCCGCGACCACGAGGTCGGGTCCGGAGATCAGGAACATGGGCGCCGCCACCACGGGGAGGCGGAGGCGGTCGAGCACGGTGTCGGACATGAGGGTCACTCTTCTCGCGTAGCGGGGAACCAGTCCCGGGACAGAGGGGGGAATCGTGGGGGCCGGCGCTCGAGGAAGCTCGCCAGGCCCTCGCGGAAGTCGGCCGAGGACAGCACGTCGTCGAGCGTCGCGTCGACCGACTCGGACGCCTCGCGCACCCGGTCGACCCACGGCGCGACGAGATGCCGCTTGATGGTGGCCAGGGCGGAGGGGGCACACGTCGCGGCCGTCTCCTCGGCCAGGTCGAGTGCTCGGCGGACGGGATCGTCGGCGGTCTCGTGCACGACGCCGAGGCGGTGCGCCTCGAGACCGTCGAAGGTGCGGGCCGTGAGCAGCAGGTCGGCGGCGGTCGACTCGCCGGCGGCGCGGGCCAGCAGCGGTCCCATGCCGTGCATCGGCGGGAGGGCGCGCTTGGCGAACGCGGTGGTGAAGCGGGTGTCGGGGGCCGTGACGCGCAGGTCGCACTGCAGGGCCTGGGCCAGCCCGACCCCCGCGCACATGCCGGAGATCGCGGCGATCACGGGCTTCGGCACCAGCAGCGGGAACCACTCGGGCTGCTCGATCGAGGCCATCTCCGGGTTCGTCGTGCCGGTGTCGCCGTAGACCTGCAGGGCGTCGGTGTCGGCGCCCGGGCAGAACGTGCCCCCGGCGCCGGTCACCACGATCACCCTCACGTCGGCGTCGGCGGCCAACTCGGAGAGCGCGTGAAAGTACTCCCGTTGCAGCGGAACGCTCCAGGCGTTGCGACGCTCCGGGCGGTTCAGGGTCACCGTGGCGGTGCCGGGCCGGTCGCGCGTCACCACGACGATGTCGGGTCCGTCCGTCATCGATCCTCCTCCGGTGGTGGCTGTCCTAAACGGACCTTACATGCATTTGACCTTTGAAAGTCCAGTGGAAGAGGGAAATCTCGTAACTTCCTATCTAGTAGTTTTGCAAATCCTCGTCTAGGATCGCGGCCATGGAACTGTTCGACGAGGAACAGCGGCGCGCCTTCGTGGCCGACGGCTGGTGGACCGGCCGGACGTGGTCCGGGCTGCTGGACCAGGCCGCGCGCACCCGGCCCGACGCGACCGCCCTGGTCGACCCGCCCAACCGGGCCGCCGTCATGTCGGGGGAGCCCCGGTCGCTCACCTGGGCCGAGGCCTCCGAGGAGGTCCGGCGGATCGGCGCCGCGCTCCACGCCCTGGGCGTCCGCCGCGGCGACGTGGTCGGGGTGCAGCTGCCGAACGTGGTGGAGCTGCCGCTCACCCTCCTGGCCGTCGCCCGTCTCGGTGCGATCGCGTGCCCCTTCCCGATCCAGTACCGCAGCCACGAGCTGGTGCGGATGAGCGAGCTCGCGGGTCTCGGGGTCTTCGTCACCACCACCGCGGCGCTCGGCCGCGACCTCGCCGGCGAGGCCGCCGACTTCAGCACGGCCGTCCCCGGGCTTCGCGCGGTCGCGGCGTTCGGCGATCCGGCGTCCGATCCGCGACTGGTCCCGCTCGAGGCCGACGAGCCGGCGATCGCCGCGGCCGACGCGTACGCCGCCGGCCTCGACCTCGGCTCGGCCGATCCGGCCACGATCGTGTGGACCTCGGGCACGGAAGGCTTCCCCAAGGGGGTGCCCCGGGCCTACGGCGACTGGGAGGTGCTCGGCACCGCCTGCGTGCAGTCGCCGCGACTGACCTCCGACGACGTCCTGCTCAACCCGTTCCCGATGGTGAACGGTGGCGGGCTGGCCGGCATGTTCGTCCCGTGGCTGCTCACCGGTTGCACCCTCGTGCAGCACCACCCCTTCGACCTGGACCTGTTCTGCGAGCAGATCGAGGCGCACGAGGTGACCTACACCTGCGCGCCGCCGCCGGTGCTCAACGCGGTCGTGTCGGGCGACGGGCCCGACCGCGACCTGTCGTCCCTGCGCGCGGTCTCCTCGGGCTCGGCCCCGCTGGCCGGATGGATGATCGACGCCTGGGAGAGCGGTCGCGGCGTCGAGGTGCTCAACCTCTTCGGCTCGAACGAGGGCGGCATGCTGTTCGCCGAGCCCGAGACGGTGCCCGATCCGGCCCAGCGCGGACGTCTCTTCCCGCGCTACGGCCGGCCCGGCCTGGCCTACCGCACCCGCGTGGCGTCGGCGATGTCCGCCCGCCTCGTCGACCTGGCCGACGGCACCGAGATCGACGAGCCCGGCCGCCCCGGCGAGCTGCGACTGAAGGGCCCCGCGATCTTCTCGGGCTACCTGGGCCGGGGCCGTGAGGGCTTCGACGAGGACGGCTGGTTCTGCACCGGCGACGTCTTCGAGATCAGCCACGAGAACGAGGACCTGCTGGTGCACGTCGACCGGGCCAAGGACCTGATCATCCGCGGCGGCTACAAGATCTCGGCGGCCGAGATCGAGGCGATCGTCACGGCCGATCCGCGCGTCGCCGAGGCGGCTGCGGTCGCCCTGCCCGACCCCGACCTCGGCGAGCGGCTGTGCCTGTTCGTGGTCCCCTCGGGTGACGAGCCCGTACGGCTCGACGATGTGCTGCAGATCGTCCGCGCCGCGGACGTCGCGAAGTTCAAGTGGCCCGAGCGGCTGGAGATCGTGGAAGCCCTGCCCCGCAATCCGGTGGGCAAGGTCCTCAAGCGCGAGCTGCGCGACCAGCTGCGCACGACGACGGGAGTCAACTGATGGAATCACCGCGCACCGAGACCCTGCGCCTGCGCCAGATCGTCCTCATCACCGACGATCTGCCCGCGGCCACCGAGCAGGCGATCGCCGCCTTCGGTTTCCCCGGCACGGTCCGGGACGAGGAGGGGATGGCGAAGCTCGGCTTCGTCCACGAGGTGTTCAGCTTCGGCGACACCTTCCTCGAGATCGTGGCTCCGGCGTCCACGGACTCCGCGCACGGGCGCCTGGTGGCCAAGAACGGGCCGGGCGGCTTCATGGCCGTCGCCCAGGTGACCGACCTCGACGCCGTGGTCGAGCGGGCCGCCACCCGTGAGCTGGCCCCGCTCCTGCACGAGGAGTACGACGGGCACGTGATCTCGCAGTGGCACCCCAAGGCGCTCGGCACGCTCGCCGAGATCGACCAGGTCGAGCCGTTCGACACGTGGCACTTCGCGCCGGGGATCTTCGACCAGCGCGCGACCGGAGCTGCCCGCGACATCGTCGGCGCCACCCTCGCGGTCGGCGACCCGGCGGCCGTCGCGGCGAACTGGGCGGCGCTGACCGGCGCTCCCGTCGACGCCGACCACACGGTCAGGCTCGGCCCTGAGTCGCTTGCGCTGGTGGAGTCCGGTGACGGACGACGCGGCCTGGTCGCCGTCGACGTCGCCGCAGCCGACCCGCGGGACGTGGGGCGGGTCGTCGACCTGTGCGGCGTGCCCTTCCGCTTCGTCCCGCCCACCACCGAGGAGCCGTCATGACCAGCCCGCATGTCCACTACGAGGTCGCGGACGGCGTCGCGACGATCACGATCGACCGTCCGGAGAAGCGCAATGCGCTGAACTACGCGATGTACGACGCGATCCGCGACCACACGGCCGAGGCCGATGCCGATCCGGCCGTGCGGGCGATCATCCTCACGGGCGTCCCGGGTCAGTTCTGCGCGGGCACCGACCTGACCGAGCTGCGCGACGTCGAGCCGGGCACGAAGGCCGAGGACCGCGAGGGGCACACCGACGGCCGGCACTGGTACCTCTGGGAGTCGTCGACGCCGGTCATCGTGGCCGTCGACGGTCCCGCGGCTGGCCTGGGCGTCGAGCTGTCGACGCAGGCCGACTTCCGCATCGCCTCGACGCGGGCGAGGTTCTCGTGGATCTTCGTCCAGCGCGGCCTGATCCCCGACACCGGCGCCGGCACCTTCCTGCTGCCCGACCTCGTCGGGCCGCAGCAGGCCAAGCGGCTGGTGTTCTCGGGCGAGTTCATCGACGCCGAGGAGGCGAAGCGGATCGGCTTCGTGATGGACGTCGTCGAGCCGGAGGACCTCCTTCCCGCCGCCCGTGAGCTGGCGGCCAGGATCTCGACCGGCTCGCCGTTCGCGATCTCCCGCGCGAAGTCGCTGCTCAACTGGTCGTCGTCGCGCACTCGCGACGAGCACCTGGCCCGGCACATCGAGGCGCTCACCGAGTGCCAGCTGTCGAAGGACCACCAGGAGGGCGTGGCCGCGTTCCTCGAGCGGCGGTCCGCGGTCTTCACGGGTCGCTGAGTCACCGGCCACGAGGGCCGGTCGCCGGGTCACAGCTCGGCGATCGGCCCCTCGAACCGGATGTTGGTGCGCGTCAGCACGCCGTTGCACGCGTTGCAGGTGAACTGCGCCACGAGGTCGTCGTCGCACGGGATGTGCACGAGGTTGAGCCCCGAGCGGCCGTCCTCCGTGAGCCAGCGCTGGGCCCAGCCGTTGATCGTCGTCGTGACGTCGAAGAAGTCCAGCGCCTTGGAGGTGAGCCGGTACTCCTGCCGCTTGCCGCCGGCGACGTCCTCGCGTGACATGAGGCCCGCCTCCACGAAGAGGTGCAGCCGCTGGGTGAGGGTCACCGGGGAGATGCCGAGGTTCTCCTGGAAGTCGTTGAACCGCCGGGTGCCGGTGAACGCGTCGGACAGCAGGAAGGTGGACCACCGGTCGCCGAGGACGCCCGAGGCGTCGATCGGGGTGGTCATCGTGGGGGACCGGCGCGAGCGGCGCTGGACGCTGTCGAGCAGGAGCCGGTCGTCGACCGAGCCGCGCACGTCCCGGGCGCCCACGCCGATGGCGCCGCAGGCTCCGCACCCGAAGACCGGACGGGTGAGGTGCGTGCAGTCGAGGTGGCGCAGCTTGGTCTGCGCGTCACGGTGCAGGTGTCCCGCCCAGCGGCGGTCCCACACCCACATCGCCACGAGGACCTGCCACAGGTCGAGGCCCGCCTCGGTGAGGACGTACTCGCGCCGCGGCGGGTTGGTCTGGTACTCACGCGCCTCGAGGATGCCCTCGTCGACGAGGGAGTTCAGCCGGCGCGACAGGACGGGGTCGGAGATGGCCAGGGCGTTGCGCAGGTCCTGGAACCGTCGCTTGCCGTTGAACACCCACATGACGATCCGCAGCGTCCACATGTCGCCGAGCAGGATCAGGGACCGGCCGAGGGGTGAGGCGCCGTTCTCGTCCGTGGCCGCCGCCGTCATGTGGTGCCTTTCGTTGTCGTAGTCGTGCGGTGACAACAGTGGTTCCTGCGCGGAACATAGTCAAGCATCTCCACCCGTTTCGGGTCGCCGCGATTGACATGTAACTATGTTAGATGTAGTAACGGAGCAACCGAGCCCGGAGGAACCATGGAACTTCACCCGCCCGAACGCGTTGCCGAGTACGAGGCCCTGGGGGTCTGGGGCGTCCCGGTCTGGCCCGAGCGCGTGAGCGGCCACGTCGCCCGCGCGTCGGACCGCACGGCCGTGGTCGACGCCCCGAACCTGCACCAGCTGATGGGCCTGCCGCCGCAGCGCCTCACCTGGGCTGGGGTGCAGGAGCGCGCCCGCGACCTCGCGGCCGTCCTGCTCGCGTCGGGCGTCGCCCCGGGCGACGTCGTCGGGCTCCAGCTGCCGAACTGCGCCGACCTGGCCGTCTCCTACGTGGCGCTCTCCACGATCGGCGCGGTCGCGACGCCCTTCCCGATGCAGTACCGCGAGTACGAGCTGACGCAGATGCTCGAGCTCGCCGGCGCGAAGGCCTTCGTCGGCACGGCCGAGTTCCAGGGGACGCCGCTCGGCGAGCGTCTCGCCGCCCTGGCGGCGGTCGGCTCGGTCGCCACCGTGCTCACCTTCGGGCCGCGGGCCGTCGACGGTCACGTCGACCTCACCGCCGCACTGGCCGGGCCCGTCGACCGAGGGCCCCTCGACCGCCTCGTGGTCGACCTCGATCCCAACGACGCCGTGACGATCTGCTGGACGTCGGGCACCGAGGCGACGCCGAAGGGAGTGCCACGCTGCGCGAACGACTGGGAGCCGATGGGGCTGACGAGCGTCGACGCGATGGGACTGACGGCCGACGACGTGATCCTCAACCCGTTCCCGCTGGTGAACATGGCCGGGATCGGCGGGATGCTCGTGCCGTGGCTGCTGACCGGGGCCACCCTCGTCCTGCACCATCCCTTCGACGCACCGGTCTTCTTCGACCAGATCCGCACCGAGCAGGTCACCTACACGGTCGTGCCGCCGGCCCTGCTGGTCCGTGCGCTCGACCTGCCGTTCATGACTCCCGAGGGGATGAGCAGCCTGCGCCACATCGGCTCGGGCTCGGCGCCGCTGCCGCCCGCGATGATCCGGGCGTACAAGGAGCGGCTGGGCATCGACATCGTGAACTGCTTCGGCTCGAACGAGGGGCTCAACCTCGTGGGCGACCCCGCGACGGTGCCCGACCCCGAGCTGCGCTCGCGGCTGTTCGCCCGCTTCGGCTCACCCGACCACGCGTGGTCGAACCGCGGCCCGCGCGGCTACCGGACCAAGCTGATCGACCCGTCGAGCGGCGCCGAGATCACCGAGGAGGGGGTGCCGGGCGAGCTGCTGGTGCGCGGCCCGGGCGTGATCGCCGGCTACCTGGCCGGCACCACCACCTCGGACCCCTTCACCGAGGACGGCTTCTACCGCAGCGGCGACCTGTTCATGTACGTCGCCGACGCGGACGGCGACCTGCGCTACCTGCAGTACGTCGACCGCGCGAAGGACATGATCGTGCGCGGCGGGATGAACATCTCGCCGGCCGAGCTCGAGGAGCTGGTCGGCGCCCACGAGGACGTCGCCGAGGTGGCGGTCGTCGGGGTGCCCGATCCGCAGCTGGGGGAGCGGACCCGCGCGGTGGTCGTGCCTCGCGAGGGAGCGACCGTCACCCTCGAGTCCCTCGTGGACTTCCTGCGCGAGCGGCACATCGCCAGCTACAAGCTCCCGGAGAGCCTGCTGGTCGTGGACGAGCTGCCGCGCAACCCCGTCGGCAAGGTGCTCAAGCGCAGCCTGCGGCGGGCCGACGCGACCTGATCCACGCCTCCTCCACGAGCGGCGCGCCGGCCTCCGGCGCGCCGCTTTCGCTTGTCCTCAGGCGTACGCGACGCATCAATGAGAAAAGGCACTTCAAAACACAGAGTTTCTCTTGACCTGCGCCGTTTCGGACCGTTATAAAGACACAGGGATGCCAACCGAGTGACTCCGATCACAACCCAACGGCTACTGTGTCCCTCACGTACTTCGCTAGTGAAAGGCTCCTGATGCTTCAGGTTTCGGACGTTGTTCTCCGCTTCGGTGGGGTGACCGCGCTCGATCGGGTGGGGTTCGAGGTCGCCGAGGGCGAGATCTGCGGACTCATCGGCCCGAACGGCGCCGGCAAGACGTCGCTCTTCAACTGCGTCACCCGCGTCTACCAGCCCGACGAGGGCACGATCCGCTACGGCGAGGTCGACCTGCTCGGCCTGCGCCGCCACCAGGTGATCCGCTCCGGCATCGCCCGCACGTTCCAGAACCTGGCGCTGTGGCCCGAGCTGACCGTCCTGCAGAACACGATTCTCGGGGCCCACGGCACGCAGACCCCCCACCTGCTGCCGTCGCTCGTCGGCTGGCCCGGATCACGTCGCGCGACGAAGCAGGTCGAGGGCCAGGCCTGGGCGCTGCTCGAGCGCCTCGACCTCGTGGACGTGGCCTACCTGCCGGCCGCGGGCCTGCCCTTCGGCACCCTCAAGCGCGTCGAGCTCGCCCGGGCCCTGATCAGTCGTCCCTCCCTGCTGCTGCTCGACGAGCCCGCGGGTGGCCTGACCCACTCCGAGGTCGGCGAGCTGGGCGACCTGATCCGCTCCCTGCGCGACGAGTTCGGCTTCAGCGTGCTGCTGGTCGAGCACCACATGGGCCTGGTCATGGGCGTGTGCGACCACGTCGTCGCGATGGACTTCGGCCGCACGATCGCCGACGGCCTGCCCGCCGACGTGCAGCGCCACCCCGAAGTCATCGCCGCCTACCTCGGGAGGTCCGCATGACCGCGCTGCTCGAGGCCTCGAACCTCACCGCCGGCTACGGCGCCGCCACCGTCCTGCGGGACGTCTCGGTGCACGTCGACGAGCACGAGGTCGTCGTCGTGCTGGGCGCCAACGGCGCCGGCAAGTCCACGCTGCTGAGCGTGCTCTCCGGCCAGCTGCCGTTCCGGGGCGACCTGCGCGTCGACGGGAAGCCGCTCGACAACGTCCGTCCCGACGTCATGCTGCTCAACGGCGTCAGCCTCGTGCCCCAGGGCCGCGGCACGCTGACCTCCATGTCCGTCCTGGACAACCTGCGCGTCGGTGCCGTCACCCGTCGCGACAAGGCCGGGGTGGAGGAGGACCTCGACCGGTGGTTCGGCGTCTTCCCGCGCCTGGCCGAGCGCCGTGACCAGGTCGCCGGCACGCTCTCGGGCGGCGAGCAGCAGATGCTGGCCGTCGCGCGCGCGCTCATGAGCCGCCCCCGCCTGCTGCTGTGCGACGAGGTCAGCCTCGGCCTGGCCCCGGTCATCGTGCAGGGCCTGTTCGACACGCTGCGCGACATCAACCGCGAGTCCGGCACGGCGATGCTGCTCGTCGAGCAGAACGCCGAGCTGGCGATGGACATCGCGTCGCGCGTCTACCTGCTCGAGGTCGGGGAGGTCAGCGCCACCGGCTCCGCCGAGGCGTTCCGGGCCGACGACAGCATCCGCGCCGCCTACCTGGGCTACTGAGGAGCATCCATGGACATCCTGCTTTCCCGCGTCTTCGCCGGCGCCACGAGCGGCTCGATCTACATCCTGATCGCGCTGTGCCTCGTGATCGTCTTCCGCAGCTCCTCGACGATCAACTTCGCCCAGGGCGAGTTCGCCCTCTTCACGACCTACATCACGTGGTGGCTCACGACGCACGGGCTGAACCCGTGGGTGGCCATCCTGCCCGCGATCGCCATCGGCTTCGCGATGGGCGCGCTCGTCGAGCGCTGGCTGATCCGGCCGGTGGCCAAACGGGACGAGACGGCGGTGCTGATCGTGGCACTGGCCCTGTTCACCGGCCTCAACGGCCTGGACGGCTGGATCTGGGGGTCCGACGACAAGGTCTTCCCGCGCATGCTGCCCAGCGGTGAGAACGACTTCGTGACGATCGCCGGGGCCCGCCTGTACTACGACTCGATCAGCATCTGGCTGATCACCGCCGCGATCGTGTTCGCGCTATACCTGTTCTTCAGGTACACGAGCATGGGTCTGCAGATGCGGGCCGTCGCGACGAACCCGAAGTCCGCCGCGCTCTCGGGCGTCAAGGTGGGGCGCGTCCTGACCCTGTCGTGGGGCCTGTCGAGCGCCATCGGCGCCTTCGCCGGCGCCCTGCTCATCCCGCTGGTCCCGCCGGGCCAGCTCGGCCTGCACGGCATGTTCAACGTGCTGATCTTCGCCACGGCCGCCGCCCTGCTGGGCGGGCTGGACAGCATCAAGGGCGCCGTCGTCGGCGGCCTGGGCCTGGGCATCGGCCTGGCCCTGGTGAACGGGTACGCGACGTTCCTCGGCGGCTCGATGTCGCTGACCGTCGCCCTCGTCGTGATCGTGGTCATCCTGCTGGTTCGCCCCACCGGTCTGTTCGGGGCCCGACGTCTGGAGCGCGTGTGAACTCCCCTCGTGTCATCGAACGCGGAACGCCCGTCCACCGGGCCCTGATCGGCGTCGGGGCGGTCCTCACCGTCGCCGCGGTGCTGTGGCTCGGCGGGCTCGCACCGTTCGAGATCGGCCAGGTCACCCGGGTGATGATCTTCGCGATCGCCATCGCGGGCCTCAACCTCGCGACCGGCTACGTGGGCCTGCTGTCGGTGGGCCACTCGGCCTTCTTCGGCATCGGCGCCTACACCACCGGCATCCTCATGGTGAAGGCCGAGTGGGAGGGGTGGGCGACGATCCCCGTCGCGTTCGCGATCAGCCTCGTGGTCGGCCTGCTGGTCGGACTGCCGGCGCTGCGGATCCGCGGGCTCTACCTCGCGATGGTCACGTTGGCGTTCGCCGTCGCGTTCCCCGAGCTGGTCGCGCGCTTCGACGGGCTGACCGGGGGCGCGAGCGGCATGACCATCCCGCGCACCGCGATGCGGCCGCCGGAGTGGACCGGCCTCGGCCTGGGCGAGAAGTACGTCTGGCTGTTCTGGCTCTCCATCGTGGTCATGGCGATCACCTTCTACGTCTGCTGGTGCCTCTCGCGCAGCCGCTACGGCATGGCGATGTCGGCCGTCCGGCAGAACGAGATCGCCGCGTCGGCCTCCGGCGTGAACATCGCGATCGTCAAGGTCGGCAGCTTCGGGCTGTCGGGGGCGATCACCGGCGTCGCGGGCTCGCTGTTCGCGCTCTACATGGGCAGCCTCTACGCGGAGGGATCGTTCACCCTGCTGGCCGGCATCACCCTGCTGATCGGCCTGGTCATCGGCGGCGAGCGGACCGTGCTCGGCCCGATCGCCGGTGCTCTCGCCGTGGTCTACGTGCCGTACTACACGGCCGACATCGGCAGCGGCCAGTCGTCCGCCGTGCTGTTCGCGCTCGTCCTGCTGTTCGTCATCTTCGTGGCACCGGCCGGCATCGTCGGCTCGCTCGCCCACCTGCTTCGGCGCCACGTCGTCGTCCGTGACCCCCGTCCGGACGTCGCCACCGGTGTGACGCCGGTTGCGCCAGATCCGGCGCCCCACCCCGAGCACCCGCTCGACAGCACCATCACCCCCATTGAAAGGTCCCGATCATGACCGCATCCACCACTCTGCGCCGGTTCCGGCGTGCGGCGGTGCTCCCGGCCGCTGTGCTGGCGAGCTTCACCCTCGTCGCCTGTGGCTCGAGCAGCGACGACGACGGCTCCGCGAGCTCGTCCGGCGGCTTCGAGCTGAACCTGGACGACTGCGAGGATCCCGACGCGGCCACCAAGGAGATCACCGACAAGATCACCGTCGGCTACAGCGCCCCGCTCTCCGGCCCCATCGCCGGCGCGGCCGAGCTCGCCATCGCGGGCTACGACGCGCGCATCAAGCAGGCGAACGCCGACGACGAGCTCGGTGGCATCGAGCTCGAGGTCAGCTACAAGGACGACGCCTTCGGCCCGGACAAGGCGAAGGCGAACGCCACCGAGTTCCTGCAGAAGGACAAGGTCGACCTCATCACGACCTTCGGCGCCGGCCAGGTGGCGGCGATCGCCGACGACCAGAACGCGGCCTGCGTCCCGATGCTGTACCCCAGCTCGAGCGACATCCGCTTCACCGACATCGAGGCGTACCCGTGGACGCTGCAGTTCCTGCCGTCGGCTGACGTCGAGACCAAGTTCCTCGTCGACTACATCAAGTCGAAGGTCGACGACGTGAAGCTGGGCGTCGCCGAGAACGCCACCGCCAGTGGCGCGGCCATGGCCGCGGCGTTCGAGGACTCGGCCGAGGCCGGCGGCCTCGAGATCCTGGAGCAGACCGAGGACACGGATCCGACGGCGGCGGCCACGAAGCTGAAGGCTGCCGGCGTCAACGTCCTCTACCACGGTGGCGTCACCGGCACCTGTGGCGTGCTGGACCAGGCCATGGCCCGCGTCGACTTCAAGCCCGAGCTGCTCGTGAAGGCCAGCAACTGCGCGAACGCCGCGGAGTACATCGCCGCCGGCGCGGCGGCCGACGGCGCCGTCGTGCCGAAGTACCTCAAGGAGCCCGGTGACCCGGAGTCGGCGGACGACGCCGGTGTGAAGGAGTACCTGTCGCAGGTGTCCGACGTGTCCGACGTGGCCGACCCGAACAACACCATCACGGTGAGCGGCTGGATGGCCGCCGACCTGCTCGTCAACACGCTGAAGCAGGCGGCGGACTCCGACGCCGGCCTCACCCGCGAGAGCATCATGCTCGCGTCGCGCGACCAGGACTACGCGTCCCCGGTCCTGCTCGACGGCGTGACGTGGAAGAGCAGCGCGGAGCGCTCGGGCGGCGTCAGCGGCTTCGGCCCCTTCGCCTGGTCCCACAAGGACCAGCGCTTCGTCCCCGCGGGAGACGTCATCACCGTCGACTGATCCACACGGCGGTACGGCGGGCCCGGTCCTCGACCGGGCCCGTCGTCGTGTCCGTGCGCGGCTATGTTCCTAGCATCTACCGCGTCACAGATCCCTGAAAAATGCGGTATTCACGGGCACAGAGTGACTGTTACTATGAAAGCATGAATGACGCAGACCGCATCGATGCCGACGTCGCCGCAGACGACACCATCAGCTTCAGCCGCCTCGGCTACGAGCGACGCCGCCCGACCTGGGACGACTCCGACCTGGCCGACGTGAGCGGGAAGACGGTCATCGTCTCCGGCGGCACCGCCGGCGTCGGCCTGGGGGCCTCGCGGAGCCTGGCGGCTCTCGGCGCCCACGTCGTGATGCTCGGCCGCAGCGCCGAGCGGGGGAAGGCGGCCGTGCAGGAGATCACCGCCGCCACCGGGGCGAAGGTCGAGTGGATCCACCTGGACCTGGCCTCACTGGAGTCGGTCCGAGCCACTGCCGCCGAGCTGCTCGAGCGATACGGCCGCATCGACGTGCTGATCAACAACGCCGGCGGGATGTGGGACACGTGGGAGACCTCGGCCGACGGCATCGAGATGAGCTGGGCGACGAACGTCGTCGGTCCCTACCTGCTCACCGAGCTGCTGCTGGAGCGCCTCGGCGAGTCGGCTCCCGCACGCATCATCGAGATGACCTCCGGCGGGGCCTACAGCCAGCGCCTCACCCTGGGCGAGCTGCGCGGCGAGGAGGAGGCGTTCGACCCGAAGGCGACGTACTCGCGCACCAAGCGGGCGCAGATCGTGCTGACCGAGCTGCGCGGGGCCGAGCTGGCCGACCGGGGGATCGTCGCGCACGTGACGCACCCGGGCTGGACGGACTCGCCGGGCCTGCGCGGGTCCGGTGCGATGCAGGGCTTCATCCGCCGCTTCGAGTCCGACTTCCGCACGCCCGAGCAGGGCGCCGACACCGCTGTGTGGCTGGCCGCCGCCCGTGAGCCCGCAACGACCACCGGCCTGTTCTGGCACGACCGCCGCCCCCGCGAGACCCACCGCACCGACGCCACGCGCGAGACCGAGCAGGACCGTCGCGAGCTCGTCGAGCTCCTCCGCCGGGCCACGGGCCTCGCCGGCTGACCTCGCGCGCCCCGGAACCACCACCGCCCCGCCCTGCCGCGTTCTAGCACCCGCCCCCCACTTTTGTGACGCGGTTCGGGTCGCGGCGAGCCCTCCGGCCGACTCGCGTCACAAAAGTGGGGCGTGGGCTGGGCGGGCGGGAGCGCCGCGGGCCCGGAACACCACCGCCCCGGACCCTGAGGGTCCGGGGCGGTGCTGGGTCCGCGGTCAGCTGCTGAAGCGCGTCGCCTCGGCGGAGTCGATGTACTCGTCGAGGCGCTGGATCAGGCCGTCCTCGCCGACGGTGACGACCACGCAGGCGTGCAGCGTGACGGGCTCGCCCGTGCGGACGTTGGTGCCGCGCAGGACGTGCTGCTGCACGACGCCGCCCTCGAACAGCTGGATCCGGCGGTCGGTGTACTCGCGGTCGGTGACGCGCTCGGAGATCCGGCGCAGCACCTTGGCGTTCTGCTCGACCGTCTGCTCGACGCCGTCGTGGTTGTGCCAGATGACGGCGTCGGGCGCGTAGACGTTGAACAGGTCGGCGGGGTCGCCGGCCTGGGCGGCCGCGATGATGCGGTCGAGCAGCTGGACGTACGGGTGTCGGTCGTTCATGGGTCTCCTCAGGGGTTGACGGGTCGGCGGAGCTCGCGCTTGAGCACCTTGCCCACGGGGTTCCGCGGCAGCTCGTCGCGGATCTCGAGCCGCTCGGGCAGCTTGTAGGAGGCGATCCTCGCCTCGCGCAGGAAGGCGACGAGCTCCTCCAGGGTCAGTGCGGCGCCCGGGTTCAGGGTCACGACCGCCGCGACGCGCTCGCCCATCTGCTCGTCGGGATCGCCCACCACGGCGACGTCCGCCACCGCGGGGTGCTCGCCGATGAGCGCCTCCATCTCGGCGGGGGCGATGTTCATGCCACCGCGGATGACCAGGTCCTTCGCGCGGTCCAGGTAGTGCAGGAACTGGTGGCGGTCGCCGGCGATCTCGAAGATGTCGCCCGTCATGAGCAGGCCCTCCTCGTCGAAGGGGTTCGCACGGGTCTCCGGGTTCAGGTAGCCGGCGAAGATCGTCGGCCCGCCGATGCGCAGCTCCCCGGGCACGCCGGGCTCGGTCACCTCCTTGCCGGTGGCGGGATCGACCAGCTTGATCCGCACCCACTCGGAGATCCGGGAGGACCACGTCACGCCGGGGGCGCCGTACCTCGGGAAGAACTGGGCCCGGTCGTCGGGGTCGGGGAAGTCCTCGACGCTGGACAGCAGGCCGATGCCCTCGTTCGAGCCGAAGAAGTTGATGACGCCGATGCCCAGCTTCTCCTGCCAGCCGCGGACCATGACCGGCTGCAGCGGCGCGGAGCCCGAGCCGATGCGGGTGAGGCTCGACAGGTCGATCTGTCCCAGCAGGTCGTCGTTGTGCAGCAGCATCCACAGCAGGGCGGGCGGGGCCACGGTGTAGGTGGCGCGCTCCACCGCGATCTGGCCCAGGAAGGTCTTCAGGTCGAAGGGATGGTGCTGCACGAGGACGCCGCCGGTGCGCAGCCACGGCAGGAACATGCCGTTGATGCCGGCCATGTTGACCATGGGGAACGGGTTGAGCAGGACGTCGTCCGCCGTCACCTGCGGGGCGTCGACGGTCGCGGTGCTGATGGCGGCCCACTCGAGGTGGGCGCGCGGCACGCCCTTCGGCTCGCTCTCGGTGCCCGAGGTCCAGCAGATCGTCGCGCAGTCGTTCGCGTCGTTCGGGTCGGCGGCGCGACGGGCCTCGACGCGGGCCCGCTGGTCGGCGGTGGCGTTCGTGGGCGACCACGCGATGAGCGCCGCGTCGAGACCCTCCAACTCCGACGCGTCGCCGAACGCGATGACGTGCTCCAGGGTGGGCACGCGGTCACGCAGCGCAGCGGCCTCCTCGGCCGGACTCCGGCCCGCGAAGGCCGGCGCGCCGACGAACGCGCGGAAGCCGGCCTGGTTCGCCATGCCGACGATCTCGTGCTCGCGGTACTGCATGGGAAGTGGCGACACGACGATGCCGAGCAGCCAGGCACCGAGGTAGACCTGCGCCAGCTCGATGGTGTTCGGCAGCTGCACGCCGAGCACGTCGCCGCGCTGGAGACCGAGGTCGTCGAGGCGGGCGGCCACCGTGAGGACCTCGGCGTCGAGCTCGCTCCACGTGAGACGGCGCGCGGCCGATCCCAGCAGGTCGGACCGGTTCGCCGGGTCGACGATGGCCAGGTGGTCGGCCCGTTCGGCGACCTGCTGGAGGTAGAAGCCGTCGAGGGTCTCCTCGGTCCACCATCCCTTCGCCTGGTACTCCCGGACCTTCGCCTGCGGATGCAGGCCCCTCGCGATCGCCATGGTCGCTCCTCGTGACACTTCAGTTGACAGTGTGATACAGATTACTACATTAAACGTAGTGAGTGCACCAAGGAAAGAGGAGTGCCATGACATCGACTTCCGAGCGTCCGGGGACGTCGCCGTGGAGGGCTCGATGAGCCGCGGCCGCAGGACCCCGGTCGCGGGCAGCACGGTCGTGGTGACCGGGGCCAACCGCGGCATCGGTCTGGCCTTCGTCCAGGAGGCGCTCGCCGCGGGCGCGGCCAAGGTCTACGCAGGCGTCCGCGACCTCGGCGACATCACACCCGAGCTCGCCGCGAGCGGTGCCGAGCCGGTCGCCCTGGAGGTGACCGACCCCGAGCAGGTGCGAGAGGCGGCGCGCCACTGCGCCGACGCCACGGTCGTGGTGAACAACGCCGGACTCCACGCGGGCGACCGCCTCGTCCAGGCCGCCGATCCCGGCGCCGCGCGCCGCGAGATGGAGGTCAACTACTTCGGCCCGCTCGAGATGACCCGAGCGTTCGCCCCGGTGATCGCGGGCAACGGCGGGGGAGCGATCGTCAACGTCCTGTCCGTCGCGGCCATCGCGCCGACCGCATTCATGGGCGGCTACTCGGCCTCGAAGGCCGCGGCCCTCTACCTGGGTGGCATCGCGCGGGCCGAGCTCGAGCCGCTCGACATCGGCGTGACCTCGCTCATCGTCGGCTCGGTCGACACGCGCATGGCGGCCCACGTCGACGGCGACAAGGAGGACCCGCGTGACGTCGCGCGGACCGGCCTGGCCGCCATGGCGCGCGGCGACTGGACCTGCGACACCGATCGGATGGCGATCGAGTCGCGCGCCCGCATGGCCCGCGACCCCATCCGCTACGAGCGTGGTCTCGGCCGGCTGCTCTTCGTCGACCAGCTCAGGACGAAGGGATGACCCTGTCCGGGTTCACCTGGAGCACCCACGGCGACGGCTCGGACTTCCGGCGGCTCGAGGACGTCCTGCGGCGCAGTGCCGCCGCGACGCCGGACGCGATCGCCGTGATCGAGCCCGGTGGCGCCACGACCTTCGCGCACCTGGACGAGGCCGTGAACCGCTTCGCCGCGGCGCTCGTGGCCGAGGGCGTCCAGCCGGGCGATCGGGTCTGCTACCTCGGCGAGAACTCGACGACCTTCTTCGAGGTGCTGCACGGCGCCGCGAAGGCGGGGGCGATCCCGGTGCCGCTGAACTTCCGGCTCGCGGCGCCCGAGATCGCCCACATCGTGGAGGACGCGGCGCCGCGCGTGGCCGTGCTGGGTCCCGGCATGGAGATCCACGCCGAGACGATCGCGGGAACGGGCGTGGAGTGTGTCCTCACGGAGGTCCCGCACCCCGGCTTCGCCGTCCTCGACGCGTGGCGCGCTGGGCATCCCGCGGTGGATCCGGGTCACGCCCGCGACCCCGAGGACACCGCGCTGATGTTCTACACGTCCGGGACGACCGGGCGCCCCAAGGGCATCGAGCTGAGCGGCCGGAACCTCAGCTCGGCCCTCGCCGGGCCGCTCGCCGTGGTCGGGTTCGACGCCGACAGCGTGGCCCTCGCACCCGTCCCGTTCTTCCACGTCACGGGCTTCGGGCTCGCGCTCATGGCGCACCTGAAGGGCGCGACCCTGCTCATGCTGAACCCCGACGGCCCCGCGGACCTGTGCCGGATCCTGCGGGAGCACCGGGTGAGCCACGCGGTGATGGTGCCGACCGTGATCCAGTTCCTGCTGGGCCTGCCGGAGGTGCGCGACGCCCACTGGGGCACCCTCAGCTGGATCATGTACGGCGGCGCCCCCATGCCCGAGCCGGTGCTGCGCGACGCGACCGAGGTGTTCGGCTGCGGCTTCTACCAGGGCTACGGGCTCACCGAGTCAACCGGCGGCGTCGCCCTGCTGGGGCCGCAGGACCATCGGCCGACTCCCGCGACCGTGCACCGACTGCGGTCGGTGGGACGGGTCGAGGGCAACAACGAGGTGCGCATCGTCGACCCCGCCACGGGGGCTGACCTGCCGCCGGGCGAGCGCGGCGAGGTCATCGTGCGCGGCGGCAACGTGATGAAGGGCTACTGGAGGCGCCCCGAGGACACCGCGGCCGCGATCGACGCGGACGGGTGGCTGCACACCGGCGACGGGGGATCGATGGACGCCGACGGCTACCTGTACCTGCACGACCGGCTGAAGGACATGATCGTGACCGGCGGCGAGAACGTGTACCCCGCCGAGGTCGAGAGCGTCCTGACCGGCCACCCGGGCGTCGCCCAGGTGGCGGTGATCGGAGTCCCGTCGCAGCGGTGGGGCGAGTCGCCCCTCGCGATCGTCGTGCGCGCCGCGGGAGCCGACGGCGAGGCGCTGACCGCCGAGTCGCTGATCGAGTGGGCGCGCGAGCACCTGGCGCACTTCAAGTGCCCCACCGACGTGGCGTTCGTCGAGGCGCTGCCGCTCAACGCGAGCGGCAAGCTGCAGAAGGTGCGGCTGCGCGAGGAGTTCGCGGGCCGCTGAGGACGTGCGAAGGGGCGGGACCGGATGCGGTCCCGCCCCTTCGTCCGGTCCCGCTCAGTCCCGCAGGACCCGCAGCGTGACGCGGCCGAGTTCGATGGCCTCGGGCAGGCCGGCGCCGGCGGGGGTCGCCCGCACGTCGATGGCGCTCATCCGCGGTGCCTCGTCCTGGACGAAGCGCACGGTCCGCGTGCCGAGCTCGATGACCGGGTGCCCGTCCTTCTCCAGCACGGGCACCCGGAACACCGCGGCCCAACGCTCGGCCCGGCCCTGCGGGTCGGGCGTGGCCAGGTCGATCCCCACCACGTCGTCGATCCACGGGTCGGGCGACGGCGGGTGCTCGAGGTGGTCCCAGAACCACTCGTCAGCGTCGGGGATCTCGTCGAGCTCGACCAGCAGTCCCATGTCGCCGGGATGCAGCTGGACGATCCGGCGCCCGTAGGCCTCGGCCTGGATGGCCAGGCGCACGCCGGCGGCCTCGATCGCCGCGAGGTGCGGATCGAGATCGGGGACCTGGACCGAGATGCAGTACCCCGACGTCCCGCCGACACGGTCCAGCCAGGCGTTGATGGAGGCGCGGTCGCTCAGCGGACCGACCAGCTCCAGGTGGGCCTCGGGCCCGACGGGGATGGTCTCGTCCGCGAGGTGCATCTCCTCCAGGAGCGGATCGGCGAAGCCGGGCTCGAGGTGGAAGGTCTCGCGCAGCTCGCGGCTGGTCGCCTCGAGGTCACGGGCGCCGATGACGACCTGGCGCAGGATCGGGAAGGGGCTGGTCATCCGATGGTCCTTTCTGCGGCGGCCCAGTGGGGCGCGCGCAGCTCTCGCTTGAGGATCTTCCCCGAGGGATTACGGGGAAGCATCTCGATCACCTCGACGGAGGTGGGGCACTTGAAGTGGGCCAGGTGCTCGCGCGTGAACGCGATGAGCTCCTCGGGCGTGACGGACTCGCCCTGCCGCGTCACCACGACGGCGTGCGGCGTCTCGCCCCAGCGCTGCGACGGGATGCCGATGACGGCGACCTCCTGCACGGCGGGGTGCGCCATGAGGACGTTCTCGACCTCGGCGGGGTACACGTTCTCCCCGCCGGTGACGATCATGTCCTTCAGCCGGTCCTTGAGGAACAGGTAGCCGTCGGCGTCCAGGTAGCCGGCGTCCCCGGTGCGGAACCAGTCGCCGTCGAAGAACGAGGCCTCCGTGGCGTCGGGCCGGCGCCAGTACGAGCGGGTCACCATGGCGCCGCGGACGACGACCTCGCCGACCTCGCCCGTGGGGACGTCCTTGCCCTCGCCGTCGACGGTCCGGATCTCGATGCCGGGCACGGCGCGACCGGCGGACTGCAGCTTGCTCTCGGGGCCGGTGACGTGGTCCTCGGGACGCAGGATCGTGGTCACGCCGATGGTCTCGGTGAGGCCGTAGCTCTGCGAGAGCTTGGCGTCGAAGATCTCCTGCGTGCCGAGCATGACGGTCTCCGAGATCGGGGAGCCGCCGTAGACCAGGTGCTCGACGCTGGAGTAGTCCGCCGCGGCGGCCTGGGGGTTGGAGATCACCATCTGCATGACGGTCGGGACCATGATCACGTGCGTCGCGCGATGGCCGACGAGCAGGCCCAGCATGCTCTGCGGCGTCACCTCGATGAACTGGATGATCCGGCCGCCGTGGGCCAGCGAGATGAGCGACCAGCCGCCCGCGGCGATGTGGTAGTACGGCGTCGGCACGAGGCTCACCGTGTCGGGCCCGACCTCGAACTGCGCGGCGAACGCGGCGACCGCGGCCAGCATCGCGTCGGACGTGGTGGTGACGCCCTTCGGCTTGCCCGTGGTGCCGGAGGAGTACATGAGCGACAGCAGGTCGTCGCCGCTCACGTCCTGCGCCGGGTCGGTCGTGGACTGCTGCGCGAGCCACTGCTCGTACGCGACCCAGCCCTGCGGGACGGTCGGCTCGCCCTCCTGGCTGAAGACCAGGCGCAGCCCGTCGAAGTCGGCCGGCACGAGGTCGGTGAGGTGGTCCTCCACGACGAGGACCGACGGCTCCGCGTCCGACAGGATCCAGGCGATCTCGTCGGCGGACAGGCGGAAGTTCAGCGGCACCACGGCGGGGCCGGACTTCGCCGTGCCGAAGAAGAGCTCCCAGAACTCCGTGCCGTTGCGGGCGAGGTAAGCGACGCGGTCGCCGCGCCCGAGGCCGTGGGCCCGCAGGCCTGACGCGACCTGGTTGGTGCGGGTGTCGAGTTCGCCGTAGGTGACGGTCCGTCCCTCTCCGACGATCGCGGACGAGTCGCGGTACGACCGGCTGCTCGCGCGGAGGAGGTCCGCGACGGTGCGTGCTCCGTTCATGCTGTTCCTTCATGTGTGGTCCGGTCCTCGATGACCGGGACGATCGTGATGGTGCCCGTGCGCAACGGCTGCCGGCACTGGTCGCAGGCCAGGTGCGCGAGGAAGTCCTGCCCGCACGCCGCGTGGGTCTGGACGAGCGCCGGTCCCTCGGGCGAGACGAACCACTTCTGGGCCCAGTGCAGGGACAGGGCCGTGATGGGGAAGAAGGCCCGTCCCTTGTCGGTCAGGTGGTACTCGGGGCGCCCGGGGTGGCGGGCGTGCTGGCGGGACTCCAGCACGCCGAGGGCGCAGAACGCGCGCAGTCGCTCGGCGATCAGCGTGGGGGGAGCGCCGAGGGCGGACTCGAACTCGCTGAACCGGACCATGCCGCGGAACGCCGCGCCGATCAGGGCCGAGGACCACCGGTTCCCGAAGATCTCCAGGGTCTGGGGGTACTGCGGGGAGACGGTGACCGAGTCCGGTCGCCGGCGCGTGGAGGACGCGGGAACCGATCGCTCCCAGCCGCCGCTGGGTCCCCAGGCCGCGCGGATGTCGCGGGCCTCGACCGGGGCGCCGCACGCTCGGCACGTCAGCAGGGGAGCGAACTCGGCGCCGCACGTGTCGTGGCGGCGACGGGGGAGGGCCTCGCCGGCGGGTCCGGTCCAGCGGCGCTCCCACTCCCAGATGGCCAGCATCATGGGCCACAGCGTGCGGCTGCGGGCGGTCGGCAGGTATTCGGCACGCAGTGGGTTGGTCCGGTAGATGCGCCGATCGAGCAGGCCGTGCTCGGCCAGCTGGGTCAGTCGGTGGGTCAGCACGGAGTTCGAGATCGGCATGGCGCGGCGGAACTCGCCGTACCTGGTCAGCCCGCGGGACGAGTGGCCCAGGAGCAGCAGTGACCACTCGTCGCCGAGGATGCCCAGCATGCGTCCGACGGCGTTCGTGCCGCCCGGCTCGAGCAGCGTGGGTCCCCCGTCGGTCATCGGCCGTTCCTCGAAGTCGTGCGGCTCCCCGCGTGGGGACTTGTCATCTGCGTCACACCGTACTACAACTAACGGAGTATCTCTATCAGTCGAAGTGAGGATTCATGAGTCGAGTTCTGGACGGCCGGGTCGCCGTGGTCACCGGTGGCGGCAAGGGCCTGGGGCGGGCGTTCGCCCTGGACCTGGCCCGCGCGGGAGCGGCCGTCGTGGTCAACAACCGCAACCGGCAGGTCGACGCCGACGGGCTGGGCCCGGCCGACCACGTGGTCGCCGAGATCCAGGCCCTGGGTGGACGCGCCGTGGCCAACCACGACGACGTGGCCGACCCCGCCATCGGCGAGCGCCTCGTGGCCACCGCGCTCGAGAGCTTCGGCCGGCTCGACGTGCTCGTGACCAGTGCCGCCGTCAGCGCGCCGCAGATGGCGCACAAGACCACCGCCGAGAGCTTCGGCCAGGTGCTCGACATCAACGTGACCGGCACGGTGCTGCCCGCCGCCGCGGCGATGGCGCACATGCGCGGCGCCGGGTTCGGACGGCTCGTGCTGATCGCCTCCACCGCCGGCCTGCACGGCGAGACCACGGTGTCGGCCTACGCCGCCAGCAAGGGCGCCGTGATCGCCTTCGGCCGCACGGCCGCCGTCGAGGGGGCCGGCAAGAACGTGCTCACCAACGTCGTGCTTCCGTACGCCACGACCCAGATGACCGAGGCCGGGATGGATCCGCGCCATGCCGACCGCATGCGCTCCGACCTCGTCGCCCCGCTCGTGACCGCCCTGGCCTCGCCGGAGAGCACGATCAACGGCCAGGTCGTCGTCGCCGCCGGCTCCGCGCTGCGCGCCGCCGACGCCGTCGAGTGGGGGACCGTCGGCTACGACGCCTCCGAGTCCCTCGACCCGGCCACCCTCGAGCGGCTGCTCGCCGACTCCCGCGCGAGGGACCCGCACACGTTCACCCACGCCCAGGACGCCTTCCAGAGCCTCGCCGCGGATCTCGCCGCGAGCACCCACTAAGAAGAGGACCGATGTACGACTACCCCTGGGGCGACTTCGCCCTCAACCTGCTGGTCACGGCCGTGGCCGTCGTGGTGTTCTTCGCGATCGTCATGGCGATCGCCCAGCGCGTGAACGACCACTCCATCATCGACATCACGTGGGGCCCGGCGTTCGTCGTGATCGCCGTGGTGTCCTGGCTGATGTCGGCCGGCTCCGACGGCGACGACACCCGACGTCTCATCGTGGTGCTGTTGACCGCGATCTGGGGACTGCGCCTGGGTCTCTACATCGGCAGGCGGAACATCGGCAAGGGCGAGGACCCGCGCTACACGGCGCTGCTGCGCTCCCGCAAGGGCCGCCCGCTGATCCCGTTCCTCGTCAAGAAGATCTACGGCATGCAGGCCGTGCTCGCGTGGGTCGTCTCGATCCCCGTGCAGTTCGCGGTCTACGTGTCGCGCGGCGTCGACGCCCTCGTGGTCGTCGCCATCGCCATCTGGACGATCGGCTTCCTCTTCGAGGCCGTCGGCGACTGGCAGCTCTCACGCTTCAAGGCCGACCCGGCGAACGCCGGCAAGCTGATGGACCGGGGCCTGTGGGCCTGGACCCGTCACCCGAACTACTTCGGTGACGCGTGCGTGTGGGTGGGCCTGTTCCTGCTGACGCTCGGCTCCCCGTGGGGCGTGCTGACGGTGTTCTCGCCGATCCTCATGACGTGGCTGCTCACCACCTTCAGCGGCGCGAAGCTCACCGAGAAGGGGATGCGCCGCAAGCGCGGCCCGGAGTTCGACGCCTACGTCGCGCGCACCAGCGGGTTCTTCCCCCGCCCGCCGCGCAAGGTGGCGTCGGAGCCGAAGGGGTGACCACGTCGGTGGCCTCGCTCGGGTCGATCCTCGACCTGGGCGGGGCGGGTGACGACGTCTGGATCGGCCACGGCGACGGCGTGCCGCTGCCGCAGCTCTACGGCGGCCAGCTGGTCGCCCAGTCGATCATCGCGGCGGGCCGCTCCGTCGACGAGGGCCGGCTCGTGAACTCCCTCCACACCACCTTCCTGCGACCGGGCCGCTCCGACCGGCCGATCCGCTTCGAGGTGGAGCGGCTGCGCGACGGGCGCCAGTTCTCCACGCGCGTCGTCGATGCCGTGCAGGACGACCGCCTGGTGTGCCGCTCGACGATCTCCCTCGTGGAGCCGCGTGACGGGCTCGCACACTCCCGCAGGCCCCCGCTCAGTGCGGCCGCCGAGGCCAGCACCGACCTGCGGGTGCTCGCGGAGCACGACGGCGGGCTGGGGGAGTACTGGGAGGGATTCAGCACGGTCGAGGTGCGGGTCGCGCCGGAGGACCCCGTCGCGCCGCCGCACTCGGCGGCCCCGGTCCAGAACATCTGGATGCGCGTCACCGAGGACCTGGGCGACGACCCGCTCCTGCACCAGGCCGCCATCGGCTACGTCAGCGACCTCATGCTGATGTCGATGGCCGTCGCCCCGCACGGCCACCGCGCCGGTCACGAGCGCTCCCTGGCCGAACGGTGGAGCGCGGTCTCCCTCGACCACACGCTGTGGTTCCACCGCCCGGCCCGCGCCGACGAGTGGCTGCTGTTCGAGCACGCCAGTCCCACGGCCCACGACGGCCGCGCCCTGGTCGAGGCGGCCGTGTTCGGCGACGCCGACGCCCAGGTGTGCCACGTCGTGCAGGAGGCTCTGGTCCGTGAGAACTGACGACGTCCCGGTCGGGTGCTACGAGCTCGCCGACCGCGGGCAGGACGAGCACGGCCGGGTGCGGGAGGTCTTCGCGCCCACGGCGGCCGCGGGCAGCCCGTGGAGCGACGACCTCCAGCACGGCGGCCCGGTCGGCGCGGTCCTGACGCGGTCGATGCGGCGGCTGCCGCAGTCCGTTCCCGGTCGCATCGCCCGGACCACGGTCGAGATCCTCGGCCCGGTCCTGATGGCCCCGATCGAGGTCTCGGCGTCGATCGCGCGGCCCGGCCGGAAGATCTCCCTGCTGTCGGCGGTCGCATCGCAAGGAGGGCGGCCGGTGGCGCAGGCCTCCGCCTGGTGGTTGCGCACCGCCGACTCCACCGATGTCGTTCACGTGCCGGAGGCGCCGATCGCCGCGCCGACGCAGCAGGAGCTGGATCACGGCGAGCTCGGAGTGCCGGCCAGCTGGCGCCGCGGCTTCGTGGGCTCGCTGGAGTGGGCCGTGCGCACGCAGATCGGCCGGATCGACGGTCCTGCCGTGGCGTGGGCCTCGATGCCCTACCCGCTCGTCGCGGGCGAGGACGACGACGAGCTCGAGCGGTCCATCGCGATCGCCGACGCGGCCAGCGGCGTCGGCTCGAGGCTGGACCCGCGGGACTGGGTCTTCATGAACACCGAGCTGACGGTGCACCTCGCCGATCGGCCCGCCGGGGTCTGGACCGGGCTCGTGGCCGAGTCGTCGATCGGGCGCGACGGCGTGGGCCTGAGCTCCGCCGTGCTCCACGACCTCACCGGACCCGTGGGACGTGTCGCCCAGTCGCTGCTGCTCGAGCGCCTCTGATCCACCCGCAGGAACGGCGAAGGCCGCGAACCCCGAGGGGCTCGCGGCCTTCGCCGTTGCTGCTTCAGCTCACTTCCAGCGCTCGCTGGCCGGGACGAAGTCCAGCTGGCGCCCGCCGGTGTAGATCTGCTTGGGACGGGCGATCTTCTGCTCCGGGTCGTCGACGAGCTCGAGCCACTGCGCCAGCCAGCCCGACGTGCGGGGGATGGCGAACAGCACCGTGAACATCTCCGGCGGGAACTGCAGCGCCTCGTAGATCAGGCCGGAGTAGAAGTCGACGTTCGGGTAGAGCTTGCGCTTGACGAAGTACTCGTCCTCGAGCGCGATCTTCTCCAGCTCCTGGGCGACCTCGAGCAGCGGGTTGACGCCGGTGACCTCGAAGACGTCGTCGCACGCCTTCTTGATGATCGTGGCGCGCGGGTCGTAGTTCTTGTAGACCCGGTGGCCGAAGCCCATGAGGCGCTCGTCGCCGTTCTTGACGCCCTCGATGAACGCCGGGACGTTCTCCTTGGTCTTGATGCGCTTGAGCATCTTCAGGACGGCCTCGTTGGCGCCACCGTGCAGCGGGCCGTACAGGGCCGCGATGCCGGCGGTGACGGCCGAGTACGGGTCGACCTGGCTGGAGCCCACCGAGCGCACCGCGTTGGTGGAGGCGTTCTGCTCGTGATCGGCGTGCAGGATGAACAGCACCTCGAGGGCCTTGGCCAGGCGCGGGTCCGGGTCGTACTTCGGCTCGCTCATCCGGAACAGCATCGAGAGGAAGTTCTCGGTGTACGACAGGTCGTTGTCGGGGTAGACGTACGGCTTGCCCTGCGCGTGGCGGAAGGACCAGGCACCGAGCGTCGGCATCTTCGCGATCATGCGCACGATCTGCTCGTGGCGGATCTGCGGGTCCTTGATGTTGCGGGCCTCGGGGTAGAACGTCGACAGGGCGCCGACGCTCGACAGCAGCATGCCCATGGGGTGCGCGTCGTAGCGGAAGCCCTGCAGCTGGCTCTTGAGGTTCTCGTGCACGAACGTGTGGAAGGTGATCTCGTGCACCCACTGGTCGTGCTGCTCCTTCGTGGGCAGCTCGCCGTGGATGAGCAGGTAGGCGACCTCCAGGTAGGTGGAGGACTCCGCGAGCTGCTCGATGGGGTAGCCCCGGTACTCGAGGATGCCCTTCTCGCCGTCGATGTAGGTGACGGCGCTGCGCGTGGAGGCGGTGTTGGTGAAGCCCGGATCGTAGACGGCCAGGCCCGGGTCGTCGTCGGACTTGCCGATCTTGCCCAGGTCCGCGGCGCGGATGCTGCCGTCGGTGATCTCGACCTCGTAGTCCTCGCCGGAGCGGTTGTCACGAATGGTCAGCGTCTGCTTGTCGGTCACGATTCGGGTCTCCTGTGACGTCAGAGAAGTAACGGCCGCGGGGGTGAGCGACCCACTCCAACCTAGTGTCCCCCGGACTCTCGCGCGAGAGCAGGGTCACGTTCTGGTGACCCGTTTTGACCCGCGCGGGTCCGGGCGGGTAATCTGGGCAGTCGTTGTGTTGCGGCATGTCACCGTGCCCGACAACGCGAGTCCCGACTTCACAGATTTCGATTTGCAGCGAGAAGGTCACGCCGTGCGTACGTACAGCCCGAAGCCTGCTGACATCACCCGTCAGTGGCACGTCATCGATGCCCAGGACATTGTCCTGGGCCGTCTCTCGGTTGCCGCGGCGACCCTTCTGCGTGGCAAGCACAAGCCCACCTACGCGCCCCATGTCGACGGTGGTGACTTCGTCATCATCATCAACGCCGACAAGGTCGCGCTGTCGGGCAACAAGCGCACCGACAAGAACGTCTACCGCCACAGCGGTTACCCGGGCGGCCTGAAGCAGATCGCCTACGGCGACCTGCTCGACAAGGACGCCCGCAAGGCGATCGAGAAGTCGGTGCGTGGCATGCTCCCCAAGAACCGCCTCGGCCGTCAGCTCATCACGAAGCTGAAGGTCTACGCCGGCCCGGATCACCCGCATGCCGCCCAGAAGCCCCAGCCGTTCGAGATCACGCAGATCTCCCAGTAAGCGAGAAGCAGGTTCATCGTGGCTGAGACCACCACCGAAGAGACCGAGTACACCACCAACTCCGAGGGTGTCGCCTACACGTCGGAGTCCTCCGGCGCTGCCGCGGCCGGCGAGATCAAGTCGATCATCGCCCCCGGGTCGGCGACCGGCCGTCGCAAGGAGGCCGTGGCCCGGGTTCGCATCGTTCCCGGCACCGGCGTCTGGACCGTCAACGGCAAGCCGCTCGAGGAGCACCTGCCGAACAAGCTGCACCAGCAGATCGCCAAGGAGGCGCTGGCCGTCACCGGCCTGCTGGACTCCTTCGACGTGATCGCTCGCGTCAGCGGTGGCGGCATGACCGGCCAGGCCGGCGCGCTGCGCCTCGGTGTGGCCCGTTCGCTCAACGCGATCGACGTCGACGTCAACCGACCCACCTTGAAGAAGGCCGGCCTCCTGACCCGCGACTCGCGGATCAAGGAGCGCAAGAAGGCTGGACTCAAGAAGGCCCGCAAGGCGCCGCAGTACAGCAAGCGCTGATCTGCCGGCGCGTATGGGCCGGATCTTCGGTACCGATGGCGTTCGGGGTCTGGCCAATCGGGACCTGACCGCCGAGCTCGCGGTCGACCTCTCGGTCGCCGCGGCCCACGTCCTCGGCGAGGCCGGTGCCTTCGCCGACCAGCGCCCCACGGCAGTCGTCGCCCGCGACACCCGCGCCTCCGGAGAATTCCTGGAGGCCGCGGTGGTCGCGGGTTTGGCGTCTGCGGGGGTCGACGTCCACCGCCTCGGCGTGGTGCCCACCCCCGGTGCGGCCTACCTGACCGCGTTCCTCGAGGCCGACATGGGCGTCATGATCTCCGCCAGCCACAACCCGATGCCCGACAACGGCATCAAGTTCCTGGCACGCGGCGGGGTCAAGCTCGACGACGCGATCGAGGCCGCCATCGAGCAGCGCCTCGAGGAGCCGTGGGACCGGCCCACGGGCGCCGACGTGGGTCGCGTCGGTGACAGCCACGCCGGACTCGGCGCCTACGTCCGCCACCTGCTCGACACCCTGCCCACCCGCCTCGACGGGATGCGTGTCGTCCTCGACTGCGCGAACGGCGCCACCCACGAGGCGGCCCCCGACGCCTTCGCCCGGGCGGGCGCCGAGGTCATCGCGATCCACGCCGAGCCCGACGGTCTCAACATCAACGAGCGCTGCGGCTCCACGCACCTGGACGACCTGCGTCGCGTGGTCGTGGAGCGCAGGGCCGACGTCGGCTTCGCGTTCGACGGCGACGCCGACCGCTGCCTGGCAGTCGACCAGTTCGGCGAGGTCGTCGACGGCGACCAGATCCTCGCCATCCTGGCCCTGCGCGGCAAGCGCGAGGGCCTGCTGGTCGACGACACGGTCGTGGCCACGGTGATGAGCAACGTCGGCTTCACCCGCGCGATGGATGCTGCCGGCATCACCGTCCTGCGCACGGCGGTCGGCGACCGCTACGTGCTCGAGGAGATGCGCGCCGGGGGCTACACGCTGGGCGGCGAGCAGTCCGGCCACGTCATCATGAGCCGCTACGCCACCACCGGCGACGGCACCCTCACCGCGCTCCAGCTGGCCGCCGAGATGGCCTCCACGGGCCGCACGATGTCCGAGCTGGCCTCGGCGATGCAGCGGCTGCCGCAGGTGCTCCTCAACGTCGGTGGCGTCGACCGCGACGGTGCGGCCAGCCACGAGGGCCTGCTGGCCGAGGTCGCGGCCGCCGAGGCGAAGCTGGGCGACTCCGGACGCGTGCTGCTGCGTCCCTCGGGCACCGAGCCGCTCGTGCGCGTGATGGTCGAGGCGCCCACCGCCGAGGAGGCCCAGGAGATCGCCGACCACCTCGCCGGCGTCGTCCGCACGACCCTCGCACTCTGACCGTGGTCACCGTGGAGCCGGGCGGGCTCGAACGCGACGACGTCCGGGCGTTGCTGTCCGAGCACCTCACCGACATGTTCGCCACCAGTCCCGCCGAGAGCGTGCACGCCCTCGACCTCGACGCGCTGCGCCACGAGGCGATCAGCTTCTGGACCGCTCGCGAGGAGGGCCGGCTGCTGGGCTGCGGAGCGCTCAAGGACCTCGGGTCCGGGCACGGCGAGATCAAGTCGATGCGCACCTCGGCGCTCGCCCGCGGCCGTGGTGTCGCCACCACGCTGCTCGAGCACCTCGTGCGGGCGTCCCGCGACCGCGGCTTCACCCGGCTGAGTCTCGAGACCGGGACCCAGCCGTACTTCGCGCCCGCCCGGCGCCTCTACGTCCGGCACGGGTTCGAGCCGTGCGAGCCGTTCGCCGACTACGCGCTCGACCCGAACAGCGTCTTCCTCACCCGCGCGATCTGAGGCTGTCCGCGCTCGTGCTTCGGTGCGAGAATGCCCGAATGAGCGTGACCATCGACGTGCTCGATCCCACCGACCACGGCAGCTTCGTGGAGTTCCACGACGTCTACCTGCGGTCCAACGAGCGCTACATCGACCAGCCGTGGTCGGCCGACGAGCTGCGGGTGCTGCTCATCGGCGACGCGTACACCCGCTGCGACTCCCTGCTGCTGCGCGACGGTGAGACCGTCGTCGCGGTGGCGCTGGCCGAGCTGCCCGAGCGTGACAACGCCACCACCGCGTTCGCGGAGGTGTGGGTCCCGCCCGAGCTGCGCCGGCGGGGCCACGGCACCGCCCTGCTGGAGCGCCTCGAGCTGCGCGTGGCGGAGGACGGCCGCGACCAGGTCCTCACCGAGACGCTGCGTCCGATCGAGGACGAGACCGGGTCCGGTCGTGAGTTCATGCTGGCTCGTGGCTACCGGTTCGACACGCAGCTGGTCCAGCGCGAGCTGGCCCTGCCGGCCGACGTGCCGCCCGCCGAACCGCGGGACGGGTACACCCTGACCGCGTGGCGGGGCGCCCCGCCGCAGCAGTGGCTCGAGCAGTACGCGCACCTGCGCGCGCTGCTCAACCAGGAGGCCCCGTCCGGCGAGACGCAGCTGGAGAACGAGTACTGGGACCCCGACCGCCTGCTGCACGAGGTCGACCAGTGGAAGCGCCAGCACCGGGTCGCCCAGACCGTGGTGGCGGTCGCGCCCGACGGCACGCTCGCCGGCCACACGCAGCTGCTGTTCCCGCACGGGACGCCCGAGGTCTACCAGTGGGACACGCTCGTGCTGCCCGAGCACCGAGGCCACGGGCTCGGCTTCTCGCTCAAGCAGCAGGCCATGCGCGAGGCCAGCGACCAGATGGCCGGCCGCCGCCGCGTCGTGACCTGGAACGACGCCCAGAACGACCACATGATCGCCGTCAACGAGGACCTCGGCTACCGCGCCAGCGCGTGGGCCGACCAGTGGGTCAAGCACCTCGGCTGACCCAGGGGGCGGTCAGAGCTTGCGGAGCCGGACCCACTCGACGGTGTGATCGGCCGACTTGCGCAGCACGAGGTCGGCGCGGCCGCGGGTGGTGGCCACGTTCTCGCGCAGGTTCGGCCAGTTGATCGTGTCCCAGAGCTCCTCGGCGCGCATGACGGCCTCGGAGTCGGTCAGGGTGCTGTAGCGGTGGAAGTACGACGCGGGATCGGCGAAGGCGGTCTCGCGCAGCCGCAGGAAGCGGCTGATGTACCAGCGCCGGATGTCGCGGCTGTTGGCGTCGACGTAGACCGAGAAGTCGAAGAAGTCGCTGATCGCCAGCCCGGGCGAGCCGTCGCCGCGGGTCCGTGGGGGAGCGAGGACGTTGAGGCCCTCGACGATGAGGATGTCGGGGCGCTTCAACGAGACGGTCTCGTCGGTGCGGTCGTAGGTGAGGTGGTCGTAGACCGGAGCCTCGATGTGCTCGGCGCCGCTCTTGGCCTGCATCACGAAGCGCAGCAGCGCCTTGCGGTCGTACGACTCGGGGAAGCCCTTGCGGTGCATGATGCCGCGCCGCTCGAGCTCGGCGTTCGGCAGCAGGAAGCCGTCGGTGGTCACGAGGGCGACGTGCGCGTGGTCGTCGTGCTGGGCCAGCAGGTCGCGCAGCAGGCGCGCGGTGGTGGACTTGCCCACCGCGACCGATCCGGCCAGGCCGATGATGAACGGCACGCGGTCGGGCTGGGGGTCGCCGAGGAACCGCTCGGTGGCCCGGTAGAGCGCCTCGGCCAGCCGCACGCGCAGGCTGATCAGCTGCGTCAGGGGCACGTAGACCTGCTGCACCTCTTCGAGATCGAGCTCCTCGCCCAGGCCTCGGACGCGCTCGATCTCCTCGCGGGACATCGGCTGGACGGCATCGCGTGCGAGCTCGGCCCACGCCGAGCGCTCGAGCTCCACGTAGGGGGACGGGTCCCGTGACATACCGACCATTGTTGCCAGCGACCTCGCCCACCGCTCAGTCGGTACCCTGAACCCATGTGTGGAATCGTCGGATACGTGGGCCATCGTCAGGCGTTGGACGTCGTGATGGGCGGTCTGCGACGGCTGGAATACCGCGGCTACGACTCCACCGGAGTCGGCGTCGTCGACGGTGACAAGATCGCCTGGGCGAAGAAGGCGGGCAAGCTCGCGAACCTCGACGCCGAGCTGTCCGAGCACCCGCTGCCGGCCTCCACCACCGGCATCGGCCACACCCGCTGGGCCACCCACGGCGGCCCCACCGACGCGAACGCCCACCCTCACCTCGACCCGGGCGAGCGGGTCGCCGTCGTGCACAACGGCATCATCGAGAACTTCATGGTCCTGCGCGACGAACTCGAGGGCGCCGGCTACGAGTTCGCGTCCGAGACCGACACCGAGGTCGTCGCCCACCTCCTGCACCGCGAGCTGCAGCAGACCGCAGACCTCCCCGACGCCGTGCGCGCCGTGTGCCGGCAGCTGCAGGGCGCGTTCACCCTCGTGTTCGCCGACGCCCTGAACCCCGGCGTCGTCGTGGGCGCCCGCCGCAACTCCCCGCTCGTGGTCGGTCGGGGTGACGGGGAGAACTTCCTCGGCTCCGACGTGGCCGCGTTCATCGACTACACGGCCGAGGCCATCGAGCTGGGCCAGGACCAGGTCGTCACGATCACCGCCGACTCGATCGAGGTCACCGACTTCGACGGCCACGAGGCCCCCACCACCGCCTACACCGTCGACTGGGACGTCACCGCCGCCGAGAAGGGCGGCTACGAGTGGTTCATGGCCAAGGAGATCGACGAGCAGCCCAAGGCGGTCGCGGACACCCTCCTCGGCCGCGTCGGCACCGACGGCCGCCTCCAGCTCGACGAGATGCGCCTCTCCGACGACGAGCTGCGCGAGATCGACAAGATCATCGTCATCGCGTGCGGCACGGCCTCCTACGCCGGCCTCGTGGCCAAGTACGCGATCGAGCACTGGACCCGCATCCCGTGCGAGGTCGAGCTCGCGTCGGAGTTCCGCTACCGCGACCCGATCATCGACCGCTCCACGCTGGTCGTGGCGATCAGCCAGTCGGGCGAGACCATGGACACCCTGATGGCCATCCGGTACGCGCGCCAGCAGCGCGCCCGGGTGCTGTCGATCTGCAACACCAACGGCTCCACGATCCCGCGCGAGTCCGACGCGGTGATCTACACGCACGCGGGTCCCGAGATCGCGGTCGCCTCCACCAAGGGCTTCCTGTCGCAGATGGTCGCCTGCTACCTGCTCGGTCTCTACCTCGCGCAGGTCAAGGGCGCGAAGTACGGCGACGAGATCAGCCACGTCATCGACGAGCTGCACGCGATTCCCGCGAAGGTGCAGCGGATGCTCGACGAGGGCGACCAGGTGCGCAAGCTCGCCGCCGACCTCGTCGACCGGCGCTCGTTCCTGTTCCTGGGCCGTCACGTGGGCTACCCCGTGGCGCTCGAGGGCGCGCTGAAGCTCAAGGAGCTGGCCTACGTGCACGCGGAGGGCTTCGCGGCCGGCGAGCTCAAGCACGGTCCGATCGCCCTGGTCGAGAAGGGCCTGCCGATGTTCGTCGTCGTGCCGCCCCGGGCCCGCGACCAGCTGCAGGAGAAGATCGTCAGCAACATCCAGGAGGTGCGGGCCCGCGGTGCCTACACGATCGTCCTGGTCGAGGACGGCGACGACTCGGTCGTGCCCTTCGCGGACGTGGTGATCCGGCTGCCGAGGACGCCCACCCTGCTCCAGCCCCTCGTGGCCACCGTGCCGCTGCAGATCTTCGCCGGCGAGCTGGCCGAGCTGCTGGGTCACGACGTCGACCAGCCGCGCAACCTGGCCAAGTCCGTCACGGTCGAGTGATCCGATGCTGACCGCCCACACCGTCGCGCAGGTGCGCGCGGCGGAGGAGGTCGCCGCCGCCCAGCAGGGCTGGGACGCCCTCATGCAGCACGCCGCCACGGCACTGGCGCACCGGGTGGCGCAGGTCGTGCCCGCCCACGAGCCGCTCGTCGTCCTGGTCGGCCCGGGCAACAACGGCGGCGACGCGCTGTTCGCCGCCGCGCACTGGTGCCGCGAGGGCCGGCGGGTCAACCTGTGCCTGCTCGACCCGTCGGCGGTCCACGCAGCCGGGCTGGAGGCCGCGCGCGAGGCCGGCGCCCGCGTGGTCGAGGGTCCCGAGGGCCACCGCTTCGTCGTCGACGCGATCTTCGGCATCGGCGCGCGCCCCGGGCTCGAGGGCACGGCGGCGGCGTGGGCGCAGTGGATCGAGCGCGAGCGGCCCTTCGTGGTGGCCGTCGACGTGCCGTCGGGCATCGGCGTCGACGACGGCCGGCTCGACGGGCCCGCGGTCCGTGCCGACGTCACGGTCACCTTCGCCACCGCCAAGTACGGCCTGCTGGCCGGTCCGGCGGCCGACCTGGCCGGCGACGTGCGGGTCGTCGACATCGGACTCGACCTCGCCGCGGAGCCCGCCCTCGAGTCACTCGGGCCGGGCGACGGTGCCCGGTTCCGCGATGCGATCGTGCCGGGCCGCGACGCCCACAAGTACACGCGTGGCGTGCTCGGAGTCCGCGCCGGCTCCCCGCAGTACGCCGGTGCCGCCCACCTGTGCGTCGCGGGTGCCCAGGCCGGTCCGGCGGGCATGATCCGCTTCGTCGGCGCGCAGGAGCTCGCGCGCCGCGTCGTCGACCGCGCGCCCGAGATCGTCGCCCGCCGCGGCCGGGTCCAGGCCTGGGTGGTCGGGTCGGGCGGCGAGGACACCCCCGCGCCCCTGGCCGCCGCGCTCGGCGACGGCGTGCCGGTGGTCGTGGACGCGACGGCGCTGCACCACCTGCCCGACTCCTTCGAGGTCGACGCCCTCCTGACGCCGCACGCCGGCGAGCTCGCCGCGGTCCTCGGCACCGACCGAGAGGCCGTCGAGGCCGACCCGCTGCGCCACGCCCGCGAGGCGGCCGCACGGTGGAACGCCACGGTGCTGCTCAAGGGGCCGCGCACGGTCATCGCCGCTCCCGACGGGCGCCTGCGGGTGAACCTCACCGGCACCCCATGGCTGGGCACGGCCGGCTCGGGCGACGTGCTGGCGGGGTTCATCGGCTCGCTGCTCGCCACCGGGCTCGACTCCTTCGACGCCGGCTCGGTGGGCGCGCTGCTGCACGGGCTCGCCGCCGAGCGCCTCGGCGGCCCTCTCGTGGCCTCCGACGTCGCGCGCGAGCTCCGGCCCGTCCTCCACGACTTCTGTGACAGTGTTCGCCCGGATCGGGCCCGCCAGACCGAATCCCGTCACGAAGGTCGAGCGGGAGGTGATCTTTCGTGAGCGCCAACGCCGAGCTCGTCGTCGACCTCGACCAGTACCGCTCCAACCTCGCGGCGCTGCGGGCCCACGCGCCCGGAGCGCTGCAGATGGCCGTGGTGAAGGCGAACGCGTACGGACACGGGATGGTTCCCGTCGCGCGCGCGGCCCGGCAGGCCCCGGTGGACTGGCTCGGCGTCGCCACCCCGGCCGAGGCGCTCGAGCTGCGTGCCGCCGGCGACCGCGGCCCGCTGCTGTGCTGGCTCGCGGTGCCAGGTGCGCCGTTCGCCGAGCTGATCGCTGCTGACGTGGAGGTCACCGCGTCCGGCGTCGACCAGCTCGAGGCCATCGCCGCTGCAGGCGACCGTCCGCGCGTCCAGGTCAAGGTCGACACCGGGCTGTCGCGCAACGGCGCCTTCGGCCCCCAGTGGGACGACCTCGTGGCCGCGGCCGCGCGGCTCCAGTCCGCGGGCCGGATCGAGGTCACGGGCGTCTGGTCGCACTTCGCCAGCGCCGACGAGCCCGACCACCCCGCGAACGACCAGCAGGAGGCCGTGTTCCGGGCCGCCGTCGACCAGCTGGCCGCGGCGGGCGTCGATCCGGCCCTGCGGCACCTCGCGAACTCCGCCGCCGCCGTGACGCGTCCGTCCTCGCACTTCGACCTCGTCCGCCTCGGCATCGCCAGCTACGGCATCGCCCCGGACCCCGCGGTGCCCGTGCCGGACGTGCGCCCGATCCTCACCGCGCGCACCGTGCTGGCGAACGTCAAACGGGTCCCCGCGGGCAGCTCCGTGTCCTACGGATGGCGCTGGAGCGCCGACCGAGAAACCACCCTCGGCCTCGTTCCGGTCGGCTACGGCGAGGGCATCCACCGCACCGCGTCGAACCGGGCGGAGGTGGGGTTCGCGGGCGGCCGCGCGCCCGTCCGTGGGACGATCTGCATGGACCAGCTGGTCGTCGACCTGGGCGACCGGCCCGCCCGGATCGGCGATCCGGTCACGGTGTTCGGGCCCGGCGACGACGGCGAGCCCACCGCGCAAGACTGGGCGGACGCCGCCGGAACGATCGCCTACGAGATCGTCACGCGCCTCGCCGGGCGCTGGTCCCGCACCTACCGAGGAGAGCGATGACATCGGTCGCAGGACGTGTCGCAGCCACCGCAGGCGCCTTCGCGGCGGCGGGGGTGGCCGGTGCCGCCGCGACGATCCTCAACAAGCGCAAGACCGAGCAGCGCCGTCTCCAACGTGGCGAGGAGGTCGCGTTCGGCACGGTCCGCGGCGACTCCTCCTACGTCTCGGCCGCCGACGACGTCCCGATCCACGTCGAGGTCGACGACGGCCCGGCGCCGACGATCGTCTTCGTGCACGGCTGGATGTGCGACCTCGACACCTGGCACTTCCAGCGCCTGGCCCTGCGCGACCACGCCCGCCTCGTCTTCATGGAGCAGCGGTCGCACGGACGCTCCGGACGCAGCGGGCCGCGCAACTCCTCGCTCCACGACATGGCCGACGACCTGCGCCGCGTGCTCGACGAGCACGCGGCCGAGGGCCCCGTGGTCATCGTCGGCCACTCGATGGGCGGCATGGCCGTCATGCAGCTGGCCCAGCTCGAGCCCGAGCTGTTCGACGACCGGGTGAAGGGCGTCGTGCTGATCAGCACGAGCGCCGGCAAGCTCATGCGCGGCAGCCCGGGCCTGCGCTTCGTCGTGCCGTTGGTGAAGGCCGCCACCCCGCTGCTGGACTGGGGCCGCGAGTTCAACAGCTACTCGATCATCCGCCGCTGGGCTTTCGGGCCTCACGCCGAGCCGTCGGTCGTCGACATGGCCGACGAGATGATCCTGCGCGCCCCCACCACGGTGGTGCTGAACTTCTACGACAACTTCGTCGAGCTCGACCTCGGGGCCGGACTGGACGCGATCTCGCGCTGCCGCACCTCGGTGGTGTGCGGGACGAAGGACGTGATGACGCCGTTCAGCCACAGCCGCTGGCTCGCGCGCCACATCGCCGGAGCCGAGCTCGTGCCGGTCAACGACGCAGGCCACATGGTGATGCTGGAGGAGCACGAGCAGGTGACGGAGGCGATCGAGCGCGTCCTCAAGGACATCGCATGAGTGAACGCGCCATGGAGGTGGCGGCATGAGGAACGAGCTCGACGTCACGCTGGTCGGCCCCGACCGCGCCGCCGAGGTCGTCGGGGTCATCCACCGTGCCTTCGCGGCGCGCCCGCCCCTCGATCCGCCCGCCACGGCCGGCGACGAGACGGTCGAGACGGTGGCCGCCTCGCTCGAGCGCGACGGCGGCCTGCTGGCCACCCGGCGTGGCCACCCGATGGGCGCGATCCTGTTCGACCGCTCCCGCCCGGGGATGCTCGGCCTGAAGCGCGTCAGCGTCGACCCCCTGGGGCGCGACCGCGGGGTCGCGTCCGTCATGGTCGGTGTCGCCGAGGACGTGGCCGAGGAGCAGGGGATGGACGGCATCTGGCTCACCGTGCGCGAGGAGCTGCCCGCCAACTACCGGTTCTGGAACCACCGGCTGTACCTGCCGGTGCGCCAGGACGGGCCCACGATCGAGATGGGCAAGACCCTGTGGCTGGCGCGCGAGGTGCCCGACGCCGACGCCATGCGCGACCTCGCGGCGCGCGTCGCCGGGCTGCTGGGGGCCGGTGACCTGCTCGTGCTGACCGGCGGCCTCGGTGCCGGCAAGACCACGTTCACGCAGGGTCTCGGCGAGGCCCTCGGCGTCCGCGGGCCCGTGACGTCCCCGACCTTCGTCATCGCGCGCACCCACCCGAGCGAGGTGGGCGGCCCGCCGCTCGTGCACGTCGACGCCTACCGCCTCGGCGACGCCGCCGAGATCGACGACATCGACCTCGACGCCACCACGGACGAGTCCGTGACGGTCGTGGAGTGGGGCGAGGGGATGGCCGAGCAGCTGTCCGACAGCTGGCTGTCGATCTCGATCGAGACCCGCGCGGCCAGTCCCGGGGACCCGCTCGGCACGGCCTGCGGCATCCCGTCGGACGAGATGCGCGTGGTCTCGATCCGCCCCCACGGCCGCCGCTGGCTCGAGGTCCCGCTGCGCAGCGCCCTGCTCGGCTGAGACCGGCGCGCCGAGCGCGTTCGGACCCAGCGACGTCCCGCAACTAGGCTGGCCCCGTGCTTCTGCTCGCGTTCGACACCGCCGCCCCGGCGATCTCCGTCGCCCTCCATGACGGCTCGTCCGTCGTCGCCGAGGCCACGGGGGAGGGCGCCATGGCCCACGGCGAGCTGCTGGCGCCCGCGATCCGCACGGTGCTGGAGCGAGCCGGGGCGGCTCCCGCCGACCTCACTGACGTCGCGGTCGGCGTCGGTCCCGGGCCCTTCACCGGGCTGCGTGTCGGGGTCGTCACCGCGCTCTCGCTGGGTCAGACCCTCGGCCTGGCCACGCACGGCGTGTGCTCGCTGGACATCCTCGCCGCCGAGGTCGCGGGCCGCTTCGACACCGACTTCGTCGTGGCCACGGACGCTCGACGCAAGGAGGTCTACTGGGGCCGCTTCCGCGCCGACGGCGTGCGCATCACCGGACCCGACGTCGACTACCCCGACACCGTCGCCGCGCTCGGGCTGCCCGTGGTGGGCCGCGGGGGAGTGCTGTACGCCGACCGGCTCGCGGCGGTCGAGGGTGCGCCGCTCGACCCGTCGGCCGCGGCCCTGGCCGGCCTCGTCGCCGGCGGGATGGCCGCCGAGCTCCCTCTCGAGCCGCTGTACCTGCGCCGACCCGACGCGATGCCTCAGGTCGCGCCCAAGCTGGCATGATCCGGTCCGCGGGCCTGCGTGACCTCGACACGCTGGAGTCGATCGAGAACGCGAGCTTCGGCCGCGACGCGTGGTCGTCCGCCCAGGTCCGCGACGAGCTGGTGGGCGACCGGATCGTCCTGGCGCTCGTCGACGAGTTCGGCGTCCGCGGCTACGCCTCGATCCGGATGTTCGCCCCCGACGCCGAGCTCATGCGCATCGCCGTGGGCCTGGGATCGCGACGGCAGGGCGTGGGCTCGCAGCTGCTCGAGGCCGTGCAGGACGCCGCCCGCGCGCGCGGCGCCGAGCGGCTCCTGCTCGAGGTCGCCAACGACAACGAGGCCGCGCTCGCGCTCTACCGGCGCGCCGGGTACCACGAGACCGGCCGCCGACGCGGCTACTACCGCTCGGGTGCGGACGCCGTGCTCATGGAGCGGAGTCTCATGTGAGCGAGCGCCAGCGAGCGAACGAGGGACGCCTCACGGCGTCGCCGTCGGATCGTCGTTTCTCCTCGGCGGTGACGCCGTGAGCGAGGTGCTCGACTCCATCCGCGCGTGGCCGTGGTTCTGGGCGTGGCTGACGTTCTTCGTCATCGTGCTGCTGCGCGCCGGCGCCACCTACGGGATCGGGCGCGCGATCGCCGCCGGGATGCTGCGCGAGCGTGAGCCCGGACCCCGCGTCCTGGCCGCCATGCGCCAGGTCGAGCGGTGGGGTCCTCCGGCCGTCACCGTGAGCTTCTTCACGGTCGGCGCGCAGACCGCCGTGAACCTCGGAGCGGGCCTCGCGCGCATGTCGTTCCCGCGCTACCTGACCGGTCTGGTGCCCGGCGCGGTGATCTGGGCGACCATCTGGTCGACGATCGGGATGAGTGCGTTCCTCGCTGTCTTCACGGGCGGATCCGAGCGTCTCGCGTGGCTGTTCGTGCTGCTCGTCGTGGTGGTCGTGGCGGTCCTGCTGAGGCGCTCGGTGAGCCAGTCCAACCCCGCTCGCGAGCCCGGCGCGGACTGAGCCGGCACGAACGGCGCGTGCTCCAGGTGCGTGGCAAGGTGGAGGCATGACTGATCCGCGCAACCAGCCCCCGGCCCCTTCCCAGTACCTGAGCCAGGACCAGGACCAGGACACGCTGCTCGGTCGCGAGACCCATGACCCGCTCGACGAGGGGCTGACCGCCCCCGAGCGCTGGTCGGCCGGCGAGGGATTCGGCACGACGGTCGACGAGCAGATCCAGGGCGAGTCGTTCGAGCAGCGCCTCTCGCAGGAGGAGCCTGACCTCGACCCCGACTCCGAGTGGAGCGAGGAGGACCTCGACGACGGCGAGGTCGGAGGTCGTCGCTCGGGCCGCCTCGTCGATCCCGAGGGCGGCAACGGCGTCGACCACGTGTCCGAGCTCGTCGGTGACGACGTCGGCATCGACGGCGCCGGTGCGAGTGCCGAGGAGGCCGCGGTCCACGTCGTCGAGGAGGAGTGACGAGGAGCCGCATCGGTGAACGCGCGTGCACTAGGGTTCACGCATGCGCGACGTGACGTACCCGCCCATCATCGGCACGGCCAAGACGCTCTTTCGGGTCCTGGGCATCAGCTTCCAGACGTCCGGCACCGAGCACGTCCCGCGTGAGGGCGGCGCCATCCTGGCCTCCAACCACGTCAGCTACGTCGACTTCATCTTCAACGGTCTGGCCGCCCAGCCCGCGGGGCGGCTCGTGCGCTTCATGGCCAAGAAGGAGGCGTTCGAGCACAAGGTCTCCGGACCGCTCATGCGCTCGATGCACCACATCCCGGTCGACCGGGCCCAGGGCGAGGCGTCGCTGCACGAGGCCGCCGAGTACGCCCGGCGCGGCGAGATCGTCGGCATCTTCCCCGAGGCCACGATCAGCCGGTCGATGGAGGTCAAGGAGATCAAGACCGGAGCGGTTCGCGCCGCCGCGGAGGGCGGTGTGCCGCTCATCCCGATGGTCGTGTGGGGCACTCAGCTGCTCAAGACGAAGGACCACGAGGCCGACCTGTGGGGCCGCGGCAAGACGATCGCGCTCCACGTCGGTGAGCCGATCCCGGTGACGGGCGAGGACCCGGTCGCCGAGACGGCCCTGCTGCACGAGTCGCTGACCGCCCTGCTCGACCGGGCGATCCGCGAGTACCCCGTGTCGCCCGAGGGTCAGTGGTGGGCGCCGGCCCGCTACGGCGGCACCGCGCCCACCCCCGACGAGGCCCGCCGCCTCGACCTCGAGGAGAGGGCCGCCCGCGACGCCAAGCGCGCGGCACGCGACTGAGCCCGCGGCCGACGGCACGGCGCTTCCTCGCCCACGGCACAATGGACCGGTGAGCGAACCGCTGGTGCTGGGCATCGAGTCCTCCTGCGACGAGACCGGTGTCGGCATCGTGCGAGGCACCACCCTGCTGGCGCACGCGGTCGCGTCCAGCGTCGAGGAGCACGTGCGCTTCGGAGGGGTCGTCCCCGAGGTCGCCAGCCGGGCGCACCTGGAGGCGATGGTCCCCACGCTCGAGCAGGCCTACGAGCAGGCCGGCGTCGACGTGCGCGACGTCGACGCGATCGCGGTCACGAGCGGTCCGGGCCTCACCGGCGCGCTGCTCGTCGGGGTCGCCGCGGCGAAGGCTCTCGCGCTGGCACACGACAAGCCGCTCTACGGGGTCAACCACCTGGCGGCGCACGTCGCGGTGGACCAGCTCGAGCACGGCCGGTACACCGAGCCGTCGATCGCGCTGCTGGTCAGCGGCGGCCACACCGAGCTGCTGCTGGTCAACGACATCGCCACCGACATCACGCTGCTCGGCGGCACGATCGACGACGCGGCCGGCGAGGCCTTCGACAAGGTCGCCCGGCTGCTCGGCCTGCCGTACCCCGGCGGCCCCGAGATCGACAAGGTGGCGCGCGACGGCGACCCCACCGCGATCCCGTTCCCGCGCGGCCTGACCACCGGGCGCGACCTCGAGCGGTACCGCTGGGACTTCTCCTTCTCCGGCCTCAAGAGCGCGGTCGCGCGCCACGTGCAGCACGAGCAGCGGATGCAGCGGCCGGTCGCCGTGGCCGACGTGGCGGCCTCGTTCCAGGACGCCGTCTGCGACGTGCTGAGCCGCAAGGCGATCAAGGCGTGCCTCGAGCACGACGTCCCCCGGCTGATCCTGGGCGGGGGCGTGGCCGCGAACGGCCGCCTGCGCCACTTCGTCCTCGAGCGCGCCGAGAAGGCCGGCGTCGAGGTCCGGATCCCGAAGGCCTCGCTGTGCACCGACAACGGCGCGATGGTGGCGGCGCTCGGCGCCGAGGTCGTCCGCCGCGGCATCGCCCCGTCCTCGCTCGACCTCGCCGTCGACTCCAGCCTGCCGGTCACCCGCATCGTCGCCGCCTGACCGCCCGACCCCGGTTTGCGCCACTCGGCGGACGGCGGGGCCAGCGACGGGCGGGCGGGCGTCAGGCGCGGTGGCGCCGGAAGCGCAGCGTGTCACCCGGCCGCAGCTGCGCGAGCACGTCGGTGTCGGCGTCGAGGACCACGCCGATCACGGGGTAGCCGCCGGTGACAGGATGGTCCGGGCCGAGCACCACCGGACGTCCCGAGGTGGTCACCTGGATGCTGCCGCGCACCACCGGCTCGCTCTCCAACTCCCCGTCGCGCGCACGGTCGAGCGCGGGCCCTTCGAGCCTCACGCCGATGCGGTCCGAGACCGGGTCGACGCCCCACCCGGTCGAGAGCAGCGTCGCGACGGCCGCGGGGGTGAACCAGTCGTCGCGCGGGCCCAGCACGACCCGGACCACCACCTCGCCGGTGGGCAGGAAGGGCGGCAGGCTCTCGAGCGAGACGGCGCCGGCGGGAGGACCCACCGCGAGCTCGTCGCCGGCCGCCAGGGCCGCCGGACCCAGCGAGGCGAGCGTGTCGTGGGAGCGGCTGCGCAGGACCGAAGGCACCGCGACCCCGCCCGCTACGGCGACCGTCCAGCGCAGGCCGGCGACCGGCGCACCGAGCCGGAGCACGTCGCCGCGCTTCAGGGCGAGCGGACGACCCGAGTCGACGGGCCGGCCGTCGACGGTCAGCGGGCCGGCCGCGCCCGTCACCGCGACCACGTGCGCCGCGCTGGCGACGAGCGCGAGGCCGCCGCCGAGGGCCTCCACCACGGCCGCGTCGCCGGGGTTTCCGACGAGGTGGTTCGCGGTGCGCAGGGCGCGACGGTCGAACGCCCCCGACGGGCCCACGCCGAGGTCGCCCAGCCCGGGGCGTCCGAGGTCCTGCACCAGGCTCAGCGCGCCCGGCTCCAGCACGCGCAGGCTCATCGCGACACCTCGACGAACCGGACGGTGTCGCCCGGGTGCAGCAGTGCCGGGTCGGCGCGCTCGAGGTCCCACAGCGGCGCGTCGGTGCGGCCGATGAGCCGCCAGCCGCCCGGGGACGCCCGCGGGTAGACGCCGCTGAACCGGCCGGCCAGGCCCACCGAGCCCGGCTCCACCCGGGGCCGGGGCCGGTCGAGCCGCGGGACCTCGAGGCGGGGGTCGCCCCCGGTCAGGTAGGCGAAGCCGGGTGCGAAGCCGGCGAACGCCACCGTCCACGGCGACGCGCCGTGACGGCGCACGACCTCGGCCGGGTCGAGTCCGCAGTGCCGCGCGACGGCCTCGAGGTCGGGTCCATCGTAGACGACCGGGATCTCCACCGCGGCCCCGGCGACGGCGGCCAGGTCGGCAGGGGTCGTGGCGCCGACGAGCGAGCGCAGCTCCTCGGGCCGTCCTCGCAGCAGCACGGTGGTCGCGCCGAGCGTCGCGCCGCGGTCGCGCAGCGCGGCATGCCAGCGGCGGGCCTCGTCGGCGTCCGCGCAGTCGAGCAGCACGGCGCGATCGCCGCAGGGCAGGATCCTCATCTCAGTGGAAGGGCTCGATCTCGACGCGGTGCTCCACGAGGACGCCGCGCACGTGACGCAGGAGGCGCTCGGCACCCGGGCTGTCGCTGTGCACGCACAGCGAGTCCACCGATCCCACGAGCCCGAGGGCCTGGGCGGCCGCCTCCGCGGGATCCGTCAGCACGGCACCCGGCTGATCGCGCGGCACGAGGCCGCCCTCGGAGGTGTACGCGCGATCGGCGAAGCCCTCGTGCACCACGTGGATGCCGGAGTCCGCGGCCATCTCGAGCGCGATCGACCCGGGCATGCCCACGAGGGGCAGGGGCGTCCCGTCGGCCAGCAGTGCCTCGACGACGGCCTCGGCCTGGTGGGGATCGTGACCGATCCGGTGGTAGAGCGCGCCATGGGGCTTCAGGTAGGTGACCAGCCCACCGGCGCGGTCCGCGAGCTCGCGCAGGTGGTCGAGCTGGCGCCGGACCTCGTCCACGAGGTCACGGGGCGGCAGGTCCACGAACCGGCGGCCGAATCCCTCGCGGTCGCGGTAGCCCACCTGCGCCCCGATCGCGACGCCGTGCTCGACCGCGGCCTCGCACGTCGCACGGATCAGGTCGTCGTCGCCGGCGTACGCGCCGCAGCAGACGTTCGCACTCGTCACGAGGGGGAGCAGTCGCTCGTCCTCGCCGGACGCCCACCGCTCGGGCGACTCGCCGAGGTCGACGTTGAGGTCCACGCGCCCTGCCATGGCCCGACGCTACCGCGCGCCGGGGCATCGCTGGCAGTGACGTTCCCGGGGTGCTCGCCGGCGTGTCGACGCCGCGAACGTCACGCTCAGCGCTGCCGCTCCACCAGGAAGGCGCGGGCCTCGTCGGCCACGCGGGTCAGCACGACCGTGGCGGTGCGGGACCCGGTGAGCTTGAGGCGGGCCACGAGCCGCTCGGGCACGACGTCGACGCCGCGCTTCTTGATCGTGAGGGTCCCGATGTCGCGCTCGCGCAGGGCGGCGCGCAGCTGCTTCTCGCGGAAGGGCAGTTCCTCGACGACGCGGAACGCGCGACCGAACGGTGCAGCGTCGGGGGAGTCCGTGGTGATCCACGCGATGCGGGGGTCGAGGAGGTGGCCGTCGAGATCCTCGGCGAGCTCGGCCACGAGACCGGCCCGGATCACGGCGTCGTCCGGCTCGACGAGGTGGGAGAGGACCTCGCCGACCAAGGCCTCGGCGCCGCGGCCCACGAGCGTGTCGCCGCTCGGGAGCACGGTGGCGCGGCGGGCGGAGTCCTGGTCGAACCCGGCGCCCCACAGGCTCGCCTCGACGAGGTCGCCGCCGTGCGAGACCCACTCGGCCTGCACGCCCGGCGGGACGGCGTCGTGGGCGATGCCCGGCATCACCTTGGCCACCGCGCGACCCTCGAGCAGGCCCGTGACGAAGTCCCAGGCCGGCACGAGCGCGTCGAGCCGGAACGTGCGGCCGGCGCCGTCGCGTCGCGCGGGATCGACGAACGCGACCTCGTCGACGGCGATGGGCGTCGTCGTGGCATCGCCCACCTCGACCGTCCCGGCGAGGCCGAGGGCCGCCAGGTTGGCCCGCGCGATCGCGGCGCGCACGGGGTCGAGCTCGACGCCGCGCACCTCGAGGCCGGCCCGGGCCCCGGCGATCAGGTCGCCGCCGATGCCGCAGCCGAGGTCGACCACGCGACGCGCCCCGAGAGCGGCCAGCCGGGCGGCCCGGTGCGCGGCCACGGGTGCACGCGTGGACTGCTCGAGGGCGTCGGGGGTGAAGTAGAGGAGCTCGGCGTCCGCCCCGAACTTCGTGACCGCGCGCCGTCGGAGGTGGTGCTGGGTGACGGCCGCCGCGACGAGCTCGGCCGGGTGGTCGCGCCGCAGCCGCGTGCCGAGCGCGAGATCGGACTCGCGCCCCGCAGCCTGCGCCACCTGTGCCAGCAGCGCCTGCCCGGCGGGGGCCTTCAGTTCGGCGAAGGTCTGCGCATCCACGCGCCAGAGTCTGCCACCGGGCGTCGCCCCACCCTCGGGTCTGGCACTCCGTTTGGTCGAGTGCCAGCCGGTGCTAGGCTGACAACTGGCACTCCCACTGAGTGAGTGCCAACCGAACGTTACTCATCCGAAAGGGGAGGTCGACCAGTGTCGGTCACCATCAAGCCGCTCGAAGATCGCATCGTCATCAAGGCCGGAGAGGCCGAGCAGACCACCGCGTCGGGTCTCGTCATCCCCGACACCGCCAAGGAGAAGCCGCAGGAGGGCGAGGTCGTGGCCGTCGGCCCCGGTCGCGTCAGCGACAGCGGCGAGCGCATCCCCGTCGACGTGGCCGTCGGCGACAAGGTGCTCTTCAGCAAGTACGGCGGCACCGAGGTCAAGCACGGCGGCGAGGAGTTCCTCATCCTCAACGCCCGCGACGTCCTCGCCGTCATCGCCTGAGTCCACCCAGCCAACCGTTAGGGAGCACTCGTGCCCAAGATTCTGGAATTCGACGAGGACGCACGCCGCGCCCTCGAACGCGGTGTCGACAAGCTCGCCGACACCGTCAAGGTCACCCTCGGCCCCAAGGGCCGTTACGTCGTCCTGGACAAGAAGTGGGGCGCCCCCACGATCACGAACGACGGCGTGTCCGTCGCGCGTGAGATCGAGCTGGACGACCCGTTCGAGAACCTCGGCGCCCAGCTGGCCAAGGAAGTCGCCACCAAGACGAACGACGTCGCCGGTGACGGCACGACGACCGCCACGGTGCTGGCCCAGGCCATGGTCCACGAGGGCCTGCGTGCCGTCGCGGCCGGCTCGAACCCGGTCGGCCTGAAGAAGGGCATCGAGGCTGCCGTCGAGGCGGTCACGAACGAGCTGCACTCGCGCGCCCGCGCCGTCGACTCGGTCAAGGACATGTCGGCCGTCGCCACGGTCTCGAGCCGCGACTCGGTCATCGGCGAGCTCATCGCCGAGGCGTTCGACAAGGTCGGCAAGGACGGTGTCATCACCGTCGAGGAGTCCAACACCATGGGCACCGACCTCGAGTTCACCGAGGGCATGCAGTTCGACAAGGGCTACCTGTCGCCCTACATGGTCACCGACACCGAGCGCATGGAGTCTGTCCTCGACGACCCCTACATCCTCGTGAACCAGGGCAAGATCTCGGCCGTCGCCGACCTCCTGCCGCTGCTGGAGAAGGTCGTCCAGTCGGGCAAGAGCCTGTTCATCATCGCCGAGGACATCGAGGGCGAGGCCCTGTCCACGATCGTGGTGAACAAGATCCGCGGCACGTTCACGTCCGTCGCGGTCAAGGCGCCGGCCTTCGGTGATCGCCGCAAGGCGATGCTGCAGGACATCGCGACCCTCACGGGCGCGACGGTCGTCACCACCGACGTCGGCCTCAAGCTCGACCAGGTCGGCCTGGAGGTCCTCGGCACCGCGCGTCGCGTCGTCGTCACGAAGGACGACACGACGATCATCGACGGCGGCGGCGAGCAGGCCGAGGTCGAGGGCCGCGTGGCCCAGATCAAGGCCGAGTTCGAGCAGACCGACTCCGAGTGGGATCGCGAGAAGCTCCAGGAGCGTCTCGCCAAGCTGTCCGGTGGCGTCTGCGTCATCCGTGTCGGCGCGGCCACCGAGGTCGAGCTCAAGGAGAAGAAGCACCGCATCGAGGACGCCGTCTCGGCGACCCGCGCGGCCATCGAGGAGGGCATCGTCCCCGGCGGTGGCTCGGCGCTGGTCCACGCGGTCGGCGTGCTGGACCAGGACCTGAACCTGTCCGGCGACGAGGCCATCGGCGTGCGCATCGTCCGCAAGGGCGCTGACGCTCCGCTGGAGTGGATTGCCCGCAACGGCGGCGTCTCCGGCGAGGTCGTGGTGTCGAAGGTCCGCGAGTCCGGTGAGGGCTACAACGCGGCCACCGACCAGTACGGCGACCTGCTCGCGCAGGGCATCCTCGACCCGGTCAAGGTCACGCGTTCGGCGCTCGCCAACGCGGCCTCGATCGCGGCCATGCTGCTCACCACCGAGACCCTCGTGGTGGACAAGCCGGCCGACGAGGCCGACGATCACGCTGGCCACAACCACTGATCGGTCCCTGCTGACGATCTCGTCAACACGAAGGCCCCGGGCACTCGCCCGGGGCCTTCGTCGTCGGTCGTGACCCTGTCGTAGCCTGCGAGCACCATGACGATCACGATCACCGAGGACCTCGCGCGCGCCCTCGAGATCTTGGAGTCGGGCGGGAATCTCTTCCTGACCGGCAAGGCCGGCACCGGCAAGTCCACGCTCATCCGGCACTTCATGGAGCACACGGATCGACGGGTCGTCGTCGCGGCGCCCACGGGCATCGCGGCGCTGAACGTCGGCGGGCACACGATCCACCGTCTGTTCGGCCTCCTCAGCACCACGACGATCGAGGACATTCGCTCGGGCCGTCACCGGGCGGGCCGCTTCGCGCGCACGCTCAAGTCCTTGCAGACCTTGATCATCGACGAGGCGTCGATGGTGCGCGCCGACCTGTTCGACCAGGTCGCCGCCGCGCTCGAGCGGTACGGGCCCCACCCCGAGCGGCCGTTCGGCGGGGTCCAGGTCGTCCTGGTGGGAGACCTCCTGCAGCTGCCGCCCGTGGTGCCGGACTCGCTGGACGTCTACTTCGCGACGAGGTACGAGACGCCCTACTTCTTCTCCGCCGACTCCTTCGACGCCGACGTCTTCCCGACGGTCGCGCTCACGACGGTGTTCCGCCAGCTCGGCGACGACCGCCTGACCTCGCTGCTCAACGCCGTGCGCGAGGGCGTGCTGCTCGACGAGGCCCGGGCCGAGCTCAACAGCAGGGTCGACCCCGACTTCGAGCCGCCCGAGGATGAGCTGTGGCTCACGCTCGCGCCGTCCAACCGGATCGTCAGCGCTCGGAACCGACAGCGCCTCGACCTGCTGCCGGGGGAGGAGTTCCGCAGCGTCGCGAGCGAGGTGGGCGACCTCTCGCTCTTTGATCCGCCGACCGATCGTGTGCTGTCGTTCAAGGTCGGCGCCCAGGTCATGATGCTGACGAACGATCCCTTCGACCGGTGGGCCAACGGCACGCTCGGGCGCATCGTCGAGGTCAGGGCCGAGGGCGAAGGGCACGAAGCCGTCGTCGAGCTCTCGGACGGCTCGCGGGCCGAGGTGGGCCGGTTCGCCTGGGAGGTGCTGCGGCCCGTGGTCGAGGACGGGCGGCTCAGCAGCGAGGTCGTGGGGGTGTTCACGCAGCTGCCGTTCAAGCTGGCGTGGGCCATCACGATCCACAAGAGCCAGGGCCAGACGCTGGACCGCCTCGTCGTCGATCTCTCGGGCGGGGTGTTCGCCACGGGGCAGGTCTACGTCGCGCTGAGCAGGGCCACCTCCCTGGCCGGGCTCGTGCTGAAGCGGCCCATCGAGCCGCGGCACCTGCGGACCGACCGGCGGATCCTGCGGCACCTGCACCGGTCGACGGTGCGCGGTCCGGCCCAGCACTGCGCCATCGCCGTCTGCCTCGTCGGGGACGAGGGCACCTTCTCGCGCCCCCGTCCCGTCGAGCTCGCGGTCGCCTTCGAGGACGGCACGGCCATCACGACGCTGATCAACCCCGAGCGCGACCTCGCCGGGGCCCGGACGGCCTATGGCATCAGCGCCGACGACGTCCTGCTGGCGCCCCACCTCGCGCAGGCCTGGGCGACGATCGCGCCGTTGCTCGAAGGTCTCGTGCCGGTGGGGATCGGCGTCGACGACACCCTGGGGACGATCGACTTCGAGCTGAAGCGTCTGCAGCGCACCTACCCGATGCCGATCGGGGTGGAGGTGCGTGGGGCGGACCTGACCGAGGAGGAGCGTCGTGGCGCCCGCTCCGGTCGCGCCCTCGACCGGGCGACGGCCGCGTTGCAGGCCCACCGGCGGCTCGGGGCCCCGGATCCGGGTTCGCCGTTCGAGCACGCCGTCCTGGTCGAGGACGAGCCGAGCCACCTGCTCAGCCGCGACCGGGATGTCCCGGTGCCCCGGTCGGGGGCGATGGCGACGCTGTCGGCGATCGTCGAGGTCAGCCGGGTGCTGGGCCACGCGGTGCTCGAGGGGACGCACTCCGGCGACCCCGTGCCGGTCGACGATGCCGCCCGGATCGCGGCCGGTTCGGTCGTGGCCGACCGGCTCGCCGCTGCGGCGGCACGAGCCTCACGGCTGTCACCTGAGCTGGTGCGACGCCTGCAGATCGTCGAGACGCTACTGGGCGTCGAGTTCGTCGAGCGGGTCGTGGACGCAGTCGCCGCGGCGGCCCCGCCGATCGACGAGGTGCTGGTCGCGGGGACGCGGGTCTGCTTCTCCGGCAGTGCGCTGGGCCGGCACGGCCGCGTCGTCTCGCGCGACGACATGAGCGAGCTGGCGTCCCGCCTCGGTCTCCTCCCGGTGGCCACCGTCACCAAGACGCGCTGCGACGTCCTCGTGGTCGCGGAGGCCGGGACCCAGTCCGGCAAGGCGCGCAAGGCCCGCGCGTACGGCACTCCCGTGCTGACGGCCGCCGAGTTCCTGGCGTGGGCCGACGACGACGCACTCTGAGTCTCCCGGCGACGTCGCGTGAGACGAGGGGAGGACAAGGCGCGTCGGGCCCAATAACCTAGGGGTCGCCCCGGTGTCCGCACCCGTTGATAGGACTGCCCCATGACGACGCCATCGACCACCTGCCCGTGGTGGTGCACCGACCACCGCTCCGGCGAGACGGCTGAGGACGAGCAGCACGCGCGGGTGTTCCCGGTGCCCGGGGGCGCCTGGGTGGCCATCCTGCACGGGACCCTGCCCGGCGACCGGATCGAGCTGGCCTACGGCGCCGAGGCGTACGCCGCGTCCGCGGGCGAGGGTCGCGCCTTCGCGGCGGCCCTGCAGCACGCGGCCGACGTGTTCGACCGGATCGTCGCCGACCTCGAACGGGCCGCCGGGCTGGCCGGCGACCGCAGGAGGGTCAGCGCTCGGCGGAGTCCATGAACTCGCGCACCTCGACCAGCAGCTCGCCCAGGGCCAGCCCGAAGGCCGCCTCGAGTGCCAGCAGCGTGTCCAGGCTCGGGTTGGCCGACGACCGTCCGGTGGCGTTGTTGTTGCGGTTGTTCTCCAGGTTCTGCACCTGGTTGCGGCTCAGGCCCGCGCGGTGCGCGAGGTCCTCCTGGGTCATGCCCGCCCCCTCGCGCCGGCGGCGCAACCAGGAGGCGAAGGCGCTGGCGACCTCGGCGGTGTGGGCCGTCGGTGTGCGTTTGGGCATGCACAACAGCATGGGCCCAATGGGCAGTCGGTGCAGCCCAATACGATGGTGCCCCTGGGTGGGCCGGCAGTGCCCGTGCGCGGTTCCCGCGGGCTGGCGGACAGCGAGCGAGAAACCTCGTGACGTGACTCACAACCTATGTTACATTCACAATGTCACATACCGCTGACCGAGGAGATCGCATGACCGTCACCGACGATCGCGCCGCTGTCGAGTTCCGCCAGTCCATCGACATGGACACCGAGCTGGAGCGACTGCTGGAGTCCGCCGCCGTCCTGTCGTACGACCCCGACCAGGAGATCGACTGGGCCAAGCCCCTCGACCCGACCAAGTACGGCCTGAACCCGGAGTGGTCCACCCTCTACGGCACGCCGCTGTGGGACTCCATGACCGAGCAGCAGCGCATCGACCTCACGCGCCACGAGGTCGGCTCCATCATGAGCACCGGCATCTGGTTCGAGACGATGCTGCAGTCGATGGTGCTGCGCTCGCAGTACTCCGCCGACTACGGCGACCCGGAGTTCCGCTTCGCCCTCACCGAGATCGCCGACGAGTGCCGGCACTCGCTCATGTTCAGCAAGACCTGCAGCAAGATGGGCGTCCCGCACTACCGCCCGCGCCGGCTCTTCCACGAGCTCGCCCGCGTGTTCCGCACCACCGCCAACGGCGAGATGTCCTACGCGTCCATCCTGGTCGCCGAGGAGGTCCTCGACGTCATGCAGCGCGACTGGATGCGCGGGGAGAACGTGCTCGAGGAGGTGCGCACCTCGAGCAAGATCCACGTGGTGGAGGAGGCGCGCCACATGAAGTTCGCGCGCATGGAGATCAAGGAGTACCTCGAGGGGATTTCCAAGCCGCGGCGTCACCTCGCGGCCTTCGTCATCTCGGTCGTCGCGGCGATCATCGTGGACTCGCTGGTCAACGACGATGTCTACGCCAACGTGGGCCTGGACCCCGAACAGGCCAAGGCGGCCGTGAAGGCCAACACGCACCACCAGAACCTCATGCGGATGAGCTGCGTCCACCTCATGGACTTCCTGTCCGAGGTCGGCCTGCTCACCCCGGCCGCGATGCGGATGTACCGCACCGTCCACATGCTCTGACCCGGCCCGGCCGACCCTCGAACCCGAAAGCACCCGCCGTGGCCTACGCGATCACCCAGTCCTGCTGCAAGGACGCCTCGTGCGTCTCGGTCTGCCCCGTGGACTGCATCCATCCCACTCCCGACGAGCCCGACTTCGGCACGACCGACATCCTCTACGTCGATCCGAAGGCGTGCATCGACTGCGGCGCGTGCGCCGACGCGTGCCCCGTGGCCGCGCCGAAGGCGATCGACCTGCTGCGCGGTGCCGAGGCGGTCTTCGCCGACCTGAACGCCGAGTTCTTCGAGCGACGTCCGCCTCGCGAGAAGCCCAAGACCCACACGTGGGACGAGATGGGCGGCGACCTCGAGCGCTCGCTGTCGATCGCGATCGTGGGCACCGGCCCGGCGGCCGCCTACACGGCGCGCCAGCTGCTGCTGTCCACCGACGCGAAGATCACGATGATCGACAAGCTGCCCGTGCCGGGCGGCCTGGTGCGCGGCGGGGTGGCGCCCGACCACACCGACACCAAGAAGTTCGCCGACCTCTTCCACTGGGCCTACCGCCATCCCCGCACGAAGATGGTGATGAACGTCGAGGTCGGCCGGGACATCTCCCACGCGGACGTGCTGCAGCACCACGACGTCGTGATCTACGGCGTCGGCGCCCGTCGCGACCGCGAGCTCGGCGTGCCGGGGGAGGACCTGCCCGGCGTGTACCCGGCGCCCGAGGTGGTCGGCTGGTACAACGGCGCGCTCGACGTGGCACCCGACGGGGTCGTGCTGTCCGGCGACCGCGTGGTGGTGGTGGGCAACGGCAACGTGGCCCTCGACCTCGCCCGCCTGCTGCTGCACGACCCCGAGGTGCTGGCCCGCACCGACATGCCCGACCACGCCGTCGCCGCCTTCCGGGGCCTCGACGTGCGCGAGGTCGTCCTGCTCGGTCGGCGGGGTCCCTCGGCCGCGGCGTTCACCCGGCCCGAGCTGCTGATGATGCCTCCGGGCATCGACGTGGTCGTGGCGCGCGACGAGTTCACCGAGGGCGAGCTGGCCGAGGCCGAGGCCGAGCCCGAGTCGAACGCTGCGGTGCTCGCGGCCCTGCCCCTGGTCGACGTCGACCTCACCGCACCGCCCGGCGACCGTCGCCGGCTGGTGTTCTCGTTCGGCCGCCAGGTCGTCTCGGTCGAGGGCGACGAGCGCGTCGAGGCCGTGCAGGTGGCTCCGTCCGGAGTGCCCGAGCAGGCCGAGAAGGTCCCGTGCGGCACCCTCATCCGCGCCACGGGTCACCGTGGCACCCCGGTCGCCGGGCTGCCGTTCGACGAGGCCACCGCCACCGTGCCGAACGAGCACGGGCGCGTGGTCGACCCGGCCACGGGCGAGGCCGTCCCGGGCACCTACGTCGTCGGCTGGATCAAGCGCGGTGCCACGGGTGGCATCGGCACGAACCGCACGTGCGCCCACGAGACGATCGCCACGATCGTCGCCGACGCGAACGCCGGGCTGATCCCGCCGGCGCCGAAGCGACGGCTCACCTTCGGGCCGTTCGTGCGCACCCGGGTCGACCGCGTCGTCGGCCGCCGGCGGATGCTCGCGATCGAGAAGGCCGAGGAGACGCGAGGCCACCGCGAGGGGCGCCCGCGCGTGAAGTTCGAGTCGGTCGACGAGATGCTCCGGGTCAGTCCCGCCACGAGCCTGCACTGACGGCTCAGATCACATCCCGCGCGTTCGGGAGCGGGGTCGGGCGCGGGTAGACTCGGCTCATGGTGGGCATCCCCGACAAGTTCTCCTCCCTCGGCCTCACGTACGACGACGTCCTGCTGCTTCCCGGCGAGACCGACGTCATCCCCAGTGAGGTCGACACCACGACCCGGCTGACGCGCGAGATCTCGCTGCGGATCCCGCTGCTGTCCAGTGCGATGGACACGGTCACCGAGTCGCGCATGGCCATCGCGATGGCGCGCGAGGGTGGCATCGGCATCCTGCACCGCAACCTCTCGATCGACGACCAGGCGTACCAGGTCGACCTCGTGAAGCGCACGCAGACGGGCATGATCCCCAACCCCGTCACGATCGGCCCGAAGGCCACGCTCGAGGAGCTCGACGAGCGCTGCGGCGAGTACCGCGTCTCCGGCCTCCCGGTCGTCGACGAGGACAACACCCTCCTGGGCATCGTCACCAACCGCGACCTGCGCTTCACGCCCGTCGCCGAGTGGGCCAGCACGCTCGTCCACGACGTGATGACCCACATGCCGCTGATCACCGGCCCGGTCGGCATCAGCCGCGAGGACGCCTCCGCCCTGCTGCGCCAGCACAAGCGCGAGCGCCTGCCGATCGTCGACGACCAGGGCAAGCTCGCCGGCCTGATCACCGTCAAGGACTTCGTGAAGTCCGAGCAGTTCCCGATGGCCAGCAAGGACGCCGAGGGCCGCCTGCTGGTCGGCGCCGCCGTCGGCTTCTTCGGCGACTCCTACGAGCGCGCCACCCGCCTCATGGAGGCCGGCGTCGACGTGCTCGTGGTCGACACGGCCCACGGTCACGCCCGCGCCCTGCTCGACATGGTGCGCAAGCTCAAGGCCGACCCGGCCTTCGGCGACGTGCAGATCATCGGCGGCAACGTGGCCACGCGCGAGGGTGCGCAGGCCCTGGTCGACGCGGGCGTCGACGCGGTGAAGGTCGGCGTCGGGCCCGGCTCCATCTGCACCACGCGCGTCGTCGCGGGCGTCGGCGTGCCCCAGATCTCCGCGGTGTACGAGGCCTCGCTGGCGGCCGAGCCCGCCGGCATCCCCGTGATCGCCGATGGCGGCCTGCAGTACTCCGGTGACATCGCCAAGGCCCTCGTCGCCGGCGCCGAGAGCGTCATGGTGGGCTCGCTGCTGGCTGGCTGCGAGGAGAGCCCCGGCGAGCTGATCTTCGTCGCGGGCAAGCAGTACAAGGCCTATCGCGGCATGGGCTCGGTCGGCGCGATGGCCTCGCGCGGCAAGAAGTCCTACTCCAAGGACCGCTACTTCCAGGCCGACGTCACGAACGACGAGAAGATCGTCCCCGAGGGCATCGAGGGCCGCGTCGCCTACCGAGGTCCGCTCTCCTCGGTCGCGCACCAGCTGGTCGGCGGCCTGCACCAGTCGATGTTCTACGTGGGCTCGCACACGATCCCCGAGCTGCGCGAGCGCGGCCGCTTCGTGCGCATCACGTCGGCGGGGCTCAAGGAGAGCCACCCGCACGACATCCAGATGACCGTCGAGGCACCGAACTACACGATCCTCTGACGCGATCGGCGCCCGATAGGCTGGGCCCGTGAGCATCGACATCGGACTGGCCAAGCGCGGCCGGCAGGGGTACCACTTCGACGACATCGCCATCGTGCCGAGTCGCCGCACGCGCGACCCGCAGGAGGTGTCGACGCACTGGCAGATCGACGCCTACCGCTTCGACCTGCCGATCGTCGCCGCGCCGATGGACTCGGTGATGAGCCCCGAGACCGCGATCGCTCTCGGCAAGTTCGGCGGCCTCGGCGTGCTCAACCTCGAGGGCCTGTGGACCCGGTACGAGGACCCGCGCCCGCTGCTGGAGGAGATCGCCCGGATCGAGCCCGCCCAGGTCACCCCGCGGCTGCAGCAGATCTACGCCGAGCCGATCAAGGCCGAGCTGATCACCGCCCGCCTGCAGGAGATCCGTGACGCCGGCGTCACCGTCGCCGGCTCCCTCTCGCCGGGCCACACCAAGCAGTTCGCCGACGCGGTCGTCAAGGCCGGCGTCGATCTCTTCGTCATCCGCGGCACCACCGTCTCGGCCGAGCACGTCTCGGGCAACGCCGAGCCGCTGAACCTCAAGGAGTTCATCTACGAGCTCGACGTGCCGGTGATCGTGGGCGGCTGCGCCACGCACCAGGCCGCGCTGCACCTGATGCGCACGGGCGCCGCGGGCGTGCTGGTGGGCTTCGGCGGCGGCGCCACCCACACCACGCGCAGCGTGCTGGGCGTCGCGGTGCCGATGGCCTCCGCGGTCTCCGACGTGGCCGCGGCGCGCCGCGACTACCTCGACGAGTCCGGCGGCCGCTACGTGCACGTCATCGCCGACGGGTCCATCGGCCGCAGCGGCGACCTCGCCAAGGCGTTCGCCTGCGGTGCCGACGCCGTCATGATCGGCTCGCCGTTCGCGCGCGCCACCGACGCGCCCGGCCAGGGCTTCCACTGGGGCGCCGAGGCCTGGCACGACGACCTGCCGCGCGGCGAGCGCGTCGAGATCGGCACGGTCGGCTCGCTCGAGCAGGTCCTGTTCGGCCCGTCGCACGTGCCCGACGGCACGATGAACCTCGTCGGGGCGCTGCGCCGCGCGATGGCCACCACCGGCTACACGGACCTCAAGGAGTTCCAGCGCATCGAGGTCGTCCTCGGGTGACGCTGCGGGTCGCAGCCGGCCAGTACGCCTCGGCCGGCGACGTCGAGGCCGACATCGCCACGGTGGTCCGGGCGATCGAGGCCGCGGGCGCCGACCTGCTGGTGATGCCCGAGCTCTTCCTGGGCGGCTACCGGATGCCCCCGATCGTGGTGGGCGAGACCGACCCGCGGCTGCGGCCGATCGCCGATGCCGCCGCGGCGGCCGGCACGGTGGCCCTCGTCGGCGCCTGCCTCGACGGGCCCGACGGCTTCACGATCTCCACGCTGGCGTTCGGTCTGGGTGACGACCCGGCGGGCCGGCGGATCTACGACAAGCAGAACCCCTGCGGTGACGAGGGCGACCACGTCGTGGCAGGCGCCCACAGCGTCGTCATCGACGTGAAGGGCTGGGCCGTGGGCCTGTCGATCTGCTACGACGGCTGCTTCCCCGAGCACGCCCGCGCGTTGGCGCTTGCGGGTGCCGAGGTGTACGCGGCCTCGGTGGCGTACTTCGCCGGCAGCGCCCACCGTCGCGAGGTCTACTACCGGGCGCGCGCGGTCGAGAACGGGATGTTCGTGGTGGTCAGCGGGCTCAGCGGCTCGGTGGCCGGTGCGCAGTTCGACGGCGGCAGCGCCGTGTACGACCCCGAGGGACGCGTCATCGCCGAGGTCCGGGAGGTCGAGGGGCTCGCCGTCGCCACGCTCGACCGGCCCCTGCTGAAGGCGACCCGCGCCACCCACACGATGCTGGCCGACGTGCGCGAGCCCGGCCCCGTGGTCCGCCGGTGACCGCGAGGATCGTCGAGGTCGACTTCCTCGACCCGCGGGCCGTCGCGCTGCGCAGCCGCATGGCCGAGGAGATGGCCGAGCTCTACGGCGAGGCCCGCCACGGCACCGGCGCCGAGGGGATCGACCCCGACTCGGTGCTGGCCTGCCTGCTCGTCCTCGACGGCGACGACCCCGTCGGCACCGTGAGCCTGCGCCGGCTGCGCGACCTCGTCGAGATCAAGCGGATGTACCTGATGCCGTCCACGCGCGGCACGGGACTGGCGGCGCGCCTGCTTGCCGAGATCGAGGCACGCGCGGGCGCGGTCACCGACCGCGTCGTGCTGCACACGGGGGAGCGGCAGCGCGCGGCGATCGCCCTCTACGCGCGGTCGGGCTACGAGCCCATCGAGGTCTACCCGCCGTACGACCGGGTCCCCGAGTCGGTCTGCTTCGCCAAGCACCTCGACGGCACCGACTCGGTGTAACCGTCGTTGACATGATGTGACAGACGCGGTGTCACATCATGCCGTTCCGGGGTATCGTCCTCTTCATGCCTGATGTCGCCCAGATCACAGTCGCGCCCGCGCGCACCGCCGAGCTCACCGCCCTGATCCGGGCCACGGGCACCGAGACCCGCACCACCGTCTCGCCGCTGACCGGCGCCGACGTCGCCACCGTCCCGGTCTCCACCGACCAGGACGTCCTCGACGCCTTCGCCGCGGCTCGCGTGGCCCAGCTCGACTGGGCTCGCACGCCAGTGCGCCGCCGCAAGAAGGCGCTGCTGCGCCTCCACGACCTCGTGCTCAAGCACCAGGCCGAGCTGCTCGACCTGATCCAGCTGGAGTCGGGCAAGGCCCGCTCCCACGCCTTCGACGAGGTGCTGCACTCCGCCCTGACCGGCCGCTACTACGGGCGCAGGCTCTCGCGGATCCTCGGCCCCCACCGCCGCAGCGGGGTGTACCCCGTCATCACGTCGGTCCGCCAGCACCACCAGCCGAAGGGCGTCGTCGGCCTGATCACGCCGTGGAACTACCCGCTCTCGATGGCGCTCGTCGACGGCCTCGCCGCGGTGGCCGCGGGCAACGCGGTGGTGCACAAGCCCGACAGCCAGTCGCCCCTCACGGCGCTGGCGATCATCGAGCTCATGCACCGCGCCGGCTTCCCGAAGGACCTCTGGCAGGTCGTCAGCGGTGCCGGCTCGGTCATCGGCTCTGTGATCATCGACCACGCCGACTACATCTGCTTCACCGGCTCCACGGCCACCGGCAAGCGCATCGCCGCGCAGTGCTCGCAGCGGCTCATCGGCTGCTCGCTCGAGCTGGGCGGCAAGAACCCGATGATCGTCCTGCCGGGCGCCGACGTCGAGAAGGCCGTCGAGGGCACCGTGACGGCGGCGTTCAGCTCGGCGGGCCAGCTGTGCGTCTCCATCGAGCGCGTCTACGTGCACGACTCGATCTACGACCGCTACCGCGACGGCCTGGCCGGGCGCCTCGCCCAAATGGCCTACGGGGCGAACGCCGACTGGGAGGTCGAGATGGGCACCCTCGTCTCGCCGTCGCAGCTGGCCACCACCCAGAAGCACGTGGCCGACGCGCTCGACCACGGGGCGACCCTCGTCTCGGGTGGCCACGCGCGTCCCGACATCGCGCCGTGGTTCCACGAGCCCACCGTGCTGGAGGACGTGCCCGAGTCGGCGCTGTGCTTCGCCGAGGAGACCTTCGGCCCGGTCGTCTCGCTCTACCGGTACCGCAGCATCGGCGAGGCGGTGCAGGCGGCGAACGACACCCCCTACGGGCTGAACGCCAGCGTCTGGGGCCCGTCGCGCCGGGCGCGCCAGGTCGCCACCCGGATCAAGGCCGGCACGGTCAACGTCAACGAGGGCTTCGCCGCCACGTTCGGCAGCATCGGTGCGCCGATGGGCGGGATGAAGGAGTCGGGCACCGGCCGCCGCCAGGGCGCCGAGGGACTGCTGCGCTTCACCGAGACCCAGTCGATCGGCGTCCAGCGGGTGATCCCCGTGGGAGGACCGTCGTTCCTGTCCAAGCGCACCTTCGGTGCCCTCCTGACCGTCGGCCTCATCGGCCTGCGTCGCTTCACCCGCCGGGCCTGAGAGAAGGAAGACGAGCATGAGCGAGTTCGACTACGACGTCGTCATCGTGGGATCGGGGTTCGGCGGCAGCGTCTCGGCGCTGCGGCTGACCGAGAAGGGCTACAAGGTCCTGGTCGTGGAGGCGGGCCGACGCTTCGCCGACCACGAGTTCGCGAAGAACTCCTGGCACCTGCGCGAGTACCTGTGGGCCCCGAAGCTGGGGTGCTACGGCATCCAGCGGATCAACCTGCTGCGCAACTCGCTCGTGCTGGCCGGCGCGGGCGTCGGCGGCGGGTCGCTGGTCTACGCCAACACCCTCTACGAGCCGCTCGACCCGTTCTACGAGGATCCGGCGTGGAGCCACATCACCGACTGGAAGAGCGAGCTGGCCCCCTACTACGACCAGGCCAAGCGCATGCTCGGCGTCAACCCGGTCACGCAGATGAGCCCGGCCGACACGGTGGTGAAGAACACCGCCGAGCGCCTCGGCTACGGCGACAGCTTCCACTTCGCGCCCGTCGGCGTGCTGTTCGGCGACGACGAGGGACGCGACGTGGGCGATCCGTACTTCGGTGGCGTCGGCCCGGCCCGCCGCACCTGCATCAACTGCGGCGAGTGCATGTCGGGCTGCCGCCACAACGCGAAGAACACGCTCGTGAAGAACTACCTCTACCTGGCCGAGCAGGCCGGCGCGGAGGTGCGCGACCTCACCACCGTGGTCGACGTCCGACCGGCGGGTGGCGGCTACGAGGTGCACACGCGCTCCACCCGGAAGTGGCGCGGGAAGCAGCCGGTCATCCGCGCCGAGCAGGTCGTCTTCGCCGCCGCCTCGCTGGGCACCCAGCGGCTGCTGCACCAGCTGCGCGACTCGGGCAGCCTGCCGAAGGTCTCCGACCGGCTCGGACTGCTCACCCGCACGAACTCCGAGGCCCTCATGGGTTCGGTGTCGATGCACCGCGACGTCGACTACACCCGGGGCGTCGCCATCACGTCCTCGATCCACCCGAACGACACGACCCACATCGAGCCCGTCCGCTACGGCAAGGGCTCGAACGTGATGATGTTCGTGCAGATGGTGCTGTCCACCGACGGCAGCGGGAACGGCAAGCCGAGCGTGCTGACGGTGCTCAAGAACATCGTGAAGATCGCGCCGCGGCTGCCCAAGCTCTACGACGCGTTCCACTGGTCGGAGCGCACCGTGATCGCCCTCGTGATGCAGGCGCGCGACAACTCGATCACCACCTACACGAAGCGGCGGCTGCTCGGCGGCCGCAAGATGACCACGAAGCAGGGGTCGGGGGAGCCGAACCCCACCTACATCCCCGAGGCGCACCGCGCGGTGTCGGAGATGGCCGACTACATGGACGGCGTGGCCGGCGGCATCGTCACCGAGCCGATCGGCATCCCCATGACGGCGCACTTCCTGGGCGGCTGCGCGATCGGCGACTCGCCCGAGACCGGCGTGATCGACCCGTACCAGCGCCTCTACGGCCACGAGGGACTCCACGTCATCGACGGCTCCGCGATCAGCGCGAACCTGGGCGTGAACCCCTCGCTGACGATCACCGCGCAGGCCGAGCGGGCGGTGGCGCTGTGGCCCAACCGCGGCGAGCGCGACGAGCGCCCCCCGCTGGGCCGGCCCTACGTCCGGCTGGAGCCGGTGATGCCGAAGAACCCCGTCGTCCCCGAGTCGGCGCCGGCCGCCTACCGCCTCCCGATCGTCCACGTCTCCTGACGCTCGCCCCGAACGGCTACGGGTCTACGTCCGTTCGGGGCGGAAGGTGCCCGAGGGCGTGAGGACGAGGTCCACGGGACGGTCGTGCGGCTCGCTCGGCACGTGCGGCAGCAGCTCGTCCTCGAACACCACGGCGCAGGTGACGCCGGTGAAGTCCGCCAGGGCGCGGTCGTAGTACCCGGCGCCGCGGCCGAGACGAGTCCCCGCGTGGTCCACGGCCAGGCCCGGCACCAGCGCCACGTCGCACGTGGCGAGGGCCTCGCGGCCGAGTGGGGGGCCCGTGGGCGCGGGCACGCCGAGCGCGCCCGCGACCACGTCGCCCGGCTCGTACGCGGCCCAGTCCAGCGACCGGTCGGGCAGGCTCACGGGCACCAGCACCTCGACGCCCCGTCCCACGAGCATCTCGAGCAACGGCTCGGTGCCGGGCTCGCTGGGCATCGACAGGTAGGCCGCCACGCGCCGCGCCCGCACGAGGGCGGGCAGGGCGGCGGCGTGCAGGGCGATCGCCTCGGCCGCGAGGGCTCGCTCCGGAGCCGTCCGGGCTCGTCGACGTGAGGTGATCGCTTTGCGGAGGTTCGACTTCTCATCCGCCATGGATGTCGACATGGCGCTAGCCTAGGGCCGATGAATGCACTGGCAGCCGCACAGGAGAAGATGCGCTCGGACGGACTGCCCGAGCAGGCCATCGACGTCTTCACGGCGTTCTACCACCAGCTCCACGAGGGCGCGTCCGGGCTCATCCCGGAGTCCGAGGTCGAGCCGCTGAAGGACGTCGCCAGCATCGAGTCGCTCGACTTCGACGCCGAGACCCTGCGCCGCGCGGCCGCCGAGACCGTGGTCATCAAGCTCAACGGCGGGCTGGGCACCACGATGGGGATGACGCAGGCGAAGTCCCTGCTGCCGATCAAGCACCGGCTCAGCTTCCTGGACCTCATCGTCGACCAGGTCTGGCACGTGCGCTCCACCTTGGGCGTCGACCTGCCGCTGCTGTTCATGAACAGCTTCCGCACCCGTGACGACACGCTCGCGACGCTGGCGCGGTACAAGGAGCTCCGGGTCGGCGACCTGCCGCTGGACTTCCTGCAGAACCGCGAGCCGCGCCTGGACGCCGAGACGCTCGAGCCCGTCGACTGGCCGGACGACCCGGCGCTCGAGTGGTGCCCGCCCGGCCACGCCGACCTCTACACGGCGCTCGACTCCTCCGGTGTCCTCGATCAGCTGATCGAGGCCGGCTACCGCTACGCCTCGATCTCCAACGCCGACAACCTCGGTGCCGTGCCCGATCCCGCGATGATGGCGTGGTTCGCCCAGACCGGGGCACCGTACGCGGCCGAGGTCTGCCGCCGCACCCCCGCCGACGTGAAGGGCGGCCACCTCGTGGTGCGCCGCTCCGACGGCCGGCTCATCCTGCGCGAGACCGCCCAGATCGCCGAGGAGGACCGCGAGGCCGCGGCCGACCTGTCGGTCCACCGGTACTTCCACACGAACAACCTGTGGTTCGACCTGGCGGCCCTGCGTGCCGAGCTCGACCGGGCGAACGGCGTGCTCGACCTGCCGCTGATCCGCAACCAGAAGAACGTCGACCCGACCGACCCCGACAGCCCGCAGGTGATCCAGATCGAGTCGGCCATGGGCGCTGCGATCTCGGTGTTCGAGGGCGCCACGGCGATCGAGGTCGACCGGGCTCGCTTCCTGCCGGTGAAGACCACCGACGACCTGATGCTGCTGCGGTCCGACGTGTACGACGTGGGTCCGGACTACCAGATGCGCGCGCGGGTGGACGAGGTCCCGGCGATCTCCCTGGACAAGCGCTACTTCGGCGCGATCAGCGAGTTCGACAAGCGGGTGCCGTTCTCGGTGGGTCTGCTGTACGCCTCGTCCCTCACCGTGCGCGGCGACTGGAGCTTCGGCGAGGGCGTGGTCGTGCGCGGCGACGTGGTGCTCGAGGACGAGGGCCGACCGCGCCACGTGGCCTCCGGAACGGTGCTGTCCGGGATCTGAGGCGGAACGGCCGTTAGGCTGGCACGCATGTCGTCAGGTCAGCTGCCTCCGCGGACGCGTCCCGTCAGCGTCGCCCCCGGGCGCCTGACGGTCGAGGACCATCTCGAGACGATCCTGCGGGGCGTCGGACCGCTCGCGGCCTACGATCAGCCCGTCGTGGAGTCGCTCGGCCTGACCCTGCACGAGGACGTCATCAGCAACGAGGACCTCCCGCGCTTCTCCTCCGCCGCGGTCGACGGGTACGCCGTCAACGCGACCGACGTCGTCGGGGCCCGCCCCGGCGACCCCGTCGAGCTGCCGGTCGTCGCGGAGATCGTGCCCGGCCTCGGCAAGCCCTTCGCCATCAGCGGTGGCTCGTGCGTGCGGATCATGGCCGGCGCGCCGCTCCCGCGCGGTGCCGACGCCGTCGTCGCGGCCGACTCCACCGACGGTGGCCGCACCCGCGTCGCCATCAGCCGTGCCGTCCTGGCCGGCTCGGGCGTGCGCCACGCGGCCGGCGACCTCTCCCGCGGCGGCGTCGCGCTACCCGAGGGCGCCGTCCTCGGCCCGCGCGAGATCGGCCTGCTGGCGGCCATCGGACGCGACCGCGTGCGCGCCCGGCCCCGCCCGCGCGTGGTGGTGATGTCCACCGGCCGCGAGCTGCGCGAGCCCGGGGCCCACCTCGACGCCGACTCGGTCCACGACGCGAACTCCTCGATGCTCGCGGCCGCCGTGCGCGACCTGGGTGCGATCGCCTACCGGGTGGGCGTCGTCGACGACGACCCCACACACTTCAAGCGCGTGCTGTCCGACCAGCTGGTGCGCGCCGACCTCGTGATCACCACCGGGGGCATCACCGGCGACGAGCGCGCGCTGGTCAAGAGCACGCTCACCGAGATCGGCGAGGTCACCTTCTCCGACATCGCCATCAGCCCGGGACGCACCCACGGCTTCGGTCGCGTCTTCGACGAGCAGACCCCGGTCATCACGCTCCCGGGCGAGCCCGTGGCGGCCTACGTCGGCTTCGAGGTCTTCGTGGTGCCGGCGATCCGTCGCATGCTCGGCCGCACGCCCTACCGGCGTCCGCAGGTGCACGCGGTGCTGGCCGAGGACCTGACCTCCGACACCGGCGTCCGCGAGTACCGCCCCGCGTTCTTCGAGGTCACGCACCGCGGTGCGAAGGTCACGCCGTTGCCGCACACCGGGCCTCATCTCGTGGGGGCGCTGGCCAAGGCCAACGCCCTGATCGTGGTGGGTGAGGACGAGAGCGCGCTGCACCTGGGCGACACCGTCCGCACCCTCGTGCTGGACCGCAACTTCTGATGGCGCGCGGCTGGCCGGCGACGCTCTCCGACGGCTTGATCGGGGTGCGACCCCTCACGCGGCGCGACGCCTCCACGTGGGCCCGGCTGCGCGCGGAGAACCTCGAGTGGCTGTCGCCGTGGGAGGCCACGCTGCCGCGCGGCGAGGGCACCGTCCCCGACTCGTACGGCGCCACGATCGCGGCGCTGCGGCGCAAGGCCCGCGAGGGCCTGGCCATGCCGTTCGCCGTCACGTGGGCCGGCGACATGGTCGGCCAGGTCACCGTCAGCGGGATCACCCGCGGCTCCGCCCTGTGGGCGAGCATCGGCTACTGGGTGGCCCGCAGCCATGCCGGCAAGGGCGTCACGCCCACCGCGGTGGCGCTCGTGTGCGACCACCTGTTCACCAAGGCGGGCCTGCACCGGATCGAGATCTCCATCCGCCCCGAGAACGCGGCGAGCCTGCGCGTCGTGGAGAAGCTGGGCTTCACCGAGTTCGGTCTGGCGCCGCGCTACCTGCACATCGCGGGGGACTGGCGCGACCATCGCGTCTTCCAGCTGCTCAAGGAGGACGTGCCCCACGGGGTGCTCGATCGGCTGCGCCAGGAGCGTCCTCCGGCCTGAGCCGGACGGGGCCGGCGTGAACTCTGGTGCGACACACCCGCCTCGCTCCCACGGATCGAGCGCCGCACGACCTACGGTTTCAAGCGTGGGTTCCAGCGGATTGATCGTCGCGTTCGTCGTCGCACTGTGGGCGGCGTACTTCGTGCCGCTCGTCCTGCGTCGCTACGACGAGGCGAGCAAGAACTCCTCGTTGGACCAGGACGGTCCGACCCGCCGCGTCGTCGAGCCCCGCCGGGTCTCCGTCGCCGCCGAGGAGCGTTCCGTGGACACTCTCGCCGTGGAGAAGAGCCCCGTGGTGCAGCAGCGCTCCGAGCCGGCTCCCACGCCTACGACTTCCCCTCGTGTCGACCGGACTTCTCCGGCGGTCGACACGCAGCGTCCGCGCGTCACGCGCGACGCCGCCCGGATCGCGGCCCGACGCCGTCGCAACGTGTTGCTGACGCTCGTGGCCGTGCTGGCGGCTCTCTCGGGCCTGGCCGTCGGCCGGCTCGTCCCGGTCTGGACCCCGGCCATCGGGGTGGGCCTCATCATCGGCTGGCTGGTCCTGTGCCGGGTCATGGTGCGCCAGGAGCGCGGCATCGCCCGCCGCTCCTCGCAGGGCCGTGTCCTGCGCGGGCTGCGCGCCGTGCCGGCCGCCACGGGCCGGGTCCTCGGCTGGGCCTCCGGCCGGGTGAGCGACCGCAGCTCGACCGCCGTGGGTGGCTCCGCCGCCGACGAGGAGATGACCGTCGTCGTCTCCGACCAGGTCGAGGATCTCGATCCCGACCGCCGCAACGTGATGGAGATGGACGCGCCCCTGGGTGCCGACGCCCTCGACGAGCAGCTGCAGATCGCCGTGCCCAGCGTCTCGGCCACCAACGGCGAGCCGCTGTGGGACCCGCTGCCGATCACGGTGCCCACCTACGTCAGCAAGCCCCGCGCGGGCCGCACGGTCCGCACCATCGAGTTCGGCCAGCCGGGTGCGTGGACCTCGGGTCACGTCGAGGGCGAGCAGACCGAGCTGCCCGGCGTGGACGAGGGCGACGCCGGCACCGACCAGCACGCCGTCGGGCACTGACCGACTCACCGACCCCGCGGGAGTGACTCCCTCGACGGTCTTGCTATCCTGAATCACGACCTTGGGGCATTGGCGCAGTTGGTAGCGCGCTTCGTTCGCATCGAAGAGGTCAGGAGTTCGAATCTCCTATGCTCCACGTCTGATCGACGCCCCCGGACCAGTTCCGGGGGCGTCGTCGTCTGTCCGGGGACCGTGGACCGTGAGGGCTCACCAGGCCGCATCGCGTGGTTCCTTGGTACTACGTTGGGACGAAAGTCCTCCCAGCAGTCACATGCGCCCCTAGGCTCACGCGCATGACCTCCCCGAAGAACCAGTACCGAGTCCTGTCCGGACTCCTCACCGGCGCCCTCGTCACGGGCGCCCTCGCGTTCGCCGCGCCCGTCGCGACGGCCGCTCCCGTCCCGCCGAAGCCCGGCGCCAAGATCGCCCTGCTCAACGACCCGAGCTTCGTCGACACCATCGACCTGGCCGACGTGGCCGAGAACGAGAGCCACGAGGCGGCCAACATGATCGTGGGCCTGCGCGCCGACGGCCACACGGTGACGCCGTTCACCGGCACGAGCGCCGCGGCCGTCAGCTCCGCGCTCAAGGGCCAGGACACCCTCGTCGTCCCCGAGCTCGAGCAGGGCGCGTGGGTGCCCGCGCTGGAGCCGGCCGCGAAGTCCGCCATCGTCTCCTGGGTCCGCGCCGGCGGCGCCATCGTCGTGGCCGCCGACTACGACACGACGCTCAACGGACTGTTCGGCTACGAGGTCGAGACCACCGGTGACTCCGAGTGGCTCAACGTCGCCCCCGCCGGCAGCCCCTTCCGCGGTGGCCCGGCGACGCTGCCGGACAACGACGGCTCGAGCTCGTACCGGGTGTCCACGCTGCCCGCGGGCGCCGTGACCCAGTACATCGACTCCGACAACGACAACGCCGGCGTCTTCACGACCCGTGAGGGCAAGGGCACCACGGTGGCGCTGGCCTGGGACTGGTACCACGCGAGCCCCGCGCAGGCCGACGGCCAGGACGGCGGCTGGCGCTCCGTCCTCGACACCGCGGTGCGCACGGGCATCAAGGCTCCCGTCGCCGTCGCGCCGGCGCCGAGCAACGCGTTCACGCTGCCCAAGGCCTCGGCCTACTCCCGGGCCGCTGCGGTCAAGCTGAAGATCCAGCTGCCGGGTGCCGGCCGGCTGACGGTCGGGTCGTCCAGGAAGGGCGCGCTCAAGACGGTCACGAAGAAGGTCGGCACGTCCGGCAAGGCCGCCGTCTGGGTCAAGCCGTCCCGGTCGACGATCAAGAAGCTCAAGAAGCAGCTCAAGAAGAAGGGCGTCGCCTCGACGAAGATCCGCGTCAAGGCCACGTACACCCCGACGGGCGGCAAGCCGCGCACCGTCACGAAGGTCTACGTCTTCAAGATGAAGCGCTAGTCCCTCCCCCCTCGCGCGGTGGATCGTGGCTCCGGCCACGGTCCACCGCGCTGTCGTTCCCGGGAGCGTAGGCTCGGCGCGCACCCGTGCCGTCATTACCGAGAGGACTCCCGTGCGCGCTGACGACGCCCTCGCGCGACCGCTCTTCCTGCAGCCCGCGGTGCTCGCGCTCGTGATGCTCGGCGGCGCGGTCGGCACGGCCGCTCGTGCCGTGCTCGCCGACGCCTTCCCCGTGTCCGACGGGGCCTGGCCGTGGGCGACCTTCGGGGTGAACGTGGCCGGGTCGTTCCTGCTCGGGCTGCTCGTGGCGCTGGTCGCGGTCCGTGGCGGCCGTTCGGGAGCGTGGCGGCTCGTGCGGCCGGCCCTGGGCGCCGGCGTGCTCGGCGGCTTCACGACCTACAGCGCGTTCGCGGTCGAGGTCGACCGGCTGCTGGGCGGCGGCTCGGTGGGACTGGGGCTCGCGTACGCAGGAGCGAGCGTCGTCGGGGGAGTCCTCGCGGCGGCGCTCGGAGTGCTCGCGGGCGGCGGCGTCCCCGCGCCGCGATCCGGGGAGGCCGGCTCATGATCGCGCTGATCGCCCTCGCCGGAGGCCTCGGCGCCGTTCTGCGCTTCGTCGTCGATGGCGCGGTCGCGCGGTGGGTCCGCTCGTCGGTTCCGCTGGGCACGTTCGTCGTGAACCTCAGCGGCTCCTTCGTGCTCGGCCTGGTCGTGGCGTCCACCGCGACGGGCTCCGACGTGCGCGCCGTCGTCGGCACGGGCCTGCTCGGCGGCTACACGACCTTCTCGGCCGCCAGCGTGGAGTCGGTGCTGCTGGCCCGCGCGGGCGGCGCCCGCGCCGTCACCGTGGCCGCCCTCCACGCCGCGGCGATGCTCGCCGCCGGCCTCGCCGCCGCCGCCCTGGGGCTCTGGGCGGGTTGACCGACAGCCTCAGAGCACCAGCTCGGCCATCATCCGCAGCGTGTCGGCGTCGCCGCCGACCATGAGGGTCGTGACGACGGACTCCTTCCACACGGCGAGGTCGTCGCGGATCTTCTCCTTCGGCCCGATCAGGGCGATCTTCTCGACGAGCTCCAGCGGGACCGCCGCGGTGGCCTCGTCCTTGCGTCCCTCGAGGTAGAGGTCCTGGATCTTCGCGCAGACCTCCTCGTAGCCCAGGCGCGCGACGGCGTCGAAGTGGAAGTTCGCGCCCTTCGCGCCCATGCCGCCCACGTAGAGCGCGATGAACGGGCGGATCCAGTCGGCCGCGGCCTCGAGGTCGTCCGAGACGATCACCTGCACGGGGCAGGCGATCTCGAACTGATCGCGGGGGAGGCGCTCGGGTGCGCGCCGGGCGAAGCCCTCCTCCAGCGCGGTGTGCGCGAAGTCGGCGTCCCAGGGGGAGTAGAAGAACGGCAGCCAGCCGTCGGCGATCTCGGCCGACAGGGCGATGTTCTTCGGGCCCTCGGCTGCGAGCAGCAGGGGGATCTGGTCGCGCACCGGGTGCAGGGTCGAGCGCAGCGCCTTGCCCAGGCCGGTGGACTTCATCCCGTACTTGTCGACGTAGGGGATCTGGATCTGCGCGCCGTCGTGTTCCACCCGCTCGCGGGCGATGGTCTGGCGCAGCACCTCGAAGTACTCACGGGTGCGGGCGAGCGGCCGCGGGTACGGCTGGCCGTACCAGCCCTCGACGACCTGCGGCCCCGAGACGCCCAGACCCAGCAGCACGCGACCGCCCGAGAGGTGGTCGAGGGTCATCGCGGCCATGGCCGTGGCGGTGGGCGTGCGCGCCGACATCTGCACGATGCCGGTGCCCAGCTTGATGCGGGAGGTGGAGGCACCGAGCCACGCGAGCGGTGTCAGCGCGTCGGAGCCGTACGCCTCCGCGGTCCACACCGAGTCGTAGCCGAGCTCCTCGGCCAGGGCCAGCTGTTCGGCCTGGCCCGGCGGCTGTCCCTTGCCCCAGTAGCCGAGGCTGAGTCCGAGCTTCATGCGCACCTCCGTGGTCCGGGCGGACGTCGCCCGTGTCGAGGCTCACGCTGCCACATCGAGGGGCGTCCCGTCCCAGGGGTGGTCAGACGAACCTTGATGCGTTCGGGCACCCGAGCGGGGCGGAATGCCTCATCGTTCGTCGCGCCGGGCCCGCCACCGCCGGAACGCCAGCGCGACGGCGGCCACGAGCCCCACCGGGAGCAGCCACGGCACGGCCACGCCGACAACGGTGACGAGGGCATCGACCGTGTCGACCAGCGCGTTCCAGCCGCGGGTGAGCCCTCCGACGAAGCCGTCGCCGGGATCGACCGACCGTGCGGTGTCGGCCGCGACGACCGACACGTCGATCGTGGCCAACGAGGTCTCGTCGCGCAGGGCCCGCCGCTGGGCCTGCAGGGACTCCAGCTCGCCCTGGCGCTGGGTCAGCTGCGCCTCGGCGTCGAGGAGATCGCGGGTGGTGGAGGAGTCCGCGATGATCGCGCGCAGCCGCCGGATGGAGGTCTCCAGCGACTCGATGCGGGCGTCGACGTCGGCGATCACGGTGGTCTCGTCGGAGCGCTCCAGGAAGACGCCGGAGAGGTCGCCGAGCTCGTCGAGCTCGCGACGCAGCGACTCGACCTCACCGGCCGGGACCCGCACCACGAGGCTCGCGCTCGAGCCCTCGAGGCTCTCGGAGTCGATCCGTCCGCCCGTGCCGCCGACGAAGGTGCGCAGCGAGGCGACCGCGTCGTCCACCTCGTCGACCTCGACCGACATCGACCCCCGCGTCACGACCGTCGTGAGGAAAGGCGCCTCCGCGTCGTCGGCCTCCGCGTCGTCGGCCTCCGCGCCGCCGGCGCTCGATCGGGAGCCCGACCCGGCGTCACTCGACTCCTCGGCGATCATCGAGTCCGATCCGCCGGTGGGCCCGCCGAGGCCACTCAGCCCGGCGCCCACGCCACCCACGACCACGACGGCCGCGGCAGCCGCCCCGGCCAGGGCGCCGCGCACCCGGCGGCGACGGCGTCGTGCCGCAGCGTCGTGCTCCGCGACGGCGTCCATGACGCCCGTCCTCATCCGCTCGATCCGCTCCGGCTCCAGCACCGGCAGGTCCGTTCCGGTCATCACGCACGCTCCTCACGCAGGTCGCCGCGCAGTCGGGTCCGCAGCCGCGACACGCGGTTGCGGACGGCGCCGTGGGTCACGCCCAGCTCGGCGGCCGCCTGCTCGTAGGTCAGGTCGCCGTCGACGCACAGCTCGAAGAGCCGGCGGTCGACGGCCGAGAGGCGGGCGACGGCCGCCTCGATCGCGGCCGCGACGGCGGCCTCCTCCACGTGGCCGGCCGGGTCGGCTCCCGCGTCGGCCGGGTCGTGATCCAGCGCCACGGCGCGCAGTCGCGCCCGCTTGCGGCCCGCGTTGAGTGCCGTGTAGCGGGCGGTGACCATGAGCCAAGGCAGGATCGAGCGGTCGACGATCGTGATGTCGCCGATCCGCCGCCACGCCGTGACGAAGGTGTCCTGGCAGACGTCCTCGGCCTCGTCGGCGTCGCCGACCACGCGGTGCGCCTGCCAGTAGACGGCACTGACGTGCCGGTCGAACAGGGCCGCGAACGCCCAGGTGTCACCGCGCTGGGCGCGAGCCAGCAGCGCGGCGTCGCTCACCGGCGCGTCGGTCGACGCGGGCTCGGCCGGTCCGGCCATCGTCTCGATCCTTGCCTCCACGACCTCACATGTCGCGGATGCGGTGATCGTCTCAGATCCAGCGGTCCCACCACATGCGTTCGCGCCACTGGTCGTACGTGATGATCCGGTTGGCCAGGATCGGGTAGAAGTACCAGAACGAGACGACGACGACGCCGAGGTAGGCACCCACGGCCGGCCACCACAGCCGGTCGGGGACGCGGCGGCGGATGGCGTTCAGCACGAGACACAGCGCCACGATCATGAACGGCACGATCGCCACGGCGTAGAAGGTGAAGATCGGGCGGCCCGAGGTGATCCACCACGGGGCCCACGTGGCGAGCACGCCCACGAGGGGCAGGCTCCAGCGCCACGTGGGGTTGCGGATCCAGGCCACCAGTGCGGTGACCAGGCCGAGCGTGCCGACCCACCACAGCGCGGGGTTGCCCAGCGTCAGGACCTGGCGGACGCACTTGGACTCGGCCGCCGCCCCGCAGACGTCGGCGGCGATGTCGAAGTTGGACGAGACGTTCGTGGGTCGCCACTGGATGAGCCAGCCGAAGGCGTTGGACTGGTAGGGGTGGGTCTTGGTGGCGAGGTAGTCGCCCGTGTGGAAGTCCAGCGTCATCACGTGGAACGCCCACAGTGAGCGGAACGCGTCGATCACGCCGCCCAGCGGGCCGCGCGTGGGATCGGAGACGCTGCCCCAGACGGGCTCCTCGCCGTAGCCGTGGCCGAACCGGGCCTCGAAGACGTCGTGGTGCAGCAGCCAGCCCGTCCAGGTCAGCAGGTAGACGACGAATCCCACGCCGACGAGCCAGCCGAACGCGGGCAGTCCGACACGCAGGACGCGGGTGGCGGCCTCCTGCCACGTGGTGACGCTGCCGCGGGCCCAGACCTCCCAGATGACCACGGTGACGCCGAACGCGGCGAGGACGTAGAGGCCACTCCACTTGGTGGCGACGGCCATGCCGAAGCAGACGCCGGCGGCCAGCTGCCACGGCCGCCACGCGTAGTAGCGCCGGTCGACGGCCAGTCGCTCGCCGAGCCAGTCGCGGTCGGCCGCGAGGCACGCGACGGCGCACAGGATCCAGAACGCCAGGAAGATGTCGAGCAGCGCGATCCGCGACAGCGTGAAGTGCAGGCCGTCGAGGGTCAGCAGCAGGCCGGCGATGCACCCGAGGGCGAGCGAGCCCGTGAGGCGCAGCACGAGCCGAGCCAGCACGAGCACCATGAGCGAGCCGACGACGACCGCCGCGAACCGCCAGCCCAGGGGCGTCAGGCCGTAGATCTTCTCGCCGATCGCGATCAGCCACTTGCCGCCGTCGGGGTGCACGATCCACGTGGGGTCCTGCGTGAAGACGTCGGTCTCGCCGTTGATGATGCGGCCGTTGGCGTCGTCCATGGCGTCGCGCGCGTAGCCGCCGTGGATCAGCCCCCAGGCGTCCTTGGCGTAGTAGGTCTCGTCGAAGGTGAGCGCATTGGGGCTGCCGACCTTCCAGATCCGCAGCGCGAACGCCACGAGGGCGATGGCGATCGGTCCGATCCATTCCCACGCGCGCAGGCTGATCCTGTCCAGCAGAGTCACTCGCACACCCTAGCCAGACCGGGCGCTCGGCGGGAGAGTCTGGCGAACTCGGAGTTACATTTCTCTCCCGCCGCCGGACCTGCGCCGCAGGGCCGCCGTGGCAGGATCGAGGGGTGCTGATCCTCGCCGCGACGCCCATCGGAACCGTGGCGGACGCGTCCGGACGCCTCGCCGTCGCGCTGGCCGAGGCCGACGTGGTGGCCGCCGAGGACACGCGGCGCTTCCGCCGGCTCGCCTCCGACCTGGGGGTCGAGGTGCCCGGGAAGGTGGTCTCGTACTTCGAGGGGAACGAGCAGCAGCGCACGGGCGAGCTGCTCGAGCACCTGCGCGACGGCGCCACGGTGGTGCTGGTCACCGACGCCGGGATGCCGAGCGTCTCCGACCCCGGCTACCGGATCGTGGCCGCTGCGGTGGCCGAGGACCTGCCCGTCACCGCGATCCCCGGACCCTCGGCCGTCCTCACGGCCCTGGCCGTGTCGGGGCTGCCGGTCGACCGGTTCTGCTTCGAGGGATTCCCGCCGCGCAAGCCCGGCGAGCGGGCCCGCGTCCTGGGCGCCCTCGGCTCCGACGAGCGCACGATGGTGTTCTTCGAGTCCCCGCACCGCACGGCCGCCACGCTCGAGGCGATGGCCGAGGCCTTCGGCCCGGACCGCCGTGCCGCGGTGTGCCGCGAGCTGACCAAGACCCACGAGGAGGTCGTGCGCGGGCCACTGTCCGAGCTGGCCGCGTGGGCCGGCGACGGCGAGCGCGTGCGCGGCGAGATCACGATCGTCGTCTCCGGCGCCGAGCCGCAGGCGCCCGCCGACCTCGCCGAGACCGACCTCGCCGCGATGGTGGCCGAGGTCCGCGCCGAGGGACTCAGCACGAAGGACGCCATCGCCGACGTCGCGCGGCGCACCGGAATCTCCCGCAAGGTGGTCTATGCCGCCGCCCACGCCCCGAAGGAGCCCTCATGAACGAGCGCCAGCCGCTGAAGTTGGGATACAAGGCCTCGGCCGAGCAGTTCGGTCCGCGCGACCTCGTCGAGTTCGCGGTGTCCGCCGAGTCCCACGGCATGGAGTCGGTCTGGACCAGCGACCACTTCCAGCCCTGGCGGCACACGGGTGGGCACGCACCGTTCTCGCTCGCGTGGATGACCGCGGTGGGGGAGCGGACCGAGTCGGTCGTCATCGGCACCTCGGTCATGACGCCGACGTTCCGCTACAACCCGGCCGTCCTCGCGCAGGCGTTCGCCACGATGGGCTGCCTGTACCCGGGACGGATCGTCCTGGGCGTCGGCACGGGTGAGGCGCTCAACGAGATCGCCACCGGCTTCCGTGGCGCCGGCGAGCAGGACTGGCCGCCGTTCAAGGAGCGCTTCGCGCGGCTGCGTGAGGCCGTGCGCCTCATGCGCGAGCTGTGGTCGGACGAGCGCGTCTCCTTCGAGGGCGAGTACTACTCCACGCACGACGCCTCGATCTACGACCGGCCCGACGAGCCCGTCCAGGTCTACGTGGCCGCGGGCGGCCCCGTCGTGGCCAAGTACGCCGGGCGGATGGGCGACGGGTCGATCTGCACCTCGGGCAAGGGTGCCGAGCTCTACACCGAGAAGCTGCTGCCGGCGTTCCGCGAGGGAGCCGAGGTGGCGGGGCGCGACCCCGAGGCCGCCGACCGGATGATCGAGATCAAGCTCTCCTACGACACCGACCACGACGCCGCGCTGGAGAACACGCGGTTCTGGTCCCCGCTGTCGCTGACTCCCGAGCAGAAGCACTCCATCACCGACCCGGTCGAGATGGAGGCCGCGGCCGACGCGCTGCCGATCGAGCAGATCGCGAAGCGCTGGATCGTGGGCTCGGATCCCGACGAGGTCGCCGCGATGATCGGCCAGTACGTCGACTGGGGCTTCAACCACCTCGTCTTCCACGCCCCCGGTCACGACCAGGAGCGCTTCCTCGAGCTGTTCGAGCGCGACCTCGCCCCGCGCCTGCGCGACCGCTGAGCCGCGTCAGAGCGCGATCTCGGGCTTGATCTGCGAGACGCGCCAGACCCGGCGGCGGTAGGCGGCGCCCGCGGAGACCGCGATGCCTCCCACCACGTAGGCGGCCAGCACCGCGATGTCGCGCGGCAGCGAGTCCAGGTTCGCCCCGTACATGAGGTGCCGGATCCCGTCGATCGCGTAGGTCATCGGCAGGACGTGATGGATCGACTGCAGCGTGGGCGGCAGCGTCTGCCACGGGAAGGTGCCGCCCGCGCTGGCCAGCTGCAGCACGAGCAGCACGAGCCCGAGCAGCTGTCCCACGGGACCGAGCCACGCGTTGAGCGCGTGCACGATCGCGACGAACGCCGCTCCCACCAGCAGCAGGAAGAACGCCACCTGGGTCGCGCGCAGGACGTCGATGCCGACGACCGACATCACCACGGCGAGCATGATCAGCACCTGAGCCCCGGCGAGCGCGGCGGGAGTGAGCCATCCGCCCAGTGCCGTGCGCCACGGGGACTGCCGCGCGGCGATGGCGCGGTTCGACAGCGGGCGGACCAGCAGGAACATGACGTAGCCGCCCACCCACGCGCCGATCGCGAGGAAGAACGGGGCCAGGCCGGCACCGTAGCTGTCGGCCGAGGCCTGGGCCACGTCCTCGGTCCGGATCGGCGAGGCGATCGTGCGGGCCGTCTCGTCGCGGCGCTGCTCGGAGAGGTCGGGGATCGACCGTACGCCGTCGGCCAGGCCGTCGGCCAGCTCACGGGACCCGTCGCGCGCGCTCTCGAGACCGGAGGCGAGCGTGCCCGCTCCATCGGCCAGCTGGTCGGCGCCGTCCTTGGCCTCGGTCTGACCCGCGAGCAGCTCGGCGTTGCCGTCGCGCGCGGTCTGCAGGCCGTCACGCAGCGTGCCGGCGCCGTCCGCGAGGCGGGTGGCGCCCGAACGGAGCTCGCCCGCACCGGACGCCACGCGGTCCGCCCCGTCGGCCAGCTCGTCGATCTGACCGGTGGTGGTCTGCACCCGGTCGTCGAGGTCGTCCAGGGGCTGGCGCAGGTCGTCGAGCGACGCGAGGATCGCCTCCTGCTCGGCCGGGTCCAGGCCGGAGGCGGCCAGCCGCTCGGCGATGTCGGCGCGCGCCTGGTCGAGATCACCGTTGGCCCGGGCGGACGCCTCCGCGATGCGGTCGGCGACGGTGGCCAGCTCGGCGTTGCCGTCGGCGACCTTCCGGGCACCGGAGGCGAGCTCACCGGCGCCGTCGGACAGGGTGTCGGCCCCGGAGGCCAGCGTGCCGGCTCCGGTCACGGCGTCGTCCAGGCCTGCGCCCAGGGCGCGCTGGCCCTCCACGAGCCTGGCCTCGCCCGCGGCCAGTTCGGTGGCGCCGGTGCTGAGCCGCTGGGCGCCGTCGTGCGCGTCGACGAGGCCGTCGGCGAGCGTCTCGGCGCCCTCGCCGGCCTCCTTCAGCTGGTCGTGCAGGGTCGAGAAGCCGAGCAGGAAGGAGGAGGCGGCCCGCTCGCTGACGTTCTCGGCGATGGACGAGCTGACCTTCGTCAGCACCTGCTCGGCGATGGTCGAGGAGAGGTAGTTGTTGGCCTCGTTGGTCGTGAGGATGAGCGTGCCCTGCGCCGGGTCGAAGTCCGCGGTCGACGCGAGGGCGGTGGAGAACCCGCGGGGGATCGTGAGGGCGAACAGGTAGGTGCCGTCCTCGACCCCGGCCGCTGCCTCGTCGGCACCGACCTGCTGCCAGTCGAACGAGCCGTCCTCGACGAGGTCGTGGGCCACGTCCCGCCCCGCGTGCACGGTGCCGCTCTGGGCGCTCTCGGCGGGCACGTCCTCGACGACGAGCGCCGCCTGCACGGAGGCGAGCTTGCCGTACGGGTCGTGGTTGGCCCACAGGTAGAGCGAGGCGTACATCGTCGGGATGAGCACGATCGCCAGCACGGCCAGCCGCGGCATCCGCCCCGCGGTGAGGCGGCGCAGTTCGCTCAGGGCGAGTCTCAGCGCGGTCATCGGGCACCTCCGAGGGTCGCGTGCGAGTCCCTGACGTTCCGCAGCGAGTTGGTCATCAGCTGGAGGCACACCGCGAGCCCGCGGTCGGCCAGCTCGCGCGCCACTCCGAGCGCCGCGTGGGGATCGGCGCCGTACCGGTCGGGACAGCACAGGACCAGGGCCGTCACGCCGGGGCGCCGGGCCGCGACGTCGGCCAGGAGAGCGAGCCGCACGTCGGCCGGCACGTCCTCCATCCGGGTGCGCCGCCACTCCAGCGCGCCGCGCTCCTCGAGCCACTCGCGCACGTCGTGGCGACCTGCGGGCCTGCGCGCCATCGCCAGCTCCTCGCCCATCGTGGTGGCCAGCGAGACCACGTCATCGGGCTCGGACACGTCGGGAACGTCCACCAGAGCCACCTCGTCGCGCAGTCGCTGCCCGTCGGCCTCGCCGTCGATGGTGACGTGTCCCGACGAGGGGACCAGGCGTCCGCCGATCAGCAGGCTGAAGGCCGTGTGGCCGGTGCCGGGCGGGCCGTCGACGACGGTCACCCCGCCGGACTCGATGGTGGCCGAGGTCGGCTCGAGCACCGCGGAGTGCGGGCCGTCGACCGACGTGGCGATCGCTTCGATTCTCATGGTTCTCGCTCTCGGGGCCGGGGAGGTGGCCCGACCTTCCAGTCTCCAGCGTCACCCGGGGTTGCCCCAGAGGCGAGGCGGGTGATTCCCGTTACCCACGCCGGGCGGTCCGGAAGGCGTCGGCGGGATCACTAGACTCGGACTCGTGCCCGAACCCACCTTCTACGCCACGACGCCGATCTACTACGTCAACGATGCACCCCACATCGGTCACGGCTACACGACCACGATCGGCGACGTCATCACGCGGTGGCACCGCCAGCGCGGCGAGCGGGTCCACTACCTGACCGGTGTGGACGAGCACGGCCAGAAGGTGCTGCGCAAGGCCGAGGCCAACGGCGTCTCGCCCCAGGCGTGGGTGGACCGCCTCGTGGAGAACGAGTGGCTGCCGATGCTGCGCACGATCGACGCGGCCAACGATGACTTCATCCGCACCACCGAGCCCCGTCACGAGAAGGGCGCCCAGGCGTTCTGGCAGGACCTCAACGAGCGCGGCGAGGTCTACCGGGGCGAGTTCTCCGGCTGGTACAGCGTCGGCTCGGAGGAGTTCGTGGCCGACGATTACGTCGCGGACGGCGAGGGCGAGGACGAGGGCTTCAAGGTCTCCACCCTCGACGGCAGCCGGCTCGAGCACGTCACCGAGGAGAACTACTTCTTCCCGCTCAGCCAGTACGCCGAGCGGCTGCTCGCGCTGTACGAGGAGCGCCCCGACTTCGTCCAGCCCGAGTCCGCGCGCAACGAGGTCATCGCGTTCGTGCGCGGCGGGCTCAAGGACCTGTCGATCTCGCGCTCCACGTTCGACTGGGGCATCCCGCTGCCGTGGGACGACTCGCACGTCATGTACGTGTGGATCGAGGCGCTGCTCAACTACGTCACGGCCGCCGGGTACGGGGTCGACGACGAGCGCTTCGAGGACCTGTGGCCCGCGAACGTGCACTTCGTCGGCAAGGACATCGTCCGCTTCCACGCGGTGATCTGGCCCGCGCTGCTGATGGCCGCCGGGCTGCCCGTGCCGCACCGCGTCTTCGCGCACGGCTGGCTGCTGGTCGGCGGCCAGAAGATGAGCAAGAGCAAGGCCAACGGCATCCACCCCACCGAGATCGTCGGCACGTTCGGCTCGGACGCCTACCGCTACTACTTCACCCGCGCCCTCACGTTCGGCAGCGACGGCTCGATCTCGTGGGAGGACATCGGCGCGCGCTACCACGCCGAGCTCGCCAACGGCTTCGGCAACCTCGCGTCGCGCGTGGCCGCCATGATCGGCAAGTACTTCGACGGCGAGCTGCCGCCGGCCGGCCCGCTGGGCGATGCCGAGCAGCACATCGTCGACACCGTGGCCGCCGCGGTGGCCGAGGCCGACGAGGCGATGGAGCGCATCGCGCCGCAGGACGCGCTCACCGCGATCTGGCGCATCGTCGACGCGCTGAACCTCTACATCACCGAGTCCGAGCCGTGGGCCGTCGCGAAGGACGAGTCCCAGCGCGAGCGCCTCGGCACGATCCTCAACACCGCCGCCGAGGGCCTGCGGGTCCTGGCCGTCACGCTGCACCCCGTGATGCCGAAGGCCACCGCCTCGCTGTGGGAGTCGCTCGGCGCCGAGCCCGGCCTGGGCGCGCTGGCCGACCAGCGCATCGACGAGGCCGCGCAGTGGGGTCGCCTGCTGCCGGGCGCCACCATCACCAAGGTGCCGTCGCTGTTCCCGCGCATCGACCTCGCCGAGGCCTGAGCCGGTGACGCTGACCGAGGGCTGGCCCGCCGCACCCGAGGCGCTCCCGCGCCCGGTCGTGGACAACCACTGCCACCTCGACACCCGCATCCGCGGTGGCGCGCTCATTCCCGTCGACGAGGCGCTCGACCGGGCCGCCGCAGTCGGGGTCACCCGCACGGTGCAGGTCGGCTGCGACCTGGAGGGCTCACGCTGGGCGGTCGAGGTCGCCCGGACCCACCCCAGCGTGGTGGCCGCCGTCGCGATGCACCCCAACGACGCGGCCCGCAGCGACACCCTCGAGGCCGACCTCGCCGAGATCGACCGGCTCGCCGCCGACCCCGTGGTGCGCGCCGTGGGGGAGACCGGACTCGACTACTTCCGCACCGGTCCCGAGCTGCGTCCCCTCCAGCACCACAGCTTCCGCGAGCACATCCGGATCGCGAAGCGTCACGACCGCTCGCTGGTGATCCACGACCGCGACGCCCACGACGACGTGCTCGCGATCCTCGACGACGAGGGCGTCCCCGAGCGCGTGATCATGCACTGCTTCAGCGGGGATGCCGAGTTCGCGCGGCAGTGCGTCGACCGCGGCGCGTACCTCTCGTTCGCCGGTACGGTCACGTTCAAGAACGCCGAGAACCTGCGCGAGGCACTGCGTGTCACGCCGCGCGACCGCATCCTCGTGGAGACCGACGCGCCCTTCCTCACGCCCATGCCGCACCGGGGCGAGCCGAACGCGTCCTTCCTCATCCCGCACACCGTGCGCTTCATGGCCGACGTGCTCGAGGCCGACGTCGCGGAGCTCTGCGAGGCCATCGACGAGAACACCGATCGGGCGTTCGGCGGACACTGGCCCGAGCGTTTCGCTACAGTCACTTGAGTCACAGGATTTGAAATTGCGGCCACCAACACGCATGGTGGAAAGGTTGTATCTCCAACCCCTGAGGTAGTTTGTGCCCCGTTTGTTGCCTGAAGTCACCCCCCGGAACACCGTCACGATGGCCCTGGTGGCCGTCGGTCTGGCCGTAGCCGTCGGCGGCGTCGTCCACGCCTCGACCTACGACGACCTCGTCCGCTTCGACGTCGATGGCGTCGTCACCGAGGTCCGCACCGAGAGCGAGACCGTCAGCGAGCTCCTCGCGGAGAAGAACGTCTCCCTGGATCCCGCCGACCAGGTCAGCCCCGCGCCGGCCACCGACCTCGACGACGGCGACGTCGTGAAGGTCCGCCGCGCGAAGGCCGTCACCCTCGTGGTCGACGGGAAGATCAGCCAGCGCACCGTGCACGACGTCGACGTCGCCAGCGCACTGGAGACCCTCGGCGTCCAGCCGAAGGAGGGCGCCGCGTTCTCGATGGCCCCCGACGAGCGCCTCGGCCTCGAGGGCAACAGCGTCGTCGTGAGCAACCCCAAGCCCGTCGTCCTCAAGGTCGACGGCAAGAAGCAGAGGCTCGTCACCGCCGCCCCCACCGTGCAGTCGCTGCTCCAGCAGCGCGGCGTGAAGGTCGGCGAGCTCGACGAGGTCAAGCCCGGACTCGGGTCGTACCTCAAGCCGCGGCAGTCGCTGCGCGTCGTGCGGATCGAGAAGGTCACCCGCAACGAGAAGATCGAGGTCGACCACACGGTCAAGTTCACTGACGACTCCTCGCTGTTCGAGGGTGACACCGAGGTCCTCAAGGAGGGCCGCGACGGCCTCGACCGCGCGAAGGTCGAGCTGATCCTGGCCGACGGCGAGGTCCGTGAGCGCCGCGTCATCTCGCGCAGCACGGTCCGCCCGCCGATCGCCGAGGTGCAGAAGCGCGGCACGAAGAACCCCGACACTGTCGACGGTGGCGTCTGGGACCGCATCGCCAAGTGCGAGTCCGGCGGCAACTGGAGCATCAACACCGGCAACGGCTACTACGGCGGGCTGCAGTTCTCGGCCGCCACGTGGCACAGCGTCGGCGGCCCCGGGCTCCCGCACCAGCACAGCAAGGCCACCCAGATCAAGTACGCCAAGATCCTGCAGGCGCGCTCCGGCTGGGGCCAGTGGTCCTGCGCGGCGAAGGTCGGCGTCAGCTGAGCGAGTCCGGAGCCGACAGCTCCGTCCGCCTCCTCGGCGCCGCCGACATCCGTCGGCTGGCGACCGAGGCCGGCGTGCGCCCCACGAAGCAGAAGGGGCAGAACTTCGTCATCGACGGCAACACGGTCCGCCGCATCGTCGACGTCTCCGGCGTGGGCCCCGACGACGTCGTGGTCGAGATCGGGCCCGGCCTGGGCTCGCTGACGCTGGCGCTGCTCGATCGCGCCAGTCACGTCACGGCCGTCGAGATCGACGACGTGCTGGCGGGCCGGCTGCCGGCCACGGTGGAGGAGTTCGCTCCCGGCGCCGCCGACCGCTTCGACCTCGTGGTCGCCGACGCGATGCACGTCCGCGAGCTGCCGGGGCCGCCGCCCACGGCGCTCGTGGCCAACCTGCCGTACAACGTGTCGGTGCCGGTGCTGCTGCACTTCCTCGAGACGTTCCCGTCGCTGCGCACCGTCCTCGTGATGGTGCAGGCCGAGGTCGCGCACCGGCTGGCCGCCGGGCCCGGCTCGCGCACCTACGGCATCCCCAGCGTGAAGGCCGCCTGGTACGCCGACGTGCGCCTGGCCGGCAACATCGGCCGCAACGTGTTCTGGCCGGCGCCCAACGTGGACTCGGCCCTGGTGGCGCTGACCCGGCGTGAGCCCCCGGCGGGCGATCGCAAGACCGTGTTCGCCGTGGTCGACGCCGCGTTCGCCCAGCGCCGCAAGACGCTCCGAGCCGCCCTGTCGGGCTACGCCGGCGGTGGCGACGCGGCCGAGCGCGCCCTCCTCGCGGCGGGCATCGACCCCCGCACCCGAGGCGAGCAGCTCACCGTCGAGCAGTTCGCCGCCGTCGCCGACGCGCTGCCCCCGCGCTGAGCCGAGTCCCTCGCGCGCGGAGTCGCGTCACCGCCCACGGTGCCGGTGGGACCGCCCGTTAGGTTGGTGCCCGTGGTGACGAGGGTGACCGTGCGCGTTCCGGCCAAGATCAACCTGTGCTTGGGCGTGGGACGCGTGCGCCCTGACGGGTTCCACCCGCTGGCCACCGTCTACCAGGCCGTGGACCTCCACGACGAGCTGCGCATCACGGCGCGCGAGGACGGCGAGCTGAGCGTCGCCGTGCACACCGAGTTCGACCTTCCCGAGGGCATGAGCGTCCCCGAGGGACCCGACAACATCGCGGTCCGCGCGGCGCAGCTGCTGCGCGAGCGGCTCGGCGACCCGGACCTCGGCGCGGACATCGCGATCCGCAAGGTCATCCCGGTGGCCGGCGGCATGGCCGGTGGCTCCGCCGACGCGGCCGCGGCCCTCGTGGGCTGCAACGAGCTGTGGGGAGGCGGGCTGGGCCGCGCCGACCTCGAGCCGCTGGCCGCCGAGCTGGGCAGCGACGTCCCGTTCCTGCTGCACGGCGGCAACGCCGTCGGCGGCGGCCGCGGCGAGACCGTCAGCCCCGTCCTGGCGCGCGGCAGCTACCACTGGGTGTTCGCCACGTCGTCCGAAGGACTCTCGACCGCCGCGGTCTACGCCGAGTTCGACCGGCTCAGCCCGGACGCGCCCGCCGAGCCCGAGGTGCCCGACGAGCTGATCAACGCCCTGCGCGCCGGCGATGCCCACGCTCTCGGGCGCGCCCTCTCCAACGACCTCACGGACGCCTCGCTGTCGCTGCGTCCCGAGCTGGCCGACACCCTCGAGGTCGGCCTCGAGGCCGGTGCGCTCGGCGCCGTGATCTCGGGCTCCGGTCCCACCACCGCCTTCCTGGCCGCCTCCGAGGAGCACGCGCTCGACCTCGCGATGGCGCTCGCCAGCACGGGGTCGGCGGCCGACGTCATCCAGTCCCGCGGGCCCGTTTCCGGGGCGCGGCTCGTCTGATGCCGCCCCTCGTCGTCGGCGAGCGCATCGCGCAGTCCTTCCCGTCCGGCACCGTCCTGTCCGACGTCACGATCGGCGTCGGCGACGGCGACCGGATCGGCGTCGTGGGCCGCAACGGCGACGGCAAGTCCACCCTGCTGCGCATCCTGGCCAAGCGGCTCGAGCCCGACTCCGGCCGCGTCACGTGGCGCCGCGACCTGCGCGTCGGCGTGGTCGAGCAGGACGACGTCCTCGACCCCGGCCTGACCGCGATCGGCTCCGTCGTGGGCGACCGGCCCGAGCACGAGTGGGCGTCCGACCCGGCGGTCCGTGACGTGCTCTCCGGGCTGATGGGCGACGTGGACCACCACGCGGAGGTCGGCACCCTCAGCGGCGGGCAGCGGCGCCGCGTCGCGCTGGCGCGCACGCTGGTGCGGCGCTGGGACCTACTGATCCTCGACGAGCCCACCAACCACCTCGACCTCGAGGGCGTCACCTGGCTCGCCGACCACGTGCGGCGGCGCAGCGAGGCGCTCCTCGTGGTGACCCACGACCGCTGGTTCCTCGACGAGGTCTGCACGCTGACGTGGGAGGTCCACGACGCGCGCGTTGACGCCTACGAGGGCGGCTACGCGGCCTACGTGCTGCAGCGCGTGGAGCGCGACCGGCAGGCCGCCGCGAGCGAGGAGCGGCGCCAGAACCTCATGCGCAAGGAGCTCGCCTGGCTGCGACGCGGTGCGCCCGCCCGGACGTCGAAGCCCAAGTTCCGCATCGACGCGGCGAACGAGCTGATCGAGCGCGAGCCGCCCGTGCGCGACTCGGTCTCCCTGTCCAAGCTCGCGACGGCACGGCTGGGCAAGGACGTCGTCGACATCCTCGACGTCTCGGTCTCCTACGACGACCGTCCCGTCCTGCGCGACGTGGAGTGGCGGATCGGCCCGGGCGACCGGGTCGGCATCCTCGGCCCGAACGGCGCGGGCAAGAGCACCCTGCTCGGCCTGGTGACGGGTGAGGTGACGGCCACCTCCGGCCGCGTCAAGCGCGGCAAGACGGTCAAGATCTCGGCCCTCACGCAGCACCTGGCCGACCTGGACGCCGTGGCCGACGATCGCGTCAGCGAGGTCGTCGGGCGCAGGCGCACGTCCTACGAGACCGAGGGCAAGGAGATGACGCCGGGCCAGCTGCTGGAGCGGCTGGGCTTCACGTCGGCCCAGCTGTCCACGCCGGTGCGCGACCTCTCGGGCGGCCAGAAGCGACGCCTGCAGCTCATGCTGATCCTGCTCGACGAGCCGAACGTGTTGATCCTCGACGAGCCGACGAACGACATGGACACCGACATGCTCGCGGCCATCGAGGACCTCCTCGACACGTGGCCCGGCACGCTGCTGGTGGTGTCGCACGACCGCTACCTGCTCGAGCGCGTCACCGACCACCAGTTCGCCGTCCTCGACTCGCATCTGCGCCACCTGCCTGGCGGGGTGGACGAGTACCTCCGGCTCCGGGCCGCCCAGCCCGCCGCCGCGGCCGAGGCGCCCGCGAAGCCGGCGGCGTCCGTGTCGCAGCGCGGCGGTCAGAACGAGCGCCAGCTGAAGAAGGACGTCATCCGGATGGAGCGCCAGATCGAGCGGCTCACCGAGCGGATCGCGGACCTCGACCGGGCGATGGTCGATGCCTCGAGCCAGCCCTCGCGCCTCATGGAGCTCGACGCGGAGCGCCGGCCGCTGGCCGAGGAGCTCGAGGCCACCGAGGAGGCCTGGCTCGAGGCCTCGGCCGAGCTCGAGTCCTGACGCGCGCCTGCCGTCCTCCGTCGCCACTTTTGGAACGCGTTGCACCCTTTCCCACTGCGGAACGGTGCAACGCGTTCCAAAAGTGGAGAGGGGGCGCGGATCCGCCGCGCGGGTCAGGCGCTGAAGTGGGCCGTGAGGGTGCGCAGCGCGTCGGCGACGTGGTCGCGCTCGGACTCCGGGAGGTTCTCCAGGATCGTGGTCTCCAGGGCCAGCAGCGTGTCGAGCGCGCCGTCGACGCGACGGCGGCCCTCCGGCGTCAGCCGCACCAGCACGCCGCGCCGGTCGGAGGGGGCGGGGCGCCGCTGCACCAGCCCGCGCTGGACGAGCCGGTCGACGCGGTTGGTCATGGTGCCGCTCGTGACCATCGTGGCCGCGACGAGCTGACCGGGGGAGAGCTCGTACGGCTCGCCCGAGCGGCGCAGCGCCGAGAGCACGTCCCACTCCCACACCTCGAGCTCGTGCGTGGTGAAGGCCTGCTTGCGCAGCCGCTCGAGGTGCTTGGCCAGCCGCATCAGCCGGCTGAAGACCTCCAGCGGGGAGACCTCGACGTCCGGGCGCTCGCGGCGCCACGCCGCGACGATCTCGTCGACCTCGTCCATGTCGCCACGGTAGACCATCAAGAATCTTGACGTAGAGATAGTTCCCGCGGAGCCCTCGCGGGGCGTCGGGAGCCCGAACGGCTCCGGTAGCCTGAGGCCACCGATCCCCGGTTGGTCTGCCGGCAGGGCCCGCCTGACTTTGAATCAGGACTAGCGACGTAGGTTCGACTCCTACCCGGGGAGCGAACTCAGCGGTAGAAGCCCTCGCGCAGGTTGATCCCGTGCTCGACCCACACCTTGAGGGCCGCGAGCATTCCCGTCCAGCCCTCGCAGTTGCCGAACGCGTTCCTGGCGCCTTCGGGCGTCACGGTCCACGACTGCTCGGTAATGGTCACGAGGGTGCGGCTCTCGTCGCCCTCGACGGGCTCGAGCTCGAAGGTCGTCCGCGTCGTGCCGGTGTCGCCCGTCGTCGCGCTGCCCTCCCACTCGATGACGAGGCGGCGGGGCGGGTCGGCCTCGACGACGGTCACGGGGAAGCGGCCGGGGTAGTCGTGGAAGTCCCAGCTCACCTCGGCGCCGGGTTCGAGGCGGCCGCGTGCGCCTCCCGTCGTGAAGTACCGCGAGAGCTGCTCGGGGTCGGCGATGGCCTCGTACACCTCGACACAGGGTCGGGCGATGCGGCCGGAGACGGTGAACGACAGGGTGTCGAGATCATCAGATGGGCTCATGTGTTGTAAATTTACAACATGAAGGCCGCCGTGAACAGGAGTGACGACGACCTCGTCTTCAAGGCCCTGGCCAACCCCGTGCGCCGCCGGATGCTCGACGCGCTGCGCGAGGAGCCCCTCACGACGGGCGCCCTGTGCGCGGTGTTCGACACCCTCGACCGCACCACCGTCCTGCAGCACCTGCGCGTGCTCGAGCGCGCCGAGCTCGTCACCGGTCGCAAGGTCGGCCGCGAGCGCCACCTCGCCCTCGCGCCGCTGCCGATCAAGCGCATCCACGACCGCTGGATCAGCGACTACGCCCGGGCGGCGGTCGACCTCATGGAGCGTCTCGACGGCGACTGACCCGCCGCGTGTCCGGGGGACACCTACACTCGGAAGGTCGTCAACCGAGGAGTGCCGTGAGCGAGCAGGTCACCGCGATCGTCCTGGCCGCAGGGGCCGGGACACGCATGAAGTCACGTCGGGCGAAGGTGCTGCACGAGATCGCCGGGCGTCCCATGCTGGGCCATGCGCTCGATGCCGTGCGGGCCGCCGGGATCGACCGGGTCGTCACCGTGGTGGGCCACGACCGCGAGCAGGTCGAGGCCGCCGTCGCCGCACTCGACCCCTCCGCCACGATCGCCGTCCAGACCGAGCAGCGCGGCACGGGCGACGCCGTGCGGGTGGCGCTCGACGCCGCGGGCGCGGACGCCGCCGCCTACCTCGTGACCTATGCCGACGTGCCGCTGCTGTCGGCCGACACCCTGCGCGCGCTCGTCGACGAGCACCGCGCGAACGGTCGCGCCGTCACGATCCTCACGTCCGAGCCCGAGGACCCCACCGGCTACGGGCGCATCCTGCGCGACGAGAGCGGCGCCGTCGTGGCGATCCGCGAGCACAAGGACGCGACCGACGCCGAGCGCGCGACCCGCGAGGTCAACAGCGGCATCCTCGTCGTCGACGGACCGTTCCTCGACCGCGCCGTGCGCGCCCTCAGCACCGACAACGCCCAGGCCGAGCTGTACCTCACCGACATCGTCGGCCAGGCCGTCACGGAAGGGCTGCCCGTCGGGGCCCACGTCCTGGAGGACGTCTGGCAGACCGAGGGCGTCAACGACCGCCGGCAGCTGGTCCGCCTCGGCCGCGAGCTGAACGCGCGGATCGTGAACCACTGGCTCGCCGAGGGCGTCACGATCCTCGACCCCGGGACCACGTGGATCGACACCGGCGTCACGATCGGCCGCGACACCACGATCCTGCCCGGCACGCAGCTGCTGGGCGCCACCACGATCGGCGAGGGCGCCACGATCGGCCCGGACACCACCGTGCGCAACCTGGAGATCGGCGACGACGCCTCGGTGGTGCGCACCCACGGCTCGGACTCCGTCGTCGGGCCCCGCGCCATGGTCGGCCCGTTCGCCTACCTGCGCCCCGGCACGGTCATCGACGAGGACGGCAAGGTGGGCACGTTCGTCGAGGTCAAGAACAGCCACATCGGCGCGGGCGCGAAGGTGCCGCACCTGTCCTACATCGGCGACGCCGAGGTGGGGGAGCGGAGCAACCTCGGCGCCGGCGCGATCACCGCGAACTACGACGGGGTGAACAAGCACCGCACCACCATCGGTGCCCACGTCAAGACCGGCTGCCACAACGTGTTCGTGGCACCCGTCGCCCTCGGTGACGGAGCGCACACGGGTGCGGGAACGGTCGTGCGCGAGGACGTGGCGCCGGGGGCGCTGGCCGTCCCCGCCGCCGGACAGAGGACAATCGAGGGGTGGGTCGCGAGCCGGCGACCGGGTACGCCTTCCGCGCTTGCCGCGGACCAGACCACGCAGGAGACCAGCGGTGGCCACGAACAAGAGCCTCAGTAAGCGCACGCCCACGAACAACCTCATGTTGTTCTCGGGCCGCGCGCACCCCACGCTGGCGAAGGAGGTCGCCGAGCTGCTCGAGGTCGACTGCGTTCCGACCACGGCCTACGACTTCGCGAACGGCGAGATCTACGTCCGCTTCGACGAGTCGGTCCGCGGCTGCGACGCCTTCGTGATCCAGAGCCACGCGGCGCCGATCAACGAGTCGATCATGGAGCAGCTCATCATGATCGACGCGCTCAAGCGCGCGTCCGCCAAGCGCATCACCGTGGTGCTGCCGTTCTACGGCTACGCCCGCCAGGACAAGAAGCACCTGGGCCGTGAGCCGATCAGCGCCCGCCTCATGGCCGACCTGTTCCTGGCCGCCGGCGCCGACCGCCTCATGACGGTCGACCTGCACACCGCGCAGATCCAGGGCTTCTTCGACGGCCCGGTCGACCACCTCCTGGCGATGCCGATCCTGACCCGCCAGGTCCGCAAGCGCTACGGCAAGAAGCCGCTCGCGGTCGTGTCGCCCGACGCCGGCCGCATCAAGGTGGCCGAGCAGTGGGCGCGCCAGTTCGACAACGCGCCGCTGGCCTTCATCCACAAGACCCGCGACGTCTCCAAGGCGAACGTCACCAAGGCCAACCGCGTCGTGGGCGAGGTCGCCGGCCGCACGTGCATCCTGGTCGACGACCTCATCGACACCGGCGGCACGATCTGCCAGGCCGCCGAGGCTCTCATGAACGACGGGGCGGCCGAGGTCGTCATCGCCGCCACCCACGCCGTGTTCTCGGGCGAGGCCATCGACAAGCTGAAGAACTCCGTCGCCACCGAGGTCATCGTCACGAACACGCTGCCGCTCGCCGACGAGCACCGCTTCGACAAGCTCACCGTCCTGTCGATCGCGCCGCTGCTCGCGCAGGCCGTCTCCGCCGTGTTCGAGGACGGATCGGTCACGAGCCTCTTCTCGGAGTGAGGACGAGGTGACCACGGGACAGGTGCTGCGCGCCGCTGCGCAGCTGGGCCTGCTCTACGCCGCGATCGGCGTCGCCGCCACGCTGCTGCTGGCGCTCGTGGGCGGCGGCCTCGACGGGACGCTGCTGCTGCCGCTGGTGGTGCTGGCCGTCGCGCTGTTCGTGGCCGCCACCTTCATCGTGCTGCTCGCCCGGCTGGCCGCGGGCTGGCTGCAGGGACGCGTGGGCGAGCCCGTCGCCGGCGCGATCATGATCGCGTCCGCGGTCGTGCTGCTCAGCGGAGCGCTCACGGTGCGGTCGCTCGGGGTCCTCGCGCTGGCCGTCTCGGCCCTGATGGCGCTCGCCACGCACCTCGTGCTGACCCGCCGCTGGGCCTGATCGCGGGCCCGCAGCCGATTTCGGCTCCTGCGCGGCGGTGGGTTAGACTCGTGGGGTTGCCTCGGCGAGGGTCCACCCGACCGTGATCGACAGGGCGCTCCACAGGAGTGCTGTGTCGAGCGCCGAGACCAAAGACTTCAGACTGAAATCCCCTCCAAGGAGAGAATCCCCGTGGCCGAGATCAAGCTTTCCGCCGAGCAGCGCACCGAGTTCGGCAAGGGTGCCGCCCGCCGCATCCGTCGCGACGACAAGATCCCCGCCGTCCTCTACGGACACGGCTCCGACCCCATCCACGTCACGCTGCCCGGTCACGACACGATGCTGGCGCTCAAGACCGCCAACGCGCTGCTCGCGATCGACCTGGGCTCGGACAACCACCTGGCCATCCCGAAGCAGGTCCAGCGCGACCCGCTCAAGGGCTTCATCGAGCACGTCGACCTGCTCATCGTCAAGAGCGGCGAGAAGGTCACCGTCGACGTCGCGATCACCGTCGTCGGCGAGCCCGAGCCGGGCGTCCTGCTCGTCACCGAGAACACCACCGTCTCCCTCGAGGTCGAGGCCACGCACATCCCCACCGACATCGAGGTGCCCGTCGCCGGCCTCGAGGTCGGCAGCCAGGTGCTCGCCTCGGACCTCGCCCTGCCCGAGGGCGCTTCCCTCGCGGTGGAGGACGACCTGCTGATCCTCAACCTGACCCACGCGCCCACCGCGGCCGAGGTCGACGCCGAGCTCGAGAGCGCCGAGGCCGATGCCGGCATCGAGCACGACCAGCCCGAGACGACCGCCGAGGCCGCCGCCGAGCCGGAGTCCTCCGAGGGCTGATGACCTGGTTGGTCGTCGGGCTGGGCAATCCCGGCCCGTCCTATGCCGCCACCCGGCACAACGTCGGGTATCACGTGACCGATGAGCTGGCCGCCCGCATGGGCGGCCGGTTCTCGTCTCTGAAGGCGGCCCGCGCCGACATCGTCTCCGGATTGCTCGCCGGCGAGCGCACGGTCCTGGGCCGGTCGCGCGCGTACATGAACGAGAGCGGCGGAGCCGTCTCGTCGCTGATGAAGTACTACGACGTCACGCCCGAGCGCCTCATCGTCATCCACGACGAGCTCGACCTTCCGCTGGGCTCACTGCGCTGCAAGTCCGGCGGCGGCGACAACGGGCACAACGGCCTCAAGTCGATCCGCCAGTCGATCGGCACGGGCGACTTCCTGCGCGTGCGGTTCGGGATCGGCCGCCCGCCGGGCCAGCAGCCGGTGCACGACTTCGTGCTCAAGCCGTTCGCCAAGACCGAGCGCACCGAGGCCGACATCGTCACGCAGGAGGCCGCCGACGCGGTCGAGAGCCTGATCTCGGTGGGCCTGGAGAAGACGCAGAGCGCCTTCAACTCCTGAGCGGGGAGGGCGTCAGAGGCGCTTGAGCTGGACGAGCTCGCCCTCGGCGAAGACGCCCACGTAGCGCGTCGCGACACCGCAGGCCGCGAACTCGCGCTCCTGGATCGAGCGCACGCCCTTCGCCGCGAGGCGACGCAGCGGCGCCAGCTCGGCGTTCGCCTGGGCCATCACGTTCGGGTCTCCCGCGTACAGCTCGGAGAGACGCGACGAGTGCTGGAGCACCTGCGACACGTCGACCCGCTCGAGGGCGCCCGGCGAGCGCATGAGCCGCTGGGCCTGGGCCAGCGAGGTGCCCTTCACGGAGGGCGAGTACGCCGCGTCCACCTTGAGCGCGCGCACGTCGGGCGCGGTGGCGCACGCGTTCTGGCGCACGACGAGCCGCAGGGAGCGGCGCGTGGTGCTGGTCCGTCCCTTGGCCTTCGACCTCACCTTGATGACGAGGCGGTAGGTGCCCGGCCGCAGGCTCACGGCTCGACGGTTCGCCTGGCGCAGCTTGCCGCCGCGGTAGACGTGGATCCGCTTCGAGACGACCTTGACTCCGGCCCCCTTGCTCACCAGCGGGGTGACCCGGACCGATCCGGACCAGCCGACCACGCGCTGGGTGGGGTTGGTGATCTTGACCTTGCCCTTCGGCACCTTCGCCGCAGCGGTGACGGTCCGCGGGGCGGGGGCGCTCGCCTTGGCGGACGTGATCGCACCGGCCACGAGCACAGCGGTCGCGACGGTCGCCACGAGCGATCCCAGAGCCCAGGTCTTGGTGTTCACCCCTGCAGTATGGGGCACATGGGACTCGCGTGACCACTGATATGCCAGATACGGATTGTTACTCGTGGTAAAGCAGAGGCTCGAAAGGAGTATCACGCGGGTCACGCAGGGCTCATGGGCAGCAAGATCGAACCGCCCGGAACGACGTTTCGAACCACATCCGTCGCACTGGTCACAACATTCGTGAAGGCGCCAAAGCGCAGTCGTTCCAGTCGTTAGGCTGCCTGTCACGGGGGGTGCTCGCGGTCGGGGACGTTCATGACGCGCCGCGCGGCAACAGTGTGAAGATTCGGGTCTCATGCGTCGCACAGGGCGGGAGTTGCAGAGGCCATCGGTAAGGACGGCGTGATGCTCCATCTCAACCCTCCCGGGCGACGCACGGCTGCCATCGCCGCCGCGCTGGTCGTCCTGACGGCGGCGCTCCAGGGCCCCGCCGCGGCGGAGACGGAGAGCCCCGGCCCCACCACGGCACCGACCTCCGCCCCCACCAGCACGCCGACCTCGCCGGCCCCGACCACGGCACCGTCCACGGCACCGACCACGGCACCGACCCCCGCCCCCACCAGCACGCCGACGCAGACCCCGCCCGCCTCCGCACTGACCGTCGCCGACTACAGCCGCTCCGTGCTCGACACGTCGCCGTCCCAGCTCGCTTTCGGCACCCGCCACACGGCGCAGTGCGAGGGCGCCCAGACCGTCTCGGTGGTCACCTGGACCGGCGACGACCTGCCGTGGGTCGCCTCGGCCGACGCGCCGTGGGTCACCCTGTCGGCCACCTCCGGGGTCAGTCCGGCCCAGTTCACGGTCACCACCGACTGCGACGACCTCGCCGTGGGCGTGCACTCCGCCCGGGTCACCGTGCGCGACGACGTGCCCGGTGTCGACCAGAGCCAGACCGTCGACGTGCGCGTCGTGGTCAATCCGTCCGGGCCCGTCGGCATCTCCACGTGGAAGGACGGCCACCGCGGCGCGTTCAGCTCCTCGACCGACGACAGCTTCTCCTCGGGCTACCCCGAGCTCAAGGCAGCTGGCATCACGGGCACCTTCGTGATGAACGGCGCCACGCCGCCGGCGGACTACCCGCAGATGTACGCCGACGGGATGGAGCTCGGGTCGCACCTGCTCTACCACCTGTGCACGCTGGTCAGCCGCACGAGCCTGATCTCGCACATGACCGGAAGCATCAGCGGCGTCGCCCAGGCGACCGGCTCGGCCGACGAGGTCTCCACCCTGGTGTGGCCCTGCGGCTTCCGGAACATCGAGTACGGCGTGATCGCCGCGGACCACTTCCTCTCGGCGCGTGGCTACAACTGGAACGCGCTGGAGGAGACCACGCCGACCGACTTCATGGACATGAAGAGCTTCAACTCCCACGAGCACGCGCCCACGCCGCCGGCCGACCTGAAGACGATCGTCGACCAGGCCCAGAGTCAGGGCAAGTGGGCCAATCTCGTGCTGCACGACATGACCAACGACGACGGCGCGATCGCCTACGCAGCCACGAAGGACGTGTGGAGCGCGCCCATCGGCACCGTCGTGAAGTACATCCACCAGCGCAACCGCACCGTGATCGACGACGTCGTCGACGGTGAGGACGCACTCGACTTCACGATCCGGCGCCTGGGTCTGCCCGAGGTGCCGCAGCGCGATGCCGAGGCGTTCGTCAAGTCCCGCGACAAGCTGACCTTCACGGTCGACGTCACGGGCGTGCCGCACGTCTCGGGCGTGCGCGTCGCCGGCGCCGCGGTGCCGTTCCGCATTCGCACCGACGGCGGCACGTCGACGCTGTACTTCTCCTCGGCGGTCACCGCCACCAAGCAGTCCGTGAAGGTGCTGAAGTCCGAGACGGTCCCGCCGATCCTCGACGCCGACGACGCGCCACTGAACCTCGCGGCCGCCGAGGGCGGCGCCCCCGTCGAGAAGTCGCTCGGTGTCCGCAACGCGGGCGAGGGCGCCTTGGAGTGGACCGCCGAGGTCCTCTCGGGCGAGTCCTGGCTCTCGGTGTCGCCGGCCTCCGGCACCGGCAACGGCTCGTTCACCGTCCGGGCCACGCCCGGCACGCTCGCCGCGGGATCGCACACGGGCTCGATCAAGGTCCACGCCGCGGGTGCCGCGGGCAGCCCCGTCACCATCCCCGTGACGCTCAAGGTCACGCCGCGCGGTGAGGCGAGATATGCGCTGACCTACCCCGACCGCCAGGCGCTGCTGGCCGACGGCTGGGACTTCCGGGCGAAGACCGCCGCGGGAGCCGTGCGCGACACCGAGCGCACGAGTGGTTCGGTCGTGGCCTACTCGGCCTCGGGGCTGCGCCTGCCCGTGGACACCGGCGACATCTGGTCGTCCATGAACAACTCGCGCAACTCGCTGCTGCGCGACCTGCCGGCCGGGTGGAACCGCGTCGAGCTGAACGTCTCGTCGTTCGCCCCGACGCGGAACTACCAGTCCGCCGGCATCGGCGTCTACGACGACGACGACAACTACGTGCTGCTGACCCGAAGCTTCAACGTGGGGCAGCGCGTCTCGCTGGTCAACGAGGTCGCCGGCAACGCCCAGATCGTCCTGGCCCAGACCTCGACCGCCACGAGCCTGAGGCTGCGCCTGACTCGTTCCGGGAACACGATCACGGCGGCGATGTCCACCAACGGCGGCTCCACCTGGACCCCCGCCGGGTCGGTCACGTCGACGCGGGCCTTCTCGCGCCTCGTCCTGCTGACCGGGGCCGATGCGCAGTCCACGTCGCAGCCGACCGCGCTCTACGACGAGGTCGTCGTCGCCTCCGCCGACGAGTCGACGCAGCCCACGACCCAGCCCACGACCCAGCCCACGACGCAGCCCACGACGCAGCCCACGACGACGCCGACCACGGTGCCGACGACGGAGCCCACGCCCACGACGCCGACGCCGACCCCGCCGGCGCCGAGCGCGGGCACGTTCTCGCTGGGCTACCCGAACCGCGCCGCCCTCGTGGCCGACGGCTGGGACTTCCGGGGCCGTACCGGCGCGGGTGTCGCCCGCGACACCGAGCGCACCTCCGGCGGCACGGTGACCTACTCAGCGCAGGGACTGGGCCTGCCCACCACGACGGGTGACCTGTGGTCGACGTCGAACAACTCCGACAACACGATCCTGCGTGACCTGCCCGGCAACTGGAGCTCGGTGCGGGTGCGCCTCTCGGCCGCGCCGGTCGCCAACTACCAGCACGCGGGCATCGCGATCTACGACAACGACGACAACTACCTCGAGCTCGCGCGCTCGTACCACTCCACCGCGGGCGGCCAGATCGTCATGGCGGTCAACGAGACGGCGGGCACCCCGGCGGCGCAGGCCGTCGCGGGCGTGGCGGCCACCGACCTGGAGCTGCGCTTCGAGCGCAACGCCTCGACGGGTCAGGTCGTCTCCTCGTTCTCCACGGACGCCGGGGCCACGTGGCGCACCGTCAGCACGGTGACCCGCCAGTTCACGTCACCGCGGCTGGCCCTGAACGCCGGTGGAGCCACGGCGGCCCAGATCACCGCGACGTTCCGCGAGGCGACGGTCCAGGTGCCCACGACGGTGGCCCCGAGCGAGCCCACGCCGTCGCCGACGACGCCCACCCCGACGCCGTCGCCGACGACCCCCACCCCGTCGCCGACGACGCCCACCCCGTCGCCGACGACGCCCACCCCGTCGCCGACGACGCCCACCCCGACGCCGACGCCGACGACCCCCACGCCGTCGCCGACGCCGTCGGCCCCGGCCGAGACGACGGACACCCACGTGCTCGACCACACGTCGCGCTCGGCACTGCTGGCGGCGGGCTGGGACTTCGCGGCGCGCACGGCGGCCGGAGCGGCGCGCAGCACCGAGAGCGCCACGTTCGCCCCCACCTACGCAGCGAACGGACTCGGCCTGGCCACCGGCCAGGGCGACCTGTGGCAGGCGATGAACAACACCACCAACACGGTGTTCCGCGACCTCCCGGCCTCCTGGACGAGTGTCACCGCCACGATGGCGTACGCGCCGACGGCGAACTACCAGCACGGCGGCATCGTGCTGTACGTCGACGACGACAACTACATCGAGCTGACCCGGGCCTACAACTCGGGCGCGAGCGGGCACACCGTGGCCCTCATCGACGAGCGCTCGGGCACCCCGATCGTGCAGCGTGTGCCCACCACCGCCACATCCCTGAGGCTGCGGTTCACCCGCGACCCGGTCACCCAGGTGATCACCGCGGCCTTCTCGGCCGATGGTGGCTCAAACTGGAGCGAAGTCGGTCGCGTCACACGTACGCTGACCAACGTGCGCATCGGACTCAACGCAGGCGGAGCCGTCTCGGGTGCGCCCGTGGCGCGGTTCGAGCGCGTCGTCGTCGGCCGGACCGCGAGCTGATCCATGCGCGTCGGAATCATCGGGGGCGGCTTCTTCGGCTTCCACATCGCCCAGCAGATCGAACGGCGCTTCGGCGACGTCCGGGTCGAGATCTTCGAGCGTGAGCCCACGCCGCTGATCGGCGCCGGCACGACCAACCAGTGCCGGCTGCACATGGGGTTCCACTACCCCCGGTCGGGCTACACGATCTACCAGTCGATCATGGGCTTCGACCGCTTCACCGCCGAGTACTCCGAGTTCCTCAGCGACGTCGACGAGAACCTCTACGCCGTGCACCACGACGGCCTCGTCTCGGTCGAGGAGTACCTCGCGGTGATGAGCTCGTTCCACCTCAAGTACGAGGTGCTGCCGATCACGGGGGAGCTGCTGCGCCGTCCCGACGACTACGGGCTGCTCATCAAGGTGCTGGAGAAGTCGATCGACGTGAAGGCCCTGCGCGAGCGGCTCGTGCGGCGATTCGACGGCGTGCTGCACGTGGACACGCCCGTCGACGAGGTCGACGCCGCGGCCGGCATGATCCGCAGCGGCACCCGCGAGTTCGGGCCGTTCGACTACGTCATCAACGCCAGTTACACCGACCCCAACATGGGCCTGCCGGCCGACAAGCACTTCCGGATCAAGTGGGAGCTGGCGGCCCTCGTGCTGGCCAAGACCTCGCTGCACTCGAGCATGGCCGTCACGATCATGGACGGCGACTACGTCTCGGTGTACCCGGCGTACGACGGCCTGCACACGCTGTCGTCGGTGGCCTACACGCCGATGCGACGCTACGACACCCACGCCGAGCTGATGGCCGACTACCCCCACCGTCACGAGATCGCCGAGCGCGAGCGCGTCGCGGCGAAGATCGCGCAGGACGTGGGGGAGTACCTGCACGTCGAGCACGACCAGAAGGAGCTGTGGGTCACCGCGAAGACCAAGCTGGCCACGGACATGGGCGACTCCCGGGTCACCGAGGTCCGCCACCACGACCGGCTCTTCTCGGTGCTCTGCGGCAAGATCGACGCCGTCTTCGAGGCCTCCGACGCCATCTTGCGAGAGATGCGGTGAGCGAGCCACGGCGGCTGTCGATCGGCATCCGCGACTCGACGTTCGGCGACGACTGCGTCGTGGCCGAGTGCGTCAACGTCTACGAGGCCACGTTCGGTGACAGATGCTTCGTGGGCCCCTTCGTCGAGGTCCAGAACGACGTCGTCTGCGGCACGAACGTGCGCATCCAGTCCCACACCCTCGTCTGCGAGGGGATGCGGATCGGTGACGACGTGTTCATCGGGCACGGCGTGATGACCGCGAACTCCCGGTACCCGCAGGCCGGTGCTGCGGAGTGGGCGTGCGAGCCGCCGGTCGTGGGCGACCGCGTCTCGATCGGCTCCAACGCCACGATCCTGCCCGGCGTCACGATCGGCGACGACGCCGTGATCGGGTCCGGCGCCGTGGTATCGCGCGACGTCGCGGCAGGCACCATCGTGGTGGGTACCAACCGTGTCCTCGAGAAGCCGGAGCGCGCATGACCGTCCCCTTCCTCGATCTCGCCGCCCAGCAGGCCGAGATCGCCGACGAGGTGCTGCCGCTGTGGCACGAGGTCTTCGCGTCCTCGGAGTTCATCGGCGGACCGCACGTCGAGGCGTTCGAGCGGGAGTACGCCGCCTACGTGGGCGTCGACCACTGCATCGCCGTCGCCAACGGCACCGACGCGATCGAGCTGGCGCTGCGCGCCGTGGGCGTCGTGGCGCAGGACGAGGTCGTGCTCCCGGCGAACACCTTCGTGGCCACCGCCGGCGCGGTCGCGAGGATGGGAGCGGTTCCCGTCCTCGTCGACGTGGATCCCGACCACCTGCTCATCGACCCGTCCGCCGTGCCCGCCGTGATCACCGACCGCACGCGGGCGATCGTCCCGGTCCACCTGTTCGGCCAGACCGCGCCCGTCGAGCTGCTGCCGCGCGTGATCGAGGGCCGCGGCATCGCGATCGTGGAGGACACGGCGCAGGCCCAGGGCGCCCGCTCGGCGGCCGGCACGGCGGGGGCCCTCGGCGACGCCTCCTCCACGAGCTTCTACCCGGGCAAGAACCTGGGCGCGGCCGGCGACGCCGGTGCGGTCCTCACCCACGACCCGGTCCTGGCCGAGGTGGTGCGCAGCACCGCGAACCACGGCAGCACGGTCAAGTACGTGCACGACCGGGTCGGCATCAACTCGCGCCTCGACGCCGTGCACGCGATCGTGCTGAGCGCGAAGCTGCGCCGCCTGGAGGTCTGGAACCAGGCCCGTCGTGCCGCCGCCCGGCGGTACACCGAGCTGCTCGACACGGTTCCCGGCGTCCGCACGCCACGCACCCGCCCCGGCAACGAGGACGTCTGGCACCTCTACGTGGTGCAGGTCGACGACCGCGACCGCGTCCTCGCGCGCCTGCACGAGGAGGGCATCGGGGCGGCGATCCACTACCCGACGCCCGTGCACCTCACCGACGCGTACGCGCACCTCGGCTACGGGCCCGGCAGCTTCCCGGTCGCCGAGGAGGCCTCCGGCCGGATACTGTCGCTGCCCATGCACCCGCACCTGAGCGCCACCGACCAGGACCGCGTCGTCGACGCGCTCGCTCGCATCGTGGGGGAGGGAGCCGCGTGAAGGTGCGCTGGCCGAGCCGCCCCACGGTCGGGCGACTGCCCCACGTCGAGGTCGTCGTGCCCTGCTACAACTACGGCCACTACCTGCCCGGCGCCGTCGAGGCGATCGTGCGGCAGCCGGGGGTCACCACCACCGTCACGATCCTCGACGACAAGTCCACCGACGACTCCGCCGAGGTCGCCGAGCGGCTGACCGAGCAGCACCCGAACGTGCGCCTCATCCGCAACGAGCAGAACCTGGGTGCCGTCCCCACGTTCAACAAGGGCGTCTCGCAGGCCGACTCCGACTACGTCGTCCTCATCTCGTCGGACGACCAGCTGGCGCCCGGCGCGCTGGGCCGCGCCACGGCGCTGATGGAGACCCACCCGAGCATCGGCCTGGTCTACGGCAAGACGCAGAAGTTCCTCACCGACCCGGTGCAGCGGCCCACGCGGCCCGCGGTCACCTGGACCACGTGGGACGGCGACGACTGGATCCGCATGCAGCTGCGCCGGTCGTGGAGCAACATCGCCTCGCCCGAGGCCGTCGTGCGCACCTCGGTCCAGCACGCGATCGGTCCCTACGACGAGGACCTGCCGTTCACGCACGACGCGCTGATGTGGCTCAAGATCGCGGCGATCGCCGACGTCGGTCACGTCAACGGCGTCGACCAGGCCTACTACCGCCGCCACCCGAGCAGCATGTCGATGCAGGTCGGCCTCGCACGTGACGCGTGGGAGCGCTGGCGGGCCTACGACCGCTTCCTCTCCTCGTGGCCGAACCGCGCCAGCGCCGAGCGCCTGCATCCACGCGTGCGCCGGCGGCTGGCCGACGAGGTCCTGCTCACCGCACTGCTCCTCGGCGCGGAGTCCCCGCTGACGGACGAGGCGTTCGACGAGGCGTTCGACACCGCTCGCCGGATCGACCCCGACGTCGTCGGCCGGGCCCAGTGGTCGGACCTCGAGGCCCTGCGCGACGGCCACCCCGCCGAGGGGCTGCCGGCGCACGCCCGGTCGGCGGCCCGGACGGCCGCCCTCAAGTCCCGCTGGCAGCGCTGGCACCGCTACCGCTACTTCGGGTAGGACGATGAGCTCCCTGCGGTCGCGGCTGTCGCGTCCGGTGGTCCTCGTGGCGATCGCGCTGTCGGTCGTCCTCGTCGCGGTCGCGGTGGTGGCGGTCCTGGCCACCCGCGGCGATCCCGGCGACGGCCAGCGGTCGACGGCGCCGCTGCCGCAGGAGAGCGGCGTGCTCCTGGAGGAGACACCCGTCGAGGGCGCGCCCGAGGGCAGCCGCGTCTGGCGCATCCTCTACACGACCACCGACCGCGAGGGCGCCACGATCGAGGCCACGGCCGCGGTCTACGCCCCCGCCGACACGTCCCTCACCGATCTGCCGGTCGTCGCGTGGGGCCACGGCACGTCCGGCTTCGCGCGCGCGTGCTCGCCCAGCCTCCAGGCCGACCCGATGGCCGCCGGCTCGATGTACGTGGCCGAGGAGGTGCTCGACCGCGGCTGGGTGCTCGTCTCGCCCGACTTCCCCGGGGTGGGCGACGACGGCGAGCAGCCCTACCTCATCGGCGAGGGCGCGGGCCGGGCCCTGCTCGACGCGGCGCGTGCGGTGCGCGGCCTCGACGACCTGGACACGTCGCCGAAGACGGTGGTGTGGGGCTTCTCCCAGGGTGGTCATGCTGCGCTGTGGGCCGGTGGGCTCCAGCCGACCTACGCCCCCGACGCCGAGCTGGCCGGCGTCGCCGCCCTCGCGCCGGCCACCTTCCTGCGCGAGACGTTCGACCGGCTCCCGGCGCAGGACCGGCTCTTCGCCGCCTACACGATGGCCTCGTACGACGCGGCCTACGACGACGTGCGGTGGAGCGACTACGCGACCGAGGACGGTGAGTCCTTCGGCCGCGAGGTGGCCGCCGAGTGCCTGCCGGACCCGCAGGCCTACTCCGAGCTGGCGACGGAGGTGATGTCCTTCCAGGACGGCGCGCTGTTCGACCGGTACTTCGCCAGTGGCGCGATGGGCAAGCGGCTGGCCGAGAACGAGCCGGAGCTGCCGGTCGAGGCGCCGCTGCTGATGGCGCAGGGCTCGGCCGACACCGTGGTCCTGCCCGAGCGGCAGGCCGAGTTCGCCACGCGGGCGTGCTCGCGCGGCCAGGTCCTGGAGTACGTCACGGTCGAGGGCCGTGACCACCTCGGCCTCGTGCTGGAGGACTCGCCCCTGTTCCCCGACCTGTTCGCCTGGACCGAGGCCCGCTTCGGCGGGACCGCGGGTCCTGCCGAATGCGTCCGGCGCACGGCCGGCCGCGGGTAGGCTCGGCGCGATGCTCGACTACGCCATCGTGGTGGCCACCCGGAACCGGCTCGACATGCTGCGCGTCTCGCTGCCGCTGTTCGTGGCGCAGACCCGGCCCGCCGCCCGGATCGTGGTGGTCGACCGCAGCGACGACCACGAGGCGGTGCGCGCCTACTGCGAGGCGGTGGCGCAGGAGACCGACATCCCCCTGATCGTGCGGTACGGCGACCAGGCGAACCTGCCGGCCCAGCGCAACCAGGGCCTCGACCTGGTGACCGAGCCGGTCACGATGTACCCCGACGACGACTCGCTGTGGTTCCCCGACACCGCCGAGCACCTCATGGCGGTCTACGAGGCCGACCGCAACCGCCGCTACGGCGCGATCTCGGCCACGCCGGTGGCCGCGGCCCCGCCGGGCGTCGACGTGCCGATCGCGCCCACCCGGCGGCTGACGAACGTGCCCGTCGTGATGGCGATCAGGAACCGCGTCGAGCGGCTGCTGGTGCCCGCCCCGTTCGTGCTCTTCGGCGCCGAGCGCACGAAGGCGCTGCGGTCCGGCGCCGTGCAGGACGGGCTCGACCACCCGCTCGTTCCCACCATCGGCGGCTACCGGATGACGTTCCGCACCGAGGTGCTGCGTGAGCTGCGCTTCGATCCCACGCTGGGCTCGCGCGTCGGGTACGCCACCCACGAGGACATCGACATCGGCCTGCGCGTCCTGGCCTCGGGATCCCTCGTCGCCGCGGCGCCGCGGTCGCTGGTGTTCCACTGCGTCGCCCCCGGAGCACGGGCGGCCGGGTTCGACTACGGGTTCTTCCACGTCCTGAACTACCTGTACATCTGCGCGAAGGTGATGCCCGAGCGGTCGCTCGCGCGGCGCCGGCTGCGGCGGTACCTGCGCTACAAGCTGTTCCTCTACGCGGCCAAGCGGCGCGACCAGTACGGGCGCGAGGTGCACCAGGGCGCGAAGGCGGCGTACGCCCGGTTCGACGAGATCATGGCGGCCGACCCGGCCGCGCTCGCCGTACTCTACGGGCAGGTCGCCGACGCCGAGCGCACGGCGTACGCCGCGTCGCTCACCGCCCGCAGCTGAGGGGCCCGACGGCGCTGACCTCGCCGCCCTCGGAGACCGACACGATCTCGTTGCCCGCGCCCCACGTGGTGCGGTCGCACGTGGTGACGTGCGAGGGCCCGTACTCCCACGAGTCGGCGATGACCTTCAGGCCCGAGACGCTGCCCGGGGTGCCGAGGCGGAACGCGAAGCCACCACCGCCGACGAGCACGTCCTCGACCGTAAGGCGCTCGTTGCCGGAGTTCTCGGGATGGAAGATCGCGCCGTTGCCGAGGCACCCCTCGTCGTGGTTCAGCAGGATCGTCGTGTCGCGGATCGTGACCGGCGCGGCGCTGTTGGCCTGGAACCCGTCGCCGTGCCAGTCGACGTCGGGGCAGCCGTCCGCCGGGGCGATGCTGAGGTAGGAGTCGTCGACCACGACGGGACCGCAGCCGTGCTCGGCGCCGCCGGCCCGCAGCCCCTCGGAGAGGCCGATGACCTTGACGCGGGTGGCCGTGTAGCCGCCGAACTGGACGGCCGGCTGGAACAGCTCGGTGTCGCCGCGGACGAAGCTGGAGTCCTCGATCACGAGGTCGTTGTTGCAGGCGTTCGCGTGCAGGTTGTCGATGCGGGAGCCGACGAACTCGACGCGCCGGATCGTGACGTCGGGGGCCCGTACGTGCAGCACGCCGTTGACGATCCGCACGTCCTCCAGCACGGTGCCCGGCTCGTCGATGTCCAGGTCGCCGGTGTACGTCTGCTGGGGCTCCCAGTCCTTCGGGACGCCGGTGTCGGCCGACGTGGGGAAGCCGGAGGCCTTGAAGTCGTCGGTGTCGACGATCTTCGGCACGGAGGGGGCCGCGGCCTCGGGCACCTCGCCGGCCGGCATGAACAGCGGGTCGACCCAGTACTGGCTGGACTCCCACGACTTCGTCGGGAAGGTGCTCTCGGCACCCTCGGCGTAGACGCCGCTCTTGCCCGGCTCCACCTCGAGCGCGCCGGAGAACGACTGGCCGGAGAAGCCGACCGTCTGGGCGAAGTGGCCCTGCGGCGCGTGGTAGGACACGACGTAGCGCTCGCCCTGGTCGATCTCGACGGGCTGGTCGAACCACGCGGTGCGCCACCCCTCCTGGCCACCGGCCTCGCCGAAGTCGACGGTGGCGAGCCGCTCGCCGTCGGGCGACCACAGGCTGGCCACGTGGGGCCCTGCGTTGCGCGGCGTCCACCAGAAGCGCACGCCGGCGACCGCGCCCTCGACCTTGCTGGTGAAGGCCGTGCCCAGCTCCACGGGATCTTCGTCGTTCACCACGTCGACGTGCGCCGGAGGGACCTCGGGCCACAGCGAGACGACATCGCCCGAGGGGGCACCGTCGTCGAACGGGTCGATCACGAGGAACGCGACGACGGCGAGCGCGACGAGGGCCGCGATGACCCCGAGGCTGATCAGCAGGAGCTTGCGCATCAGCGACCCGCTCCCGCGTCGACGGGTCCGCGCGAGGTCTCGTCGCGGTTCCACGCCCGCGTCGACCGCACCCGCGCGTGCAGGCGGGCGGCGACGGTGACCGCCACGTAGACGACGGCGGCGGGCAGCAGGCGCGGCTCCTCGCGGACGACGTCGCGCCACGTGGGCCGCGGTGCCTGCACCCGGTGGCCGAGGTGGGCCAGCTCCTGGTTGCCGGCGACGATGCGCACCTGGCGGCGGTACAGCGAGCGCAGCGTGCGCGGGGGGTGCACGGTGAAGGTGGCGCCGTCGGGGTTGTGGCGCTCGGCGTGCTCGAAGTGGGCGTAGACGAACCCGTCGTCGGCGATCACGTCGGGGAAGGCGCCGAAGCGCGCGCGGCCCTGCTCCGAGAGGGCGTAGACCCCGGCGCCGATCACGTGGTGGCGGACGTAGCCGAGCCGCGAGCGGATCGCGTAGTAGGCCCGGCACGGCAGCGAGAGGCCCGTCGTGTCGAACACCGGCCGCGGTGCCGCCGCGAGGTGCCCGGACTCGAGCGCGCCGACGACCGCCTCGAGGGCGCCCGGCGACAGCACGACGTCGGCGTCGAGGTAGACGCGTGGGAACGCCGAGACGGCCGCGTCGCCGGCGTTCAGGGCCGCGGTCTTGGAGGCGGTGGGGATCTCGACGACCCGGACCCCGTCGTACGCCGCCGCCACCTGCGCGGTGGCGTCGGTGGTGGCGTTGCAGACCACGACGGTCTCGAAGGCGGCCGGGTCGAGCCCGGCGAGCGCCGCCTCGATCGTGCGGCCGATGACGCGCTCCTCGTCGTGGGCGGGGATCACGATGCTCGCGCGGAGACCGGTGCTCATCGGGCCTCCCCGGGGAAGCCGTTCCACCACTCGTCGCGGCGACGCCACGTGGCGAGCCACTTCGCGCCGCGGCCGGTGAGCCGCGAGCCGAGGGCGCGCAGGCCCACTCCGGCCCGCAGCAGCCCGACGCCGAGGACGGCGCCCCGACCGTGGTGGGTGCGAGCGTAGGTGATCTTGCCGGCCAGCAGGAGGGGCTTGCTGCCCGCCGTGCCCTCGGACGAGCGACCGACGGCGTGGACGACCTCGACCGCGGGATCGATGACGGGCCGGGCGCCGAGTGCGCGGGCGCGGGCACTGAGGTCCGCGTCCTCGCCGTAGACGAAGTAGCGCTCGTCGAAGCCGCCCAGGCGGTTCCACAGCCCGCGCTCGACCAGGAGCAGGCAGCCGGTGATCATGCCGACCTCGCGCACGGTGTCGCGCGGCCAGCGGCCGAGCGACTCGGGGTCGAAGAGGGTCGAGTGGCCGAAGGCGGTGGACAGGCCCGACGCGAAGCAGAACGTGCTCCACAGGCTCGGCAGCCCCCAGCACGAGGAGGGCTCGAGATCGCCCTCGGTGGTGAGGGTGCGGCCGCCGTACATGCCGTGCTCGGGGTGGCGGCGGGCGAAGTCGACGAGCTCGGCGAGCGAGCCGGGGCGGGCGTCCATGTCGGGGTTGAGCATCAGCACCCACGGTGCCGCGCTGGCGGCGGCACCCTGGTTGACGGCGCGGGCGAAGCCCACGTTGGCGTCGTTGCGCAGGAGCCGGGCGTGCGGAGCGTGACGCTCCACGACCTCGGCGCTGCCGTCGGCCGACGCGTTGTCGACCACGACGAGCTCGGCCGTCAGGTCGCCGAGCGCCGCCGGGAGCGAGTCCAGGCAGCGGCCCACCCAGTCGGCGCTGTTGTAGGTGACGATGACGATCGCCAGGTCGGCCGTGCTCACGTCGCGGCACCGCGGCGGCGCACGACCTTGGCGGGGACGCCGGCCGCCACGGAGTCGGGCGGCAGGTCGCGGGTGACCACCGCGCCGGCGGCCACGATGGTGCCGTCGCCGATCGTGACGCCCGGCAGCACGACGACCCGCGTGCCCAGCCACGTGTTCGCCCCGATCACGACGTCGGCCTCCCGCTTCGGCAGGTCCATGACAGGACCCGGCCCCGCGTCGAAGTCGTAGTTCGAGGCGGTGATGAAGACGTCGGGGCCGAGGAGGGCGTGGTCGCCCAGGGTGATGCGGCCGCTGGAGTCGCCGGCCCACAGGCAGCTGCCCTGGCCGATGTGCGAGCCTTCCCCGATCGTGACGCGGCTGCCGTTGCGCACCGAGACGGTGGGGGAGAGGCGCACCCCGGCGCCGATCGTGGCGTCGTCGATCGAGGCGCCGTCGTAGCCGGCGAAGTTCGCCATCCGCGCCCAGCGACGCCACGTGCGGGGGCGCAGGACGCGTCGCGCCGCACTCGAACCCGGTCGACCGTCGCTCATGAATCGGTCCTCTCGACGTCGCCCGCGAGGTGCGGGCGGTCTGCGCATTCGGCCTCTGACGGACAGTGCCGCGCAGTACAGTGTATTGCGGTCGGCCGCTGCCTTTCCGCGGTTTGGGGCGATGGACCGAGGTCCGTGCGATGGGGTGGGAATGAGCGACGACACCGGACTCGCCCGGCACACCTCCATCAGTGTCCTGTGGATGACCGCGCAGCGCTGGATCACCCGCCTCGGCGGCTTCCTGACGATCATCATCCTCACCCGGATCCTGTCGCCCGAGGACTTCGGCGTCGCCGCCACTGCCACGACGCTGCTCCCGCTGATCTACGTCCTGGCCGATGCCGGCTTCTCGGCGTACCTCGTCCAGGCCGACGAGGTGGACGAGCGCACGCTCGCGACCGCCTTCTGGTTCTCGCTCGTCTCCGGTGCGGCACTGGCCGGGGCGATCGCGGTCGCGGCGCCGTTCATCGGCGCGGCGCTCGACGTGCCCGAGGCCGCCCCGCTGCTGCAGGTCATGGGACTGTCCGTGCTCGCCGTCGCCGTCGGGTCCGTGCCGATGGCGCTGCTGCGCCGGGCGATGGAGTTCCGCAAGCTTGCGCTGATCGAGGCCAACGCGGCCATCATCGCCCAGGTCGTGGCGATCACCGTCGCGGTCACCGGCGGGGGCGCCTGGGCGCTGGTCCTGCAGGTCCTGTGCGGCCAGGTGATCGTGCTGGTCTCGGTGTGGATCGTGGCGCGCTGGCGGCCGCGCCCCGGCTTCTCGCTCGCACGGTTCAAGGTGATGGTGGCGTTCGGCTCGCACGTCGTCGGCAGCGGGCTCGTGTACGCGCTGCGCGTCTGGGCCGAGACGGCGATCGTCGTCGCGGGGCTCGGCGTGCGCGAGATGGGATTCCTCTCGATCGCCCAGCGACTGGTGCAGACCGCCCAGGACCTCTCGATCTCGGCGCTGCTGCCCGTCTCGATGGCCGCGTTCGCGAAGATCCGCGACTCCGTCGACCGCCTGCGCGGCTTCTACCTGCGCGCGTCGGCGGTCGCGTACGCCGTGATCACGCCGCTGATGGTCTTCCTCGCGGTCGCGGCGCCCGAGGTGGTGGAGCTGCTGTTCGGTGCCGACAAGTCCGAGAGCGCGCTCGTCGTCCCGGCGCTGGCGATCATGGCGATCGCCGGCGTGGGCTGGGCCGTCGACCAGGCGCTCCTGGTGGGAACGGGTCACCCGGGCCGCTGGTTCGCCTTCATCGCGGTGATCTACAGCCTCGCGCTGCTGGTCTCGCTGTACCTCGTCCAGTTCGGGCTGATCGCGGTCGTCACCGGGTGGGCGGCCATCGCGATCGCGGAGGCCCTGCTGCGCTCGATCCCCGTGGCGCCGATCATCGGCGCGACGCGGTGGCAGGTCATCGCGCCGTTCGTCAGCGTCGTGCCCACCGCCGTGCTGGCGGGGGCGGCCGGCTGGGGCGTGCTGTGGCTGGCCGACCCGCTGCCGCTCCTCGTCGAGATCTTCCTGGGCGGGATGGCGGTCGTCGTCACGTACCTCGTGGGGATGGCCCTGCTGAAGCCCGCGACGACGGCCACGGTGCTGTCGGTGCTCCCCGGCCGCATCGCCGGTCCGATCCGATCCGTGCTCGGCCGTCGCCTCCGGGTCGGCGACGAGGCTCCCGGCGCCTGAGGTCAGCGACCGTCGAGGGCCCGGCGGTAGAGCGACTCCATGTGCTCGATGCGGCTGTCCCAGAGCGAGACCTCCGCGCTGCGCTCCCGCGCTCCCGCGGCGAGGCGGGCCCGGAGGCCGGGATCGGCGCAGAGCCGGACGAGGGCGTCGGCCAGGTCGCGGGCCAGCTGCTCGGGATCGGTGACGGGCACCCGGATGCCGCAGTCGTCGGTCACCGTGCTCGACGGGCCGCCGCGGTCGCACGCCACCACCGGCAGCCCGTGCGAGAGCGCCTCGATCACGACGATGCCTCCGGCCTCGCGATAGCTGGGGAACACGAAGACGTCGGCGGCTGCGTAGAAGTCGTCGACCGCCTCGTGGGGCACGCGGCCGTGGAAGCGGACCAGGTCGGCGATGCCGAGCTCGGCGGCCAGAGCCTCGCAGGCGGCCCGGTCGTACCCGTCGCCGACGACGTCGAGGGTGGCGGTGCCGCGGGGGAGCAGGTGCAGGGCGCGGACGGCGTCGCGCACCCCCTTCGTGCGGATGACGCGCCCCACGTACAGCAGCCGCACGCCCTCGGTGCGGTCGGAGCCGGGGGCGGCCGGGGGCAGGACCTCGATGCCGGTGTCGCTCATCGTGGTGAAGTCGCGCACGGCGATGTCGCCCAGCTGGTCGCGGACGTAGTCGGCGATGCCCACGACGAGCGAGGCGTTCGCGAAGGTGGCGCGCAGGGCGGGGCTGTGCCGCAGGCGGAACCGGTCGAGCCGGCGCAGCCCGGTGAACCACGGGGCGCCACCCTCCTGGTCGGCGAAGGCCGGCGGCGACTCCAGGCTGCCGCCGACGGGCCCGATCACGTACGGGATGCCCGCGTCCCGCAGCGGCGAGGCGAAGCGCAGCGACACGGGCGTGACCTGGTGGGCGAGGTCGAATCGCTCGCCGCGGGCGAGCGCCCGGCGGATCCAGCGGCGTGCCCGCCACGCGAAGGGGTAGTAGCCGGGGTTCAGCATCGCCTTGAAGCGCTCGTGGCGCCCGATCAGCGGAGGCTCGTCCCACTCGACGATGCGCGCGCCCTCGACCGTGCCGGTCAGCGGCAGGCCGGCCCGCTGGCGGTAGCACAGGACGGTGACGTCGTGGCGCTCCGCGAGGCGCCGGATCCACTGGTGGGCGATCCACGCCTCGCCGACGGACTCGGGGTGCGCCGTGGAGACGACCAGCAGGAGCCTCACGCGCCGCTCCCCGCGTGGACGGGGGCGAGGAGGACCTCGGGATCGGACATCGCAGCGCTCACCTCGGCGTCGGGGACGGTGGGCCACATCGTATCGGCGAGACGCCCTCGGGAGGGCGAATCCGCGACTAGGCTCGGGCCATGGCAGATCCATCGCGGCTGGTGCCGATCGCCGGGATCGACCGGCTCCTGGGCGGCTCGCGCATCCGCCAGTCCTTCAGTCCTCTCGACGTGCCACCGCTGGAGCTGCTGGGTGACGCGCTCGTGCGGCTGGCCGCCCATGGCCCGCACACCCGGGCCGGCTTCGTGAAGGCCGACGACGAGCACTGGCGCTACCTCGGTGCGGGCATCGCCGAGCGGCTGCCCGAGATCTTCCGCGTCGTGCCCGAGGGCACGGCCGAGTCGGCCCAGGACTGGCTCGCGGCCCACCTCGTCGACGACCTCCCGCTGCAGTTCGCCGTCAAGGGGGACGAGCTCGCCACCGCCTTCGACCACGTGCTGCTCGACGCCCCGCTCGCCTCCAGCCTGCCGACCATCCTCGTGACGATGGCCGGCGGAGCGCCGGTCCCGGCACTGTTCGACACGGTCACCGAGCGGCCCGTGACGCGCGCGCTGTGGAACACCTTCGGTCGCCACCCCGGCAACGCCCTGGCGCTCGTGCGCAGCCGCGGCTCGGCCCCCGTGGCCGCGCTCCCCGCCGGCCCGGCCGAGAACGAGGACGATCGCATCCCCCTCGTCGATCCCGGGCACCTGACCCATCGCCTCCACCGCACGTGCGACGTCGGTCAGATGGCCGGGGTTCGCGAGTGGGGCGCGGCCCACGGCCTGGGGATCAGTCCCACGATGCTCCTGCTGGCCGCCGCGGCCACGGAGCAGGCCGGCATCCCCATCGAGCCCCAGGGCGACCTGGTGGTCGACCTGCGCCGCTACCTGCCGAAGGGCGTGACGACCGGCGGGAACTTCATCACCGGAGTGTCGGTCCCCGTGTGGGGCGAGGGCTTCGAGCCGCCGATGCTCGGCGGGCGGCTCAGCGCGATCCTCGACTCCGGCCGGCCGCTGGCGGCGGTGGCCGCGCGGCTGCTGCGGGCGAGGCGACGTCCGCCCGCGACCCCCACCTCCACCGACTCGGTGGCGCGTCCGGTGCGCGCCCGGACCTCCGTCAGCAATCCGGGCGTCCTGAGCATCTACGAGGCACTCCCGTGGAAGGTGCCGCCGGCCGAGCGCCGGGTCGTGCACGGCACCGACGGCATCGCGCCGAACGCGATCGGGTGGATCAGCTCGACCGACGCCGGACAGTTCCGCGTGTCGGTGTCGTTCCGCGCCGACGTGTTCGACCCCGAGCTCGTCGACCGGGCCGCCACGCTCATGTTCAGCGATCCCGCGGGCGTGCTCGACGCGATGGTCTGACGCCTCAGCGCGCGCGACGCAGCCGCCGGCGCACGGCACCCACCCAGCGCCGCGGGTGCGGGACGGCAGGCCTGGTCTGCGCCAGCGCCGCGGGACGACGTGGCTCGAGCACGACGATCCGGTGCACCGCACCGGCCATGCCCAGTAACAGGAAGTACGTGCCCATCGTCATCGGGAACGCGAACGAGTCGAACAGCGCCATGCCCGTGGCGCCGGCGGCGATGGCGGCCAGCAGGGACAGGCCCAGGTCGCGCGTGTCCTCGTCCTCGGCCAGCAGGCGCACCCGCAGCGACACCCAGAGCCCGGCCACGGCGAGCAGCAGGAAGGCGAGCGTGCCGACCAGTCCGATGCTGACCATGAGCAGCAGGTACTGGTTGTCGAAGATCCGGTACTTGGGCAGGAACGAGCCGAGGCCGCGGCCGAAGAACGGCGACTGCGCGATGTACGCCCACGCGATCTCGTAGCTGTCGGTGCGCGACGTGATGCTCGGATCGGTGCCGACGTTGCGAAACAGCGACTGGATCGTGCCGAACAGCCGCGGCACGGCGGCGAACAGCACCACGGCCATCGCGAAGGCGCCGGCGAGGAACAGCCGGCGGCGCTCGCGCGGCCAGCCGATCACCAGCACCGCCGCGGCGACGGCGGCGCTGACGTACGCGGAGCGCGAGAAGGTCAGGGCGATCGTGACGCCCACCATGAGCGTGGGGATCCACTGCAGCAGCCGTCGCCCGTGCGTGGTGTGGAACGCCGCGTGCAGCGTGAACGGCAGCATCATCGCCATGATCACGCCGAACTCGATCGGGTGCGTCGCGGTGGCCGAGGGCCGGATGGTCTCGCCGCGCGTGAACACCTCGAACTGCGCGGCGGACAGGCCCGGGATGGAGATCCGGTTGATGATGGGGTCGCTCGTGACGACCTGCAGGATGCCCAGGAACGCCATCAGGCCGCCGGCCCAGGCCAGGCCCGTCGCCAGGGTGCGTGCGCGCTCCATCGAGGAGATGCCGTCGTGGGCGACCAGCAGCGTGCCCGACCACGAGAGCACGACCGCCATCGCGACGTTCACGGGGCTGATCTCGTCGAAGTCGATCGGCCGGGACATCGCCACGACGTAGGTGATCGCGACGCAGGCCACGAAGCCGAACAGGGCGCGCCGGACGGGCAGCACCTCGCGCGCGTGACTCTGGCTGGTGGTGCGCCCCACCTGGTAGAGCGCCCAGCCGCCGAGGCTGATCAGGCCGACCAGCATCGACGGCGATCCGGCGCTGCCGAGCGCGGGGACGACCAGCCGCGACGGGATCGCGTACAGGATGGTCAGGTAGAGCAGGAGCCAGGTGACCGAGTCCATCCGCGCCGGAGACCGGACGGACGAGCTCATGGCGGGGTGAGGCTCCGGGGGCTCTGGGCGGCGAGCTCCTCCTCCGGGGGCTCCCACGTCTGCTCGTTGCCGGGCGCGTCGGTGCCTCCGTCGGTGTCGGTCGAGTCGGAGGTGACCGCACCCTCGGACGCGTCGGCCGGCGCGGCCTCGGCCTCGGCCTGACGGCGACGTCGCGCGCGCAGGCGACGGGCGATCGCGTCGACGCCGGCGGTGGCGCCGGCGGTCAGCGCCAGGCCCACGGCGACCGCCGCCACGACGGCTCGCGTGGTGGCGCGGGTGACTGCCGTGGCCTCGAGGTCGGCGGCGAGCTGCATGGAGGTGATGGAGTCACCCTTCGGCACGTCCTGCTGACGCTGCAGGTCCGCCAGCGCGGTCGGCGCGGCGGCCAGGACCTGCTCGAGGGTGTCCACGGTGGCCTTGGCGCTCTGCGCCGAGACCTGGACCAGGACCACGGGTCCACGCATCGTCGGGTCGGTGGTGACCTCGTAGAGCGCGCCCGGCTGGTCCTCGAGGATCTGCTCGCGGACCTCGTCGCCGTTGAGACGGGCCACCACGAGCGACGTCGGCACGTCGAGGTTGTTCAGCTGCAGGAAGGGGTTCTTGATGCCCTCTCCGCTGACCTGGTCCTCGGGCGGCAGCAGCAGCACCGTGCCGCTCGCCTCGTAGACCGGGGGAGTGGACGAGTACGCCGCGTAGCCCAGGACTCCCGTGAGCAGCAGGCCCGCCACGACGACGTACCAGCGCCGCAGCACCGTCTTGATGACTTCTACCAGCATCGATTCCCCAGTGGATCTCGTTCCCCGACTCCCGCGCGATGACCCTGTGCCGGCCGTCGTGGTCCCATCGTAACGAGGGGATCGCGATGTCGGGGGCTTTCGGCTCCGCGGTGGAACACCGCGATCGGCCCGGAACGACGGGTGTGCGTGACAGACTGGAGGGCGAACGCGGACGCTCGGGCCGCCGGAGGAGGAGTGACGTGGTCTTCTGGGACGTGCTGGTCGCCGCCTTCCGGCGCTGGTACGTCGTCGTCCTGGGGCTCGCGGTCACGTACGTCGCGGTCGCGGCGGTCGACACGGCCCCCGACGTGTACTACCTGCGAGGCCAGGCCGTCTTCGTCGCGCCGGCCAGCCAGGTCTACCCGAACAAGCTGCGCGTCAACGCCGCCGACCTGATCACGGTGGCCGGGGTCGTCGGCAAGCGGATCAACGGCATGGACGCCCTGCCCAAGACGGCGTCGTCGGCCGCGACGATGGTGGGCCGCGGCGTGCGCGACGGCGTGCTGATCACGCTGCCCGACAACGGCGTCCAGTGGGCGCCGTACTTCGACACCCGCGCCCTCTACATCGAGGTGGCCGCGCCCGATCCCGAGACCGCGCGAGCCCGGCACCGCGAGGCGCTCACCGAGATCTCCACGGAGCTGCAGACCCTGCAGGACGAGCAGGACGTCGCCGCGAACGAGCGCGTGACGATCGCGCCCTCGCCGGAGTCGCCGGCCGTCGTGCGCCTCGGCGGGCAGCCGATGCTGGCCAAGATCATGGTCCTCGCCCTCGGCGGAGGTGCGACCCTGGGGGCCGTGGCTGCGCTCGAGCGTCGCGCCCAGCGTCGTCGCGACCGTGAGCCGGTGGCTCCCGACGACGACCGCGAGCTCGCTCGGGTCTGACCCCTCGCACACGGACGAAGCCCCGCGCACCGGATCGGTGCGCGGGGCTTCGTCGTCACGACGGGCGGTGCGGGGTCAGCCGCGGAAGCCCAGGCACGAGAGCGGGCGACTGGACGACCAGGCGCCGGTGCCCTCGTTGTAGTTCACGTACTCGTTCCCCGCGCCCCAGGTGATCCCGGCGCCGCAGGCCTGGTTGTGGCTGGGCCCGTAGATCCAGGAGTCCTCGGCCACCTTGAGGTTGGTGACCTGGCCCGGGGTGTCGAGCCGGAAGACGAAGCCGCCGCCGGACACGAGCACGTCGTCGATCACGGCGCTGGTGTTGCCCTGGGTGGGGTAGAAGAACGCCGAGTTGCCGATGCAGTACGGCGTCGGGTTCAGCTTGAGCACCGAGTGCCGCACGGTGACCTTCGCGCCGTTGTAGCCCTGGAGCGCGTCGCCGTGCCAGTCGATGCCGCTGCCGGCACGCTCGCAGCCGGCGTAGGCGTTCACGCTGACGAACGAGTCCTCGACCCGGACCTCGCCACAGCCGTAGTCCTTGCCGCCGACGCGCAGGCCCTCGGACGGACCGTCGATCTTGACCCGTCGGGCCGTGTAGCCGCCGAACTGGATGGCCGGCTGGCCGATGTCGTTCGCACCGCGCAGGATCGTCGTGTCCTCGATGACCAGCCCGTTGGAGCACTGGCGGCTGAAGACGTTGTTGATCTGCCCGCTGCTGATCTCGACCCGCCGCACGGTGACGTTCGCCGCGCGGATGTTGAGGTTGCCGTTCACGATGCGCAGGTTCTCCACCACCGCGCCGGCCGTGGTGACGTTGTGGTCACCGTTGATCGTCCGGGTGGGGGTCCAGCCCGACGGGGTGCCCGTGTTGGCGCGCGTCGGGAAGTTGCGGCTTCCCGGAGGCGTCGTCGGAGCAGTCGTCGGGGCCGTGGTGGGTGCCGTCGTCGGGGCCGTGGTGGGTCCCGTGGTCGGGGCGCTCGTGGGCGCGGTCGTCGGGGCCGTGGTGGGCGCCGTCGTGGTGGGCTCCGAGGTCGGAGCCGTGGTCGGCGTCGTGGTCGGCGGGGGCGTCGTGGGTCCGGCGTCGCCCGTGGAGACCACCACGTCGACGTGGTAGTTCGAGGCGCGGTACGTCCGCGTGGGGTAGTTGCCGAGGCGGCCGCTGTAGACGCCAGCGTCCGGGGCGGCCCGCAGCACGCCGTTGCTCACCGCGCGGGTGAACTGGCGCTGGTCCTGGGGCTGGCGGCCCTGGGGCGCCGAGTAGGACACGACGTAGTTCTCACCGGGCTCGAGCAGCACAGGGGAGTCGAGGTCCACCGTCTGCAGGCCGGTCTGGCCCGACGCCGGGAAGGTCGCGGTCGACAGCGGCGAGCCGGTGGGCGACCACAGGGTCGCGATCGTGCCGCGGCTGAGGGTCTGGCTCCGGTACACCTGGATCGACTCGGCGTACGCCGGGCGGGTGACCTGGAACTTCAGCCCCACCTCCCATGGACGGGAGTCGCCGAGCGCGCGGGGGCGCAGATCGTCGGGGAGGAGGCTCTGGGTCTCCGCAGCGGCGGAGGTGCGCTCCGTGGCGGCGAACAGGGCCGGGGTGGTCAGTGTGACGGCGAGCAGCGCCATGACGAGGCTGCGTCGCGAGAAGGAGAGTTTCCGCTTGGCCGAGATCCTGCGGTGCTTTCGGGGGGGACGTGGGGTCAACGGCATGGAGATAGGCCTTGATGTAGAGGCGTGAACCCGCCAACCCTCGCACGCCCCGACACGGCGATGCAAGCGAAATGGCAGGGAGAACCGGCCCTCGGGTGAGGGTGGAGTGACTCAGGATGCAGGCGGGATCGGGCCCCGGGAGAGCACGAAGCGCTCGAGCTCCTCCGGTGTGACCAAGTCCACATAGTCCTTTCTGACCGGGCCGGCATCGACCGTCCCACCGAGCAGGGACCTCCAGACGCCGACGTAAGCCTCCGACTGCGGTTTCCAGTCCAAGTGGGTCGCCACCCGTTCCCGGGCCTCACGGGCGAGCCTGACGCGTAGTTTCGGGTCGTCGAGCAGGCCCTCGACGGCATCGGTGAACGCCGCGATGTCGCCCGATTCGACGAAGAGGCATGTCTCACCAGCCGAGACCCGGGTCTCCACGAGGTCGAACGAGACGGTGGGCAGCGCGTACGCCATGTACTCCATCGTCTTGTTCATCGTGGAGACGTCGTTGAGCGGCGTCTTGAGGTCGGGGCACAGGCCCACCGTGGCGGCGCTGAGGTGCCGAGCGATCTCGGGCGGCCCGACCCGACCGGTGAAGGTGACGACGTCGTCCAGCCCCAGCTCGGTGGACCGCCGGCGCAGGTCCTCGTAGCAGTCGCCGAAGCCCATGAGGACGGCGTCGACATCGGTGCGTCCACGCCGGTGCACCAGCTCGTCCATGACGTCCAGCACGGTCTCGACCCCGTCCTGCGGGCCCATGATCCCGAGGTAGGCCAGCGTGTGCCGGGTCGGCGCGGGAGCGTCGGGGTCGTGGATCGGCCGCATCGTCGAGGTGTCGGGTCCGCTGCGCACCACGGTGACGTCCTCGGGGCTGAACCCGCCGCGCTCGATGGCGATCCGCTTGTACGACTCGTTCGTGGAGATGACGTGGTCCGCGGTGGCGTACGTGCGGCGCTCGAGCCACTTCAGGAAGGCGAACTGCAGCCGCTGCATGAGCGAGTCGGGCTCGCCGAAGCGCGAGAGGAACAGCTCGGGATTGAGGTCGTGCTGGTCGAACACGAACGCCACGCCGCGCCGCCGCCACAGCCGGGCCAGAGCCCAATAGGTGTCGGGCGGGTTGCAGGCCTGGATGGCCTGGAAGGGGCGCTCGCGCCACACGCGCAGCGACAGCCACGCGGTGCGCAGCCACGAGTAGACGAACTCGACCAGGTAGCCCAGGGCGCCCGAGGCCTGGGGCGCGGGCCGGTACTTGTGGATGCGGACCCCGTCGAGGGTCTCCGCGGACGGATCACCGGGGCCCTTCGGGCAGATCACGCTGACGTCGAATCCGGCGGCGATCAGCGCCCGGCACTCCAGCCAGACGCGGCGATCCAGGGGGACGGGCAGGTTCTGGACGATCACGAGGACGTGCGGCCGGGATGCGGGCGCGTTCGACATGGGCACCAGCGTAGGCAGTCCGCCCGGCCGTCGTGGCGAAACCGCGAGTCTGTCCCACCGGGCGCGATTCGGGGCTCGACCCGCGGCCCCCGTCCGGTGCCATACTCCTGCCATGACGACAGACCAGGAGCCCGCGAAGCCGACGGCGCCGGTCGTCACCGCACCCACGGAATGGGACATGTCGACGTGGCAGGGACTGCTCGACATCGTTCACGAGGACATGGCCTCGCACGCGCCCGGCTGGCTCGTCCCCGCCAAGCACATGCTCGCGGTGCACCGCTTCGGCGAGTGGGTCCACGCTCCCGGGCGGGGCGTCCTCGTGCGCCGCCTCGGCCGGGTGCTCTACAAGTTCGTCAACGCCGCCTACGTGCGGAACGTGCTGGGGTTCGAGGTCAGCCACGACACGGCGATCGGCCATCGGGTGGTCTTCGTCCACCAGAACGGCGTGGTGCTGCAGCCCGGTGCCGTCATCGGCGACGACTGCATGATCTATCACGGCGTCACCCTCGGCCGGCGGTGGGAGCCCGACCACGCGGAGTCCTACTACGCGCCGCCGCGGATCGGTCGTGGCGTCCACCTCGGCGTGGGCAGCGTCGTCATCGGAGCGGTGCGCGTCGGCGACGGCGCGAAGGTCGGTCCGAACGCGGTCGTCGTCACCGACGTCCCGGCCGGCGGCAGCGTGGTGTCGCCCCCCGCCCGGTCGCTGAGGCTGCGATGACGGGTGCCTCGTTCGCCGACCTGCTGAGGTGGACCGACGACCCGCAGCGCGTCGCGGTGATCGACGGCGAGACCACCCTCACCCGGGGCGAGCTGTTCACGCGGGCCTTCGAACGGGCCGAGCACATCGCGGCCACCGTGCCCGCGGACGAGCGGGTCGCCCTGTCGGGCGCGGGGCACGAGGCCGTCGTCGACATCGTCGCGGTGCTGCTGTCGGGCCGCTCGCTCGTCATGCTGCCGCGCCCCACCCCCGAGCGCACCCGCGAGCTCGCGGCGCGGTCGCGGTGCCGCTTCGACCTTTCCGCCGGCGCCCTCGAGCCGTTCGGCGTCGAGCCGTCGGCCGACCCGCGCCACCATCCCGCTGATGGCATCGAGGTCGTGGGCTCGCCCGAGGCGCTGCTCCTGTTCACCTCCGGCACCACGAGCGAGCCCAAGGGCGTGCGGCTGTCGTCGCGCAACGTGGCCTGCAACGTCACGGCGGTGAACCAGGTCGTGCAGCCGTGGGACCCGGACGAGGACGTCCTCGGCTTCATCCTCGACCCGACGCACTCCTACGGGTTCTCGATGGTGCTGCTGGCGCTGATGCGCTCGGTGCCCCTGCTCATGACCGCGGGCACCCTGCCGTCGCGACCGCTCGCCGAGCTCCTCGACCACCACGGCGTGACGATCCTGCCGTGCGTCCCGTACTACCTGCGCCTCGTCGCGCGACGCTTCTCGCTCGGCGAGGACTTCGCGCCCGCCCTGCGCATGCTCCTGCTGGCCGGTGGCGGGGTGTCTGACGCCTCGCTCGCCGAGCTGACGCCGGGGTTCCACGGCGGCACGCACCTCATGTACGGGCTCACCGAGGCCACCGCCCGGGTGGCCGTGCGGCCGCTGGGCAGCACCGCCCCGGCCGACTCGGTGGGGCTGCCCCTGCCGGGCACCACGGTCGACCTCGTCGACGCCGACGGTCGCGTCACGGTGGGCGGGGAGGGACGCCTTCGCGTCACCGGGCCCTCGGTCTTCATGGGCTACCTCGGTGACCCGGTCCGCGAGCCCGGCACGCCGCTGGTCACCACCGACCTCGGCCGGATGGACGCCCACGGCCACCTCACCGTGACCGGCCGGCTCGCGGAGATGATCAACTTCCGCGGGAACCGCGTCTCGGCCGTGGCGGTGGAGGCCGAGGTCGCCCGCGTGGACGGCGTGGCCGGCGCGCTGCTGCTGGCCGACGACACGGTCGAGGACGCGCAGTGCTCGCTGTTCGTCGAGCTGGCGCCCGACGCCGATCGCGAAGGGCTCACCCGGCGCGTGCTGGCCGCGGTCGACCCGCGCGGGCTCGTGCGTGAGGTGGTGGTGGTCGACCGTCTCCAGACCACGCGCACCGGCAAGCTGGTCAGGCGCCGCCCGGCCGGCGCCTGAGGGTCACAGCGACGTCAGCAGGTACTCCGCGTACAGCGCCCGGCGCGTGTAGAGCTCGAAGAACTTCTCCACGTCCGAGGTGCGCAGGCCGAGGCGGTCGGCGGTGGCCGCCGGGTCCTCCTCCTGGTCCCAGGCCAGCCACAGCTCGTCGTTGGTGCGCACCGACGTGCCGTAGAAGTACTCCTCCTGGCTCTGGGGCGCGCTGAACGTGTCGGTCGTGGGCGGCCTCTTCTGCACCGACTCGGGCACGCCGATGTGGGCGGCGACCTCGTACACGTGGGACTTCAGCAGGTGGCGCAGCGGGAAGACCTCGCCGCAGCCGTCGCCGTGCTTGACGTAGAAGCCCTGGTCGAGCTCGAGGCGGTTGGACGTGCCCACGACGATCTGGTTGCGCTCGTCGGCGATGCGGTAGGTGGAGAGCATCCGGATCCGCTGCTTCTGGTTGGTCGCGGCCATGATCGTCAGGAAGTCGCGGCCGCCGAGGCGGTGCATCGTCTGCTCGCCGCCGCGGATCACGTTGAGACGGAAGGACTGGAGCTGCTCGTCGTTGCCCAGGGCGGGATCGAACTCCACCGAGTAGCGGTCTCCGGCGTCGGCGTCGAACTCCGGCACGATCCGCTGGACCACGGCGAGGCGGTCGTCGTAGCAGCCGAGGGCGTCCAGCGGGGCGGTGATGTCGCGGTGCAGCAGCTCGACGCCGAACGCGTCGGCGACCTCCTGGGCGTAGCCGACGGTCTCGCCCGAGCTCTCCTTGTCGGGCAGCGTCAGCGCCACGACGCGCTTCGCGCCCAGCGCGCGCACGGCCAGGCCCAGGCAGGCGGAGGAGTCGATGCCGCCGCTGAGCGCGACGATGGCCCCGGTGCGACGGAAGTGCCGCGCGGTGTCGCGGATGGACGCGACGAGCAGGTCGGTGGTGGCGCCCACGTCCTCGAGGTCGATCCGGCGGCTCAGTTCCTGGATGTCGGTCATGCGGTTCCCCTTCGAAGGTCGGCGTCCGCGTCCGCGAAGCCGTAGGTCTGGACGAGCATCGTGGTGCTGAGGATCCACACGAGCGCGAGGTCGTCGTGGAAGCTCGTGCGGCTGCGATGCGTCTTGTCGATGAGCCAGGCCACGCGCCGGGGGTCGAAGACCCCGGTGTCGGCCACGGCGTCGGGCGAGAGGTAGCGGTCGAGCAGCGCGCGGCCGGTGGGCGAGCGGAAGACGCCGCCCTCGGGCGCGGTGTACGGCTGCTTGACCCGCTCGGTGACCGCGGGCGGGAGGTGGGCGCGCACCGCCTCCTTGAGCACGAGCTTCTCGTTGAGGTCGTGCAGCTTCGAGGCCTCGGGCAGCGTCAGGGCGAAGTCGATGACGTCCTCGTCGAGGAACGGGTACCGGCACTCCACGCTCTGGGCCATGAACGGCCGGTCGCACTGGGTGGCCAGCAGCGAGGTGCCCAGGAAGTAGGTGGCCTCGAGATACTGCGCCCGCTCGACCGTGGACCAGCCGTGGAAGGCGTCGGGCAGCCGGTCGCGGACGCGCCCGAGAGTCCCCTCGAGCGAGGTCTGCTCACGCAGCGGCTCGGCGAGGTACTGGGTGATCCGGAACGCCGCCGACCAGCGGTGCAGGTGGGAGAACACCGGGTCGTCGTGCTGCTCGAGCCCGCGCTCGTAGAACGCCGCACTCGCTCCGCGCCCCAGCTGCGCCTGGTGGGCCAGCGCCTTCTCGAGCAGCCGGGCGAACGCGGGGGAGTCGGGGTCGGCGGCCCACGCGTCGCGGATGGACGCCACCTTGAACACGTCGTAGCCGCAGAACAGCTCGTCGGCGCCTTCGCCACTGAGCACGGCACGCGAGCCGCTGTGCTTGATCCGCTCGGCCAGTGCGATCGAGGACCCCGGCGCCGTACGCATGAGCGGCAGCTCGGCATGGCGCGTGATCAGCTCGAGGGCCGAGGCGACGGACTCGTCGTCGCACACGATCGCGTCGTGGTGGGTGCCGAAGTGATCGGAGACGAGGGCCTGGAAGGGAGCCTCGTTGAGCCCTTCCTGCGCGAACTGGATCGAGAAGCTGTCGATCGTCTGGTCGGGCCGGATCGAGCGCAGGGCCGCGAGGACGGCGCTGGAGTCCAGGCCGCCCGACAGCAGCACGGCGGGGTCGCCGTACTGGGGGACCCGGCGCTCGACCGCGGCGGTGAGCAGACCGAGCAGCTCCTTGGCCTGGTCGTCGACGCTGCGGTCGTCACGCTGCTCGGCGAACTCGAAGCGCCAGTACCGCGAGGTGCTCTCGCGGCCGTCGTGGGACTCGACGAAGCCACCGGCCGGGACGGACGAGACGCCGTGGAACGCGGTGCGGCCCGGGTGCAGGCCCCACAGCACCCCGGCGTCGACGATGTCGTGAAGCGACATGGGCGTGCGCAGGCCGGCGTCGGCGAAGGCCTTGACCTCGGAGGCGAAGACCAGCTCGTCGGCCGGCGTCCGCGTCCAGAAGAGCGGGACGATGCCGAGCCGGTCGCGCGCCAGCAGCAGCCGGCGACGGTCGGCGTCCCAGAACGCGATCGCGAACTGGCCGCGGAATCGGGCGAACGCGTCGCTGCCCCATTCCATCAGGGCGTGCAGGACGACCTCGGTGTCACCGGCGGTGCGGAACGTGTGGCCGGCCCCTTCCAGCGCGGACCGCAGCTCGGCGAAGTTGTAGACCTCGCCGTTGAACGACAGGAGGTAGCGCCCCGCGTCGTCGGCCATCGGCTGGCGGGACGTGGGCTTGTCGACCAGCGCGAGCCGGACCGTGCCGAAGTGCGCGGCGCCCGAGCTGGTGGAGAGGCTCTCGTCCGGGCCGCGGTGCGCGATGCTGGCCAGCATCCGCTCCACCGACCGGAGTCGGTGGGCGTCGTCGTGGGACGCCGCTGCGACGATCCCCGCAATTCCGCACATGGCCGGTCCGGTGAGGTCTCAGCCGTGCTTGACGATGAAGTCGACCACGGAGTCCACGGACGCGAAGGTGGCCCGGGTCTCCTCCTCGGCGGCGAGCGGCCGCCCGATGTGCTCCTCGACGAACACGGCGACCTCGGCGATGCCGAGCGAGTCCAGGACGTCGTCCACGAGGGGGGAGTCGTCCTTCAGCTCCTCGGGATCCAGGGGGATGAGCTCCCCGAGGATCAGCTCGCGCAGCTCGGTCACCAGCTCTTCTCGCGTGGCCATGGGCACTCCTTTATCTTCTGTCACACCTGCCGATGCCAGCCCGGGTTCGACCGACCCGGTGTCCGGACACTACCAGTCGAATTACGGCGAATTCGCGGGTTCCGGGCAACGGTGGGACGGTACGATCGGGGCACCGGATCACGTATCTCCCACGAGTCCCGCGCCTCCTTGGTGATACCGCCCCGACGAGAGGAGTTCGACGATGCGCAAGGCCTGGGTCATCCTGGTGGCGCTGCTGGCCGCCGTCGCTCTTGCCGCCGGCGTGGGAATCGCCGTGGCGGCCGATGTCGACGAGGTCGCCGGCGAACCCTTCACCCCGGTCGAGGCGAGCGAGGCCGACATGGAATCACTGGGAACCACCAAGGTCTTCTTCGCGCACCAGTCGGTGGGCGACGACGTCCTGCGGGGCATCGGACTCATCCACGAGCAGGAGGGCCTGCCCGCACCCGAGGTCACCGAGGCCACCAGCGTGGCCGGCCCGGGGATCACGCACATGCACGTGGGCACCAACGGCGATCCGCTGGGCAAGATCGAGGAGTTCGACTCGGTGGTCCGTGCCGGCGTCGGCGATCAGGCCGACGTCGTCGTGTTCAAGCTCTGCTACGTCGACCTGTGGGCGTCCTCCGACCTCGACGAGGTCTTCACGGCCTACCGCGAGACGTTGCGCTCGCTGCAGGAGGCCTACCCCGAGACCACCTTCATCGCCACCACCGAGCCGGTCACCACGCGGCGCGGCTGGAAGGGCTGGGTGAAGAAGGCGATCGGGCGCGACGACGGCCTCGCGAACGAGAACAACATCGCCCGCGAGCGCTACAACCAGATGATCCGCGCGGAGTTCTCCGAGCCCGGCGAGCTGTGGGACGTGGCCGCGATGCAGTCCACCACCCCCTCGGGCGAGCGGGTCGCCGCCTCCGAGGACGGCCAGACCTTCTACTCCCTGTACGACGGCTACGCCCGCGATCCCGGCCACCTGAACGAGGCCGGCAGCATCGTCGCCGCCCACAGCTTCCTGGCCACCGTGGCGGCGGCGAACCGGTCGTGACCCCCGGCGTCGCCTGCGGGGTCGACATCGTGTCGGTCGACCGCATCCGGGCCGCCGTGGAGCGCTCGGGCCCGCGGTTCCTGGAAAAGTACTGGACCCAGGACGAGCTCGCCTACTGCGCGGGACGGCCCGAGCGGCTGGCGGCCCGGTGGGCGGCGAAGGAGGCCGCGATGAAGGTCCTCGAGGGCGGCTTCGACCGGTTCGACCCGCTCTCGATCGAGGTGCGCCGCGACGCCGGGGGAGTGCCCCGGCTCGAGCTCGCGGCCGACGCCGCCGACCACGCGCGCGAGGTCGGCCTCGCGTCGTGGTCCCTCTCGCTCTCGCACGAGCGCGAGCACGCGGTCGCGATGGTCACGGCGCTGCGCTGGCCCACGTCGTCCTGAGGCTCGCCCGGCGGGTCCCGTGCGGCGCCTGCCCGTAGTCTTGACAGGCCATGGCACAACCTGAATTGACCGCGGCGGTCGCCGCCGAGCCCCATCTCGTCGAGTTCGCCTCCGCCCTGCGCGGAGGCGCCGCGACGGCGCAGCTGACGGCTCCTCCCGCGTTCCACCCGTTCGTCGCCGCGGCCCTGTCCGGCGACGAGTCCGTCGTCGTGGCCGTGACCGCCACCGAGCGCGAGGCCGACGACCTGGCCGCCGCGGTCGGTGCCCTGATCGGCCCCGAGCTGGTCGCGTCGTTCCCCGCGTGGGAGACGCTGCCGCACGAGCGGCTGTCGCCGCGCTCCGACACGGTGGGTCGCCGGCTCGCCGTGCTGCGTCGCGTCGTCCACGGGGGCGACGAGCGCCCGCGCGTCGTGGTGGCGCCGATCCGGTCGATCCTGCAGCCGCAGGTCAAGGGCCTGGCCGACCTCGAGCCGGTCGAGCTGCGTGCTGGCCAGGACGTCGAGCTCGACGACATCGTCGCCCGCCTGGCCGCGGCCGCCTACACCCGCGTCGACCTGGTCGAGCGGCGCGGCGAGTTCGCCGTCCGCGGCGGCATCGTCGACGTCTTCCCGCCCACCGAGGACCACCCGCTGCGAGTGGAGTTCTGGGGCGACACGGTCGACGAGGTCCGCCGGTTCGCCGTGGCCGACCAGCGCACCCTCGAGCCCGTCGACCGCCTGTGGGCGCCGCCGTGCCGCGAGCTGCTGCTCACCGACGAGGTCCGCGCCGCCGCCGCGCGGTACGCCGTGAGCCACCCGTCGCTGGGCGAGCTCTTCACGAAGCTCTCCGAGGGTCACGCCGTCGAGGGCATGGAGTCGCTCGCACCCGTGTTGGCGGGGGAGATGGAGCTCTTCGTCGACCTGCTGCCGCCGGGGTCGACCATCGTGACGTCCGAGCCCGAGCGGATCAAGGCGCGCGCCGCCGACCTGTTCGCCACCAGCGAGGAGTTCCTCGCCGCGTCGTGGGCCACCGCGGCCGGCGGCGGAGAGAGCCCGATCGACCTCGGCTCGGCGGGATTCCACGAGCTCGACGACGTCCGGCAGCACGCCGCGAAGCTCGGGCTGGGCTGGGGCGAGGTCTCGTCCTTCGCCCTCGACGAGTCGCACGTCGTCCAGGCCGAGCCGGCCCCGCAGTACCGCGGCGACACCGACGCGGCGTTCGCCGACATCGTGAAGTGGCGGTCCGAGGGTCGCCACCTCGTGCTCGTGGCCCCGGCGCACGGGCAGGCCCAGCGCACCGTGGAGTGGCTCGCCGAGCACGACGTCCCCGGCGCGATCGTCGACCGCGCCGACGGCACCGACGGCATCGAGCGCGGCGTCGTCCAGGTGATCTGCGCCGAGATCGGGCACGGGTTCGTCTCGGACTCGCTCGGCCTCGTCCTGCTGACCCGCGACGACCTCGTGGGCCAGCGCGCCGCCGAGCGCACGACGAAGTCGATGCCCGCGCGGCGCCGGCGGCAGATCGACCCCCTCGAGCTCAAGCCGGGCGACGCGGTCGTGCACGAGCAGCACGGCGTCGCCCGCTACGTCGAGCTGGTCAACCGCGTCGTCCACGGCGCGGCCCGCGAGTACCTCGTGCTCGAGTACGCGCCCAGCAAGCGCGGCCAGCCGGCCGACCGGTTGTTCGTCCCGATGGACCAGCTCGACCAGGTCAGCCGCTACATCGGCGGCGAGTCGCCGTCGCTCGACCGCCTCGGCGGCGGCGACTGGTCGAACCGCAAGTCCAAGGCCCGCAAGGCGGTGCGCCAGATCGCCGACGAGCTGATCAAGCTCTACGCGGCACGCCAGTCCACGAAGGGCCACGCGTTCGGTCCCGACACCCCGTGGCAGGCCGAGCTCGAGGACGCGTTCGCGCACGTCGAGACGCCCGACCAGCTGGCCACGATCGACGAGGTCAAGCGCGACATGGAGCGCACCGTCCCGATGGACCGCCTCGTCTGCGGCGACGTCGGCTACGGCAAGACCGAGATCGCCGTGCGGGCGGCGTTCAAGGCGATCCAGGACGGCAAGCAGGTCATCCTCCTGGTGCCCACGACGCTGCTCGTGCAGCAGCACTACGCCACCTTCGCCGAGCGCTTCGGCCAGTTCCCGGTCACGATCCGGCCGCTCTCGCGGTTCCAGACCGACAAGGAGTCCAAGGCCACCCTCGAGGGGCTGGCCGACGGCTCGGTCGACCTCGTCATCGGCACGCACCGGCTGCTCCAGCCCGGCGTGCGGATCAAGGACCTCGGCCTCGTGATCGTCGACGAGGAGCAGCGCTTCGGCGTCGAGCACAAGGAGGCGCTCAAGCACCTGCGCGCGGCCGTGGACGTGCTGAGCATGTCGGCCACGCCGATCCCGCGGACGCTCGAGATGGCCGTCACCGGCATCCGCGAGATGAGCACGATCGCCACCCCGCCGGAGGAGCGCCACCCGGTGCTGTCCTTCGTCGGGCCGTACGACGACAAGCAGGTCACGGCGGCGATCCGGCGCGAGCTGCTGCGCGAGGGTCAGGTCTTCTACCTGCACAACCGCGTGCAGAGCATGGACAAGACGGCCGCCCACATCCGCGAGCTCGTGCCCGAGGCCCGCGTGGCCGTGGCCCACGGCAAGATGGGCGAGCACCAGCTCGAGGAGGTCATGGTCGCCTTCTGGGAGAAGCGCTTCGACGTCCTGGTCTGCACCACGATCGTCGAGTCGGGTCTGGACGTGTCCAACGCGAACACGATGCTCATCGAGCGGGCCGACACGCTCGGCCTCTCGCAGCTGCACCAGCTCCGTGGCCGCGTCGGCCGTGGCCGCGAGCGCGCGTACGCCTACTTCCTCTACCCGCCGGACAAGCCGCTCACCGAGACGGCCCACGACCGGCTGGTCACGATCGCGCAGCACTCCGAGCTCGGCGGCGGCATGGCCGTGGCGATGAAGGACCTCGAGATCCGCGGAGCGGGCAACCTGCTCGGCGGCGAGCAGTCCGGGCACATCGCCGACGTCGGCTTCGACCTCTACATCCGGCTCGTCGGCGAGGCGGTCGCGGAGTTCCGTGGCGACGCGGCGCCCGAGAAGGAGGTCAAGCTCGAGCTGCCCGTCGAGGCGCACCTGCCGCACGACTACGTGCCCAGCGAGCGACTGCGCCTGGAGATGTACAAGCGGCTCGCCGACGTGCGGGCCACCGCCGACATCGACGAGCTGCGCACCGAGCTGCAGGACCGCTACGGCAAGCTGCCCGACTCCGTGGAGGCGCTGCTCGACGTGGCGGCGCTGCGGGTGAAGGTGCGGGCGGCGGGCCTCACCGAGGTGACCTCGGCCGGGTCGAACATCCGGTTCAACCCCGTCACGCTCCCCGAGTCCGCGAAGCTGCGCATCAACCGGATCTACCCCAAGAGCCTGTACAAGGAGGCCGTCAAGGTCCTGCTCGTGCCGGCCCCGCGAGAGCCCGGGATCGGCGGCAGGCCGCTGCGCGGACGCGAGCTGCTCGACTGGGTGGCGCGAGTCGTCGACACCATCGTCGGCTGACTCCGGCGCAGCCTCCTGAGAGGTTGCTGAATCCGCGGAAACACCGGCGGATTCTCGGTTACTGTCAGGCGGTGACCGACACCGAAGCCCCCGTCGCCGCGGCGCCCAAGCCGCGCTGGCGGCGCGTGCTGCGGAGCCTGGTGATCGTCACGACGATCGTCGTCACCGTCGCGGTCCTCGCGGCCCTCGGCGCCGGCGTGTGGGTCCAGAGCCGGCTGGGCGGCCAGGTCGAGCACCTGCCCTCGGCGATGCCGGTGGGGGAGCGTCCCGCGGAGTCCGCCGGGGACTCGATGAACATCCTGCTGATGGGCAGCGACAAGCGCGTCGACGGCTCCGTCGCCGGCCAGCGCAGCGACACGATGATGGTGGTGCACGTCCCGTCCGACCGCAGTGGCGTCGGCGTCGTCGGCATCCCGCGCGACTCCTGGGTGCAGGTGCCCGGACACGGGCCGGCCAAGATCAATGCCGCGTTCGCCTGGGGCGGCCCGGCACTCGCGGTCGAGACGGTCGAGAACCTCACCGACGTCCGCATCGACCACGTGGCGGTCATCGACTGGGAGGGCTTCAAGGCCCTCACCGACGCGATGGGCGGGGTTGAGATCACGGTGCCGGCCACCGTCACCGACGGGTACTCCGGCCGCACGTGGCAGGCCGGCACGCAGCGCATGGACGGCGCGACCGCGCTGGACTACGTGCGTCAGCGGGCCGGGCTCGCCGGCGGCGACTTCGACCGCATCAAGCGCCAGCAGAACTTCCTGCGCGCGCTGATGGCCCAGGTGCTGTCCACGCGAACCTTCGCCAACCCCTTCCGCCTGTACGACGCCCTCGACGCGGTCACCGCGAACCTCACCGTGGACGAGGGCTGGAGCACCGGGGACCTGCGCGACTTCGCGTGGTCGCTGCGGTCGATCCGTGCCGAGGACGTGGCGTTCACGACCGTGCCCGTGAAGGGCACGGGCATGGAGGGGGACCAGAGCGTCGTCTACCTCGACCGCCAGGCCGGCGAGGAGATGTGGCAGGCCGTCCGCGAGGACGCGGTGGCCGAGTGGATCGCCGAGACCGGCGCGGGCCTGCCGGCTGACGTGAACTGAATCACGGTCCCGGTACGCTGACGCCATGTCGAAGACCCGCCTGGCCGTCCTCGGGCTCGCCGCGCTGCTGATGGCGGGCTGTGGCCCCGTCAACCCCGGTGCCGCGGCCGTCGTGGACGGCACCCGGATCCCCATGTCCGACGTCGAGGACGTCGCCGACGTGTACTGCACCGCCTCCCTCTCGGGCCAGAGCGGCAGCGCCGCCGGCATCGACTCGGCCGCCCTGCGCCGCCAGTCGGTCGCCGACCTGGTCTCGGGCGAGGTCGCCGACCAGGTCGCGAAGGACCGCGGCTACGACGTCACCGTGCCGTCGCTGGGCTCCGCCGAGCAGGCGCAGCTGGAGCAGATGTTCGGTGACGAGCTCCCGGCCGCCCTGGACCTGATCGAGCGCAACCAGCGCACCGGCGTGATCGCCCAGGAGATGGCGCGCGAGGCCGACGCCTCGATCCCGGAGGGCGAGCAGCTGCTCCAGGCCGGCCAGCAGCTGCTGGCCCGGGCCACCGCCGAGGCCGACATCTCGGTCGACCCGCGCTTCGGCCTCGACGAGACCATCCAGCAGATCGCCGAGACCGGATCGCTGTCGGTGTTCGGCGGCGAGCTGGACGCCACGGCCACCGAGGACCGGCCCGCGGCGCTCCAGTGCTCCTGACGTGAGCCGGGAGTTCGACCGCCTCATCGAGGTGATGCGCCGGCTGCGGACGGAATGTCCGTGGACCCGTGAGCAGACCCACGCGTCGCTGCGTCGCTACGTCATCGAGGAGGCCTACGAGACCGCCGAGGCGATCGACCTCGCCGGCTCGGGGCACCTGCGCGAGGAGCTGGGCGACCTGCTGATGCAGGTCGTCATCCACGCCGCCATCGCCGAGTCCGACGACGAGGGCTGGACCACCGACGACGTGGTGCGCGAGATCGCGGACAAGCTGGTGCACCGCAACCCCCACGTGTTCGGTGACGTCACGGTGACGTCCGCGGCCGAGGTCGACGCCAACTGGCAGCGCCTCAAGGCCGAGCGCAAGCAGCGCACCCATCCCACCGAGGGCATCCCCGCCGACCTCCCGGCGCTCATGGCCGCCGACAAGGTGCTGGGCCGCGTCGACCGCCCGGTCGAGGGCGACGACCTCGGCGCGCAGCTGCTGAGGCTGGTGGAGCAGGCCCGGGCCGCGGGCCTGGACCCGGAGGCCGAGCTGAGGCGAGCCACCCGGCGCCACGCCGACGGCTGACCACCGGGCTGCGATCTCGATACACCGTCTCGCTGCGCTCGCCGGCACTCGATCGCCGGGCCGCTCGGTGGTCGAGCGGGCGTATCGAGACCATGCGTGCCGGTACCGGATCGCCGGGCCAGTCGGTGGTCGAGTAGCTCCGCGAGGAACGAGCGGGCGTATCGAGACCACGCTCGGCCTCAGACGACGGTGATCTGCGGACCGTAGAGCGCCATGACGTCGAGAGCCTTGGCGTGGTTCTCCGGCGTCGACCCGGCGCAGGCCTGCGCGACGACACGGATCGTGGCGCCCGCGTCCGCGGCGGCCAGCGCCGTCGAGATGACGCAGCAGTCGGTGGCCACCCCGGCCAGCACCAGCTCGGGCGCTGGCCCCGTGACACTCTCGAGCGCCGGCCACTTGCCGAAGGTGGTGGCGTCGACGGTGCCGCCGGCGGCCAGGTCGGCCACCTCGGGCACGAGGTCGAACAGGGCGTCCTCGGGCGGGCGGTCGGCGAAGGGCCACGCCTCGAAGTACGCGTTCCAGCCGCCCACCCGCTCGTCGCCCGCCGCCGGAACCCACCGGGTCACGATCGTGCGGTGCCGCGCCGCGAGCTCGCGCACCGGCTCGACGATCGACCCGAACAGGGGCGAGCCCCACGGCGAGTCCGGCGCCGCGAAGACCCGCTGCGGGTCGATCACGACGAGCCAGGGCTCGCTCACGCGCGCTCCTCCTGGCGGGCCACCCGCCCGCGCTGCAGCAGCAGGGTGGCGAGGAAGCCGATGGCGAAGGCCAGCAGGACGCCGAGGTTGGCGTAGGCCCAGTTGCCGTCCCAGTACGACCCGTCCTCGACCCACGTGCCCAGGCCGAGCGGCTCGATGAGGTACCCCTGCCAGTTGTTCCAGGACGCGTCCTGGGCGAAGTTGTTCACGACCAGGCCCCAGCCCACCACCGACGCGACCGCCATCGTCGCGACGGCGACCCAGTTGACCGAGCCGTACCGGCCCCGGCTGTCGAACAGGTCGACGTCGTCGTAGTCCCGTTGGCGCAGGGCGATGTCGGCGATCATGATGCCCGCCCACGCCGCGATCGGGACGCCGAGCGTGATGAGGAAGCTCTGGAACGGCGCCAGGAAGCTCTCGGCGAAGAACACGACGTAGATCGTGCCGAGCGTCAGGATCACGCCGTCGACGAAGGCGGCGGTGGGCCGCGGGATCTTCACGCCGAGGCTCAGCAGGGTCAGCCCGGAGGAGTAGATGCCCAGGACGGCGCCGCTCACCAGCGCCAGCACGGAAGCGACCAGGAAGGGCACGAGGTACCAGGTCGGCAGGACCGTGGCGAGCGTGCCGATCGGATCGATCGCGATCCCCTCGGAGAGCTCGGGGGAGGAGCCGGCGAGCAGGATGCCGTAGAGCACCAGGATCACGGGTGCGAGTGCCCCGGCGAGGGTGTTCCACGCGACGATCTGCGCGCCGGGGGTCTCGCGACGCTGGTAGCGCGACCAGTCGGCGGCGATGTTGATCCAGCCGAAGCCGAAGCCCGTCATGACCATGACGAACGCGCCGATCACGGCCTGGCCCGAGCCGTTGGGCAGGGAGGTGACGGCGTCGAGGTCGACCTCGTCGAGCGTGAGCGCGATGTAGCCGATCGTGGCGAGGCCGGTCAGCCAGGTCAGGACCGACTGCATGCGCATGATGATGTGGTAGCCCGCCACGGAGGCGGCCACGATGAGCGCTGCGACGACGATCATCGCGATGATCTTCACCGCGTCGCCACTGCTCCAGCCGAGCTCGCGGAACACCGTGGCGGTGGCGAGCGTGGCCATGATCGCCAGGAAGGTCTCCCAGCCGATCGAGATCAGCCAGCTGAACACGCCCGGGATCTTCTGCCCGGTGACGCCGAACGGCGCCCGCGACAGGATCATCGTGGGCGCGGAGCCGCGCTTTCCGGCGATCGCGACGAGGCCGCAGGCGGCGAACGAGACCACGATGCCGAGCACCGCGACGAGGCTGGCCTGCCACAGGGAGATGCCGAATCCCAGGACGAAGCTGCCGTAGGAGATGCCGAAGACCGACACGTTGGCCGCGAACCACGGCCAGAACAGGTCGGAGGGCTTGGCGGTGCGCTCGCTCTCGTCGATGATCTCGATGCCGGTGGTCTCGATGCCCGCGCGGCGGACCGCCTCGAGACCGCCGCCGGGCCCCTCGCTGTGAATCGTCATGTCCGTCCTCCTGCCGATGCCTGGGCTCACTGTCCCACGCAGGGGACGGAGGATGAGGCATTCGGCCCCGCTGCGGTACCCGAATGCATCATCGTGCGTCCGGCGGGCGCGGGGTCACCCCGGCAGCGGTGCTCACGGCGCTACGCTGGGGCTGCTCGACTCCCACACTTCCGCCACCCACCGAGGAGCCTGCCGTGGCCATCATTCATGACGTCGCCGCCCGAGAGATCCTGGACTCCCGGGGCAACCCGACCGTCGAGGTCGAGGTCGTCCTGGACGACGGCACGCTGGGCCGCGCGGCGGTCCCCTCGGGCGCGTCCACCGGCCAGTTCGAGGCCGTCGAGCTGCGCGACGGCGGCGACCGCTACCTCGGCAAGGGCGTGCTCAAGGCCGTCGAGGCCGTCAACGGCCCCCTGGCCGAGCTCCTCGTCGGCTTCGACGCCGACGACCAGCGCGCGATCGACGAGGCGATGCTCGACCTCGACGGCACGCCCAACAAGGGCCAGTACGGCGCGAACGCGATCCTGGGCATCTCGCTCGCCGTGGCCCACGCGGCCGCCGAGTCGGCCGGCCTGCCGCTGTTCCGCTACGTCGGCGGCCCCAACGCCCACGTGCTGCCCGTGCCGATGATGAACATCGTCAACGGCGGCGCCCACGCCGACTCCAACGTCGACGTGCAGGAGTTCATGATCGCGCCGATCGGCGCCGAGAGCTTCGCCGAGTCGCTGCGCTGGGGTGCCGAGGTCTACCACGCGCTCAAGGGCGTCCTGCACGACCGCGGCCTGTCCACCGGACTGGGCGACGAGGGTGGCTTCGCGCCCAACCTCGAGAGCAACCGCGCCGCGCTCGACCTCATCGCGGTCGCGGTGGAGAAGGCCGGGTTCACGCTGGGCTCCGACATCGCGCTGGCGATGGACGTCGCCGCCAGCGAGTTCCACGGCGATGCCGGCTACACGTTCGAGGGCGTGGCCAAGTCGACCGACGAGATGATCACCTACTACAGCGAGCTCGTCGCGTCCTACCCGATCGTGTCGATCGAGGACCCGCTGGACGAGGAGGACTGGGCCGGCTGGACCGCCATCACCGCGGCCCTCGGCGACAAGACGCAACTCGTCGGCGACGACCTGTTCGTCACGAACGTCGAGCGACTGGGCCGCGGCATCGCCGAGAAGGCCGGCAACGCGATGCTGGTGAAGGTCAACCAGATCGGCTCGCTGTCGGAGACCCTCGACGCCGTCGACCTCGCGCACCGCGCCGGCTTCCACAACATGATGAGCCACCGCTCGGGCGAGACCGAGGACGTCACGATCGCCGACCTCGCCGTCGCCACGAACTGCGGCCAGATCAAGACCGGCGCTCCGGCCCGCTCGGACCGTGTCGCCAAGTACAACCAGCTGCTGCGCATCGAGGAGCTGCTCGGCCCCGCCGCCAGCTACGCGGGCGCGAAGGCCTTCCCGAGGTTCGCCTGAGTCATGGCCGGACGCGGATCGTCCCCGTCGTCGCGCCGACCCACGGGTCGGCGTGACGGTCGGTCGACCCCGCGCACCACGTCACGCCCCACCACCGCACCGGTCGTCGCGGCGGCGCCCGGCGGCTCGGGCACGAAGTTCACCACCCGGGCGCTGATCCTGCTGGGCGTGGCGGTCATGCTGATCGCCTCGTACACGGCCTCGGTGCACGCGTGGTGGCAGCAGCGGTCCGAGATCGCCGCGCTCGAGGCGCAGAACCGTCAGACCAGCGCCGAGATCGAGCAGCTCGAGGACCAGCAGCGGCGTTGGAGCGACCCGGCCTACATCCGCCAGCAGGCGCGCGAGCGCTTCGGATGGGTCATGCCCGGCGAGATCGGCTACCGCGTCATCGGCGTCGACGGTGAGCTGAAGGGCCAGTCCTCGCGGCTCGAGGAGCCCGAGGTCGCGCCGCGCCGCCCGTGGGTCGAGCGGCTGTGGGGGTCGGTCGAGGCGGCCGGCACCCCCGAGCAGGAGTCCGCGCCGCAGGGCGATCCCGAACTGGAGACCGACGAATGATCGACCCCGCCGACATCGCCGCGATCACCGAGCAGCTCGGCCGGCCGCCCCGCGGGATGATCGAGATCTCCTCGCGCTGCCCGTCCGGGCACCCGAACGGCGTGAAGACCGAGCCGCGGCTGCCCGACGGCACGCCGTTCCCCACGCTCTACTACCTGACGTGCCCGCGGCTGACCGGCGCGATCGGCACGCTCGAGGCCTCGGGGCTGATGGCCGAGATGACCCAGCGGCTTTCCGAGGACGCCGAGCTCGCCGCGGCCTACCGCGCCGCCCACGAGTCGTACCTGGCCGAGCGCGAGGCGATCGGGCACGTCGAGGAGATCGACGGCATCAGCGCCGGTGGCATGCCCGACCGCGTCAAGTGCCTCCACGTCCTGGTCGGTCACTCGCTGGCGAAGGGCCCGGGCGTGAACCCCCTCGGCGACGAGGCGGTCCGCCTGCTCGGCGACTACTGGGGCCACTCGGCCTGCGCCCCCGCCGATCCCGCCTGAGCCCGATCCGCCCGCACCGGCGGGGAGCCGGGCGGCGGCGCCCCGATAGCCTGACGGCATGGCTGTGAGCACGGTGGCGGCGATCGACTGCGGGACCAACTCCATCCGACTGCTGGTCGCGCAGATCGATGGCGGCACCAAGACCGACCTGCTGCGTGAGATGCGCGTGGTGCGACTGGGGCAGGGCGTCGACGAGTCCGGGACCCTCGCGCCCGAGGCCGTCGAGCGCACGCTCGAGGCCTGCCGCGAGTACGGGCGGGTCATCGAGGCCATGGGCGTCGACGTCGTCTCGTTCGCGGCCACCTCGGCGGTGCGCGACGCCGACAACGCCACCGAGTTCTCCGACCGGGTCGCTGAGATCCTCGGGGTGCGACCCCGCGTGCTGAGCGGCCAGGAGGAGGCCCGCGCCTCCTTCGAGGGCGCCACCGGCGACATCGCCGAGGCCCTCACGGCCGTGATCGATCTCGGCGGAGGCTCGACGGAGGTCGTCCAGGGGCTCGGCGCGCCGTCGTTCTCGCACTCCTTCGACCTCGGCTCGGTGCGCATGACCGAGCGGTTCCTGTTCACGGACCCGCCGTCCGTGGGCGAGGTCACCGCCTGCATGAGCCACCTCGACGCCGTGCTCGCCCCGGTGCTCGGCTCGCTGCCGCCCTCGGACGAGATCGTCGGGGTCGCCGGCACGATCACCACGATCGCCGCCCACTCCTTGGCGCTGCCCTCCTACGACAGCGAGAGGATCCACCAGGCACGCATCCACGTCGACGACGTGCGAGCGGCCTGCGGCAACCTCATGCAGATGCCCGTGGCCGACCGCCGCGCACTCCCGTACATGCACCCCGGACGGGCCGACGTGATCGCCGGGGGAGCCCTGATCCTCGACCGCGTCCTCGAGCACCTGCCGCGCCACACCGACGAGCTGGTCGTCAGCGAGCAGGACATCCTCGACGGCATCGCCTGGGCCGCCGCGAGGGAGGTCGCCTGATGCGCGTCTCCGTCCCCGACGAGTCCTGGCAGGACGTCCTGGCCGACCTCCCGGTCGACGTGATCGTGTGGGACGGTCGCGCGCCCCAGCCCGAGGGCCGCATCGACCTCGCCGTCTGGCCCTACACGCTCGACCCCTCCGACATGGCGGCTGTCGACGCCTCGCGCATCGGCCTCATCCAGGGGCAGTCGCTGGGCTACGACGGCGTCGCGTCGGTGCTGTCGGCAGGCGGCCGCTACGCCAACGCGGTGGACGTGCACGAGGACTCCACCGCGGAGCTGGCGGTGGCGCTGCTCCTGGCGGCGGTGCGCAGCCTCGACGTCTTCGGGGCCCAGCAGGCGCAGGGCCGCTGGAGCAAGAGCTGGACCACCAGTCTGCTCGACCGACGCGTGATGCTGCTCGGCGTCGGCGGCATCGGCCGCCGGGTCGCCGCACGCCTCGACGGCTTCGGCTGCGAGATCGTCCGCGTCGGCTCGCGGGCCCGCGACGACGAGCACGGTCACGTGCACGGCACCGGCGAGCTCGCCGACCTGCTGCCCACGGTGGACGCCGTCGTCGTGGCGGTGCCGCTCACCCCCGACACCGAGGGGATCGTCGACGCCGGGTTCCTCGCGCGGCTGCGCGACGGCGCGATCGTCGTCAACGTGGCGCGCGGCCGCACCGCCGTCACCGATGCCGTCCTGGTCGAGGCGGGACGCGTGCGCTACGCCTCCGACGTGTTCGACCCCGAGCCGCTGCCCGAGGGCCACCCGCTGTGGTCGGCGCCCGGCGTGATCATCACGCCCCACATCGGCGGCATGACGTCGGCGATGGCTCCGCGCATCCAGGCCGTCGTGCGCGGCCAGGTGGAGCGGCTGCTCGCCGGCCAGGAGCCGGCCGACGTCGTCGTGGACCACCGGGACGCAGCGGGATCGTAGGCTGGGCCAGGCTCCCGTAGCCCAACGGCAGAGGCAGACGGCTTAAACCCGTTTCAGTGCGGGTTCGAATCCCGCCGGGAGCACCCTCAGGACTGCGCGAGCTGCACCGCGGACCACGTCTCGTCCAGGGCGGTGGGCTCGGTGGTGGTCCAGCCGTACTCGTCCACGCCGGTGCGCAGGATCGGCAGGGGCAGGGCGTCGGTGGGGTAGAGCACCCAGACCCGCCCGATCGAGCCGAGTCGCGGCAGCACGTCGTCGAGCCGCATGTGGAACTCCTGGGTGTTCGACACGGCGATGAGCGCGGTGTCGATGCCCGAGGGCTTGTCACGCTCGGCGGGCTCCTCCTGGTTCTCCGCGCCGGTCCAGGTGTCGTCGAACCAGCGCTCGCTCTGCTCGGGCTCCTCGTCCTGGTAGGTCTCGACACCGTCGGGGAGGGGGTCGAGCAGCGCGGTCTCCTCGATGGAGTCGCCCACGATCCAGACCAGGGTGCCCGGCTCGATCCCCAGCAGGTCGGCCGTCGTCTGCTCCTGCGTCATGCGGTCATCCTAGTGGCGCTCAGATCCCGGATCGTGCGTCCCTTCGCCGTGCCCTTGGCCTCGAAGCGGGTGACGGGGCGTCCCGCGAAGCGCTCGGCCCAGTCGCCGGAGGTGGTGAAGCCCTCGGCACGGCCCAGCACCTCGAGCATCTGGTCGGCGTAGTCCTGCCAGTCGGTGGCCAGGCGCCACGTGCCACCCGGCCTCAGGACGCGGCGCACGAGGGGGACGAAGTCGTCGGTGACCATGCGGCGCTTGTGGTGGCGCGTCTTGTGCCACGGGTCGGGGAACCACACCCGCAGCTCCTCGAGGCACTGCTCGGGCAGCATCCGGGTGAGGGCGGGAACAGCGTCCACCACCGCCAGTCGCACGTTCTCCACGCCTGCGTGTCGCAGCCCGATGAGCGTCTGCGCGACGCCCGGCACGTAGACCTCGAGGCCGAGGAAGTCGGTGCCGGGGTTCTCCCTGGCGGCGTGCACGAGGGACTCGCCGCGCCCGCTGCCGATCTCGAGCACGAGCGGCGCGCTGCGGCCGAACAGCTCGGACGGGTCCAGCGTGAAGCCCTCCGCGACCGAGGTGCTCGTGCGCCCCCGGGGCACGTCGACGACGAACCGCTCGGCAACGTCGTCCCAGGCGTCCTGCTGCCGCTCGGAGAGGCGACCTCCCCGCCGGGTGAACGACACGATCTCGCGCCGGAAGGGCTCTTCGTCTCGATCCGTGCGGTCTTCGGCGGTTTCGGGCATGGTCCGAACCTATCGAGCCTGCCATCGTGGCCGGCATGGCGATCATCCCTGACACCAAGGACTGGACGTGGGTGCTGGAGCGGACCTGTGAGGAGTGCGGCTTCGACCCGGCCGCCGTCGACCCGCCTCGGGCGGGGGAGGAGGTCGCGGCGATGGTGCCGCGGTGGCGCGCGGCGCTCGAGCGGCCCGACGTGTGGAAGCGGCCCGACGACGCCACGTGGTCGGTGCTGGAGTACGCGTGCCACGTGCGCGACGTGCTCCTGCTGTTCGCCGAGCGCCTGGAGCTGATGCGCGAGCACGACGGCCCGGAGTTCGCGAACTGGGACCAGGACGCGAGCGCGGTGGGGTACGCCGGCGAGTCCCCGGCCGCCGTCGCCGCCGAGCTGGCCCCGGCCGCCGACGCCTTCGCGGCGCAGATCGAGGCCGTCACCGACTGGGCGCGCCCGGGGTACCGCTCCAACGGCTCGGCCTTCACCACCGACACCCTGACCCGGTACGCGCTGCACGACCTCGTGCACCACCTGTACGACGTCCGGGCCTGACGGGAAGCCTCCGTCGGTCGCGACACGCCACGCCGGTGTCGTGTCGTGCACACTAATGCGGATTGCGTGGTACTGTCCGACGCATGGATGCGACCCAGCTGCTCAAGGGAGTGCTCGACGTGGCCGTGCTGGCCGTGGTCGAGGGCGAGGACGGCTACGGCTACGACGTGGTCCGCCGGCTGCGCGCCGCCGGACTCGAGGAGGTCGGCGACGCCTCGGTGTATGGCACGCTCCGGCGGCTGTACTCGGCCGGCGCCCTGACCTCGTACGTGGTGCCCAGCGAAGAGGGCCCGCACCGCAAGTACTACGGCATCACCGACCAGGGTCGGTCGATGCTCGCCGCGCAACGCAAGACGTGGGCCGAGTTCGCCCGCACCATGGACCGCATGCTCGAAGGGAACGCCGCATGAACGCCACCACCCTGCCCGCCGAGATCATCGCGTTCGCGGCCGCAGTCCGCACCGCTCTCGCCGACCTGCCGGCCGACGAGGTCGAGGAGCTCACCGACGGGCTCGAGGCCGACCTGGCCGAGGCCTACGCCGAGGACCTGGCGCGCGAGCTGCCCGATCCGGCGGCCTACGCCAACGAGCTGCGCGGCGCCGCCGGCCTGCCGACACCGGTCGTCGAGCGCGGCAGCCGCCTCCGCGCCGTCGTGGAGCCCTTCTCCGAGATCGTCCGCGACCTCGACCGCAACCTGCGGCGCAGCCCGGCGATGGCCGCCGTGCTCGACTTCCTGGTGACCCTGCGCCCGGCGTGGTGGATCGTGCGCGGCTGGGCCGCCTACCAGTGCGTCGGCGCCTTCTTCGGGTTCGAGGGCGACCTGCTCCCCTCCGGTGCCCACTGGCTCGTGCTCGCCGTGCTGGTCGCAGGAAGCGTGGGCGTCGGCCTGGGCCAGTGGCCCGGCTGGGTCCGGGTGCTCATCGCGATCGGCAACGCGATCGCCGTCGTGGCCACCGTGGTGGGTCTCGCCCAGGTGCCGTCGAGCGAGGACGTGAATCGCGCCTGGTCGTACGCCGACTCCGCCTACGAGAACGACAGCGCGATCGTGGGCCCCGACGGCACCGGCATCTGGCTCAACGGCACCGAGGTGACGAACATCTTCGCCTACGACGCGAAGGGCCAGGTGCTCGAGGGCGTCCAGCTGTTCGACCAGGACGGCAAGCCGCTGGCCACGTCGGTCCCCGGCGGCAACGGCTGCCTCGCCAAGGACGAGTGGGAGGAGTGCACCACCCCGGGCGCGTGGGTTCCGACGCAGCTCGAGACCGGCGCGACCGCCTGGAACGTCTATCCGATGCGGATGGCCGAGTCCAGCTTCGAGGACCCCACCACGCCGCTCTCCGGCGCCGTGCCGCAGGACCGTCCGGCGCCGTTCGTCAAGGTCCCGGCCCTCATGACGGTCGCCCCCGCGGCGCAGGAGCCCGAAGCCGAGGGGAAGTCACCCGCACGGGAACAGTGAACGTGCTGGATGGGTTGGATAGTGTAGGAACACCGACCCCGCCACCACCGGCGCGCGGGGCCAGATTCTCCGGAGGAGATCATGAGGAGCAGCAACCCCGTCTTCGCCAGAAGCGAAGAGTTCAACGGTCGCAACACGACCCAGTACGCCGACCCGTCGCAGTGGAAGATCGATCTGTCCGGCTCGGGTGACGGCTCGCAGGCAGCGGGTCTGCAGGCTCCCACGTCCCCTGGACGCATGACCCTCGACACCGTCGTGGAGAAGACCGCCATCACGCTCGGCCTCGTCGTGCTCGGTGCCGCGGTCGCGTGGTTCCTGATCGGCGACATCGACTCCGACGCCGCGCTGGCCACCGCGTGGACGTTCTCCATGGGCGGCGCCCTCATCGGCTTCGTCCTGGCGATGGTGAACTCGTTCAAGAAGGTCATCAGCCCCGCGCTGGTCATGGTCTACGCGCTCGTCGAGGGCGTCTTCGTCGGCGCCTTCTCCAAGATCGTCTCCACGTGGGTCGGCGACGCCGGGATCGTCTTCCAGGCCGTCCTCGCCACCTTTGTGGCTGCCGGTGCCACCTTGGCCGCCTACAAGTTCTTCAACATCCAGGTCACCCCGAAGTTCCGCCGCGTCGTCATGATCTCGCTCTTCGCGTTCATGGGCGTCATGGTGCTCAACCTGGTGCTGAGCCTGTTCGGCGTGTTCCCCAACGGCGGCCTGCGCAGCATGGACAACCCGATGCTGGCGATCCTCGTCGGTGGCGTGGCCATCGTGCTGGGCGTCCTGTGCCTGATCATGGACTTCGACTTCGTCGAGCGCGGTGTCGCGGCGGGCCTGCCCGAGCGCGAGTCCTGGCGCGCGGCGTTCGGCCTGACCGTCACGCTGGTCTGGCTCTACCTCGAGATCCTGCGCCTCCTCGCCATCTTGCGCGGGGACAGCTGATCCACTCCGCACGAAGGCCCGTCACCGTGAGGTGGCGGGCCTTCGTCGTGCCGGTCGGGTAGAGCGCTCAGCGGCGGCGCAGGACGGCGGCCCAGCGGCGGCCGCGCGGCGCGGGCGCCACCTCGGTGCCGCCGTGCTCGGAGGCCCATTCGGCCGCCTCGCCGAGCGGCATCTGCTCGACGGTCCCGACCTCGACCGGCTGCTCCTCGCGGGAGCGCCACTGCGCCGCGCCCGCCGCGACGAGGAAGCCGCACACGGTGGAGTAGCCGTCGGCGCTGGGATGGAAGCGGTCGTCGCCGAAGAGGGCGTCGCCCTTGACCAGCAGCAGCGGCTCCAGCACGTCGGCCAGCGACACCACGCGCGCGCCGGCCTCGACGGCCGCCACCGTCTGGCGCCGCGCGAGATGGCGGCTCCAGTAGCGGCACACGGTGCGCAGCGGGTCGGGCAGCGGCTTGATCGTGCCGAAGTCTGGCACCGACCCCACGACGACCTCGGCCCCGAGGGAGCGCAGCCGCGAGACGGCCGCGGCGAGGCGCCGGGCCGAGCGCTTCGCGGGCACCTGGTGGGTGATGTCGTTGGCGCCGATGAGGATGAACGCCAGGTCGGGCCGCTGCTCGTCGGAGGCCGTGATCTGGTGCATGAGGTCGCGCGATCGTGCGCCCACGGTGGACTCGTTGCGGATCCTCACCGGACGGTCCAGCAGGTGCGACAGTCCGGTGCCGACGAGGGCCGACGGGGTGTGCGCGAGGTCCTTCACCCCGTAGCCCACCATCGTGGAGTCGCCCAGCAGCAGGCAGTGGAGCGGCTCGCCCGCGAGCTCGTCGCCGTAGAGCCCGTTGCCCGAGGGCGGACGGTCGGCGGTGGTGCCGATCCGCTTGCGTGCCAGGAGCGCCTGGGCGACCAGGATCGCGTAGGTGCCGAGGCTGACGCCAGCCGTCCTCGCGGCGGCCTTGGCGGTGGTCCTCGCTGGGCTGGGCACGCATCCAGTGTAGGAACTCGCGCCAGAGGGTCGGACCCGGTTCCTAGGATGGGGGAGTGAACGAGACCGTCCCCAACCTTCGCGACCTCGGTGGAACCCCCGTCGAGGGCGGCGTGATCCGCCCGGGTCGCCTGCTGCGCAGCGCCCTGCCCCTGCACGACGACGTCGCCCCGCCCGAGATCGAGTGGCCGCCGTCGGTGGTGATCGACCTGCGCTCGCTCGCCGAGACCGAGCCCGAGCACCCCTTGGCCGCGCCGGGGGTCACGGTGCTCAACTTCCCGCTGCTCAGCGCGCTGCGGCCGGGGGTGGCGCCGCCGGAGTCGCTCGCCGAGCTCTACCAGCTGATGCTGCGCACCACGGCCGATCACCTGGTCGACGTGGTCGACGCGGTCGCCTCGGCCCAGGACGCCACCACGCTGGTCCACTGCGCCGCGGGCAAGGACCGCACGGGCGTCAGCATCGCGATGGTGCTGGCGCTGCTGGGGGCCAAGCGCGACGACATCGTCGAGGACTACCTCGCCACGGCCCAGCACGAGGAGGAGATCCAGGCGCGCTTCCGCCGGCTCTACGGCGAGCGCCGCGCCGAGCTGCCGGTGGCCTACATCGCCGCGCCGGTCGAGGCGATCAGCGGCGTCCTCGACACGTGGGACGAGCACCCCGGCGGGGCGATCGGCTGGTTCCATCGCTGGGGCGGCAGGCCCGAGACGATCGACCGCCTCCGCACTACTCTGATGGAATGAGTGCTGGTGCTGGTGCGATGAGTCCCGACCGGACGATCGAGCCGCGTGAGGTCCCTCTCGGCGGCCTTCGCGGACTGCTCGTCCACCGCACCCTGCCGAGCAAGGAGATCCCGCTCATCGGAGCGTGGTGCTTCCTCGACCACTTCGGGCCCACCGACCATCGGATGCAGGTGCTCCCGCATCCGCACACCGGCCTCCAGACGGTCACCTGGCCACTCGTGGGGCGGATCCGCCACCGCGACAGCCTCGGCAGCGACCTCGTGCTCGAGCCGGGCGAGCTCAACCTGATGACCTCGGGCGACGGGGTGTCGCACTCGGAGTTCAGCGAGGGCGAGCCCGGCCCGATGCACGGCCTCCAGCTGTGGGTGGCGCTGCCCGACCACCGGCGCGGTGGGCCGGCCGCGTTCGAGCACCATCCCGACCTGCCCGAGGTCGAAGGGCCGGGCTGGAGCGGCGTCGTCCTCGCGGGCTCGTTCGCCGGCGCCACGTCGAAGGCCACGGTCCACACGCCACTGGTCGGTGTCGAGCTGCGGCTGGAGCCCGGGCGCCACGAGTTCGACCTCGATCCGGCGTTCGAGCACGGCGTGCTGGCCGTCGACGACGCCGTCACGGTGGCGGGCCGGTCCGTGCCGCACCGGTCCTTGCAGTACCTGGCGCCCGGCCGCGCGCGGCTGGCGCTCGAGGTCGAGCGGCCCACGATCGTGCTCCTGATCGGCGGTGAGCCGTTCGAGGAGGAGATCGTCATGTGGTGGAACTTCATCGGCCGCAGCCACGAGGAGATCACCGCGGCGCGCGAGGACTGGGAGGCCCACGAGCCTCGCTACGGGCACGTCGACGGGCACGACGGTCAGGTCATCCCGGCGCCTCCGATGCCCCACGTGAGACTGCGTCCGCGCGTTCGTCGCGCTTGAGACCGATTTTCGGATACTCTCGGTATCCGGAGGTGGGTATGACGTACTTCACAGGCAAGGTCGCGGTCGTCACCGGCGCGGGATCGGGCATCGGCAGGGCCCTCGCGATGGGGCTGGCCAAGCGCGGCGCCCGGGTGGCGATCAGCGACGTGGACGCCACGGGTCTGGCCGAGACGGCCCATGCCCTCGATGCCCTCGGGGCCACCGTCCGGGCCGATCACCTCGACGTGTCCGAGCGCGAGCGCGTGCTGGCCTACGCCGACGAGATCGCCGGGCACTTCGGCGTCGTCCACCAGGTCTACAACAACGCCGGCATCGCCTTCACCGGCGACATCGAGGCGATGGACTTCAAGCACCTCGAGCAGGTGATGGACGTCGACTACTGGGGCGTGGTCAACGGCTCCAAGGCCTTCCTGCCCCACCTGATCGCGTCCGGCGACGGGCACGTCGTCAACATCTCGAGCGTCTTCGGGATCATCTCGGTGCCTACGCAAGGGGCGTACAACGCGGCCAAGTTCGCCGTGCGCGGCTTCACCGAGGCGCTGCGCATGGAGATGGTGGCGCGCGGACGCCCGGTGAAGGTGACGTGCGTGCACCCGGGCGGCATCAAGACCAACGTGGCCCGCAACGCCGGCCAGGTGGACGGGCTCGACCACGACTCGCTGGCCTCGTCCTTCGACCGGGTCGCGCGCACCACGCCCGACCAGGCCGCCGACGCGATCCTGCGCGGCGTGGAGAAGGGCAAGGCGCGCGTCCTCATCGGCGCCGACGCCCGCGTGATCGACCTGCTGGCCCGGGTGACCGGCCCGCACTACCAGCGCCTCGTGGCGCGCTTCGCCGGGAAGGCCGGACTGTGAGCCTGATGACCGTCAAGAACAGCTGGGGTGGCCAGCGGTTCCCGCACCCGCCCGGCCGTCGACCGATCGCGTACGACGCGCTCACGATGCGCACCGGCACGCCGCTGGCCAACGTCATGCGCGTCGGCAAGGACCTCGGGCCGCTGTTCGAGGTGCGTGTGTTCGGGCAGAAGTTCGTGTTCGTCACCGGCGCCGAGCTGGCCGCCGAGATGTGCGACGAGACCCGGTTCCACAAGAACCTGCCGCCGGCGCTGGTGGCGCTGCGCGAGTTCGTGGGCGACGCGCTGTTCACCGCGTTCGACCACGAGCCGAACTGGCAGACGGCTCACGGCGTGCTGATGCCGGCGTTCTCGAAGGCCGCGATGCGCGGCTACCACGGCACGATGCTCGAGACCGCGGCCGAGATGTTCGCCGTGTGGGACGACCTCGAGGGGCCGATCGACGTCACGGCCGACATGACGAAGCTGACGATGGAGACGATCAGCCGGTGCGCGTTCAGCCGCGACTTCGGCTCCTTCACCTCGCGGGAGCGGCACCCGTTCGTCGACGCCATGATCGCGGCGCTGATGACCGGGATGCAGAAGTCGTCGCTCGACTCGATCCCCGGCGGGAAGCGGATCGCCCGGCGCATCGACGAGCAGAACGCCGAGCACCGCGCGTACGTCGACGAGCTGGTCGACGCGATGGTGCGCGAGCGGCGCGCCTCGGGGGAGCGGCGCGACGACCTGCTCGACCGCATGCTCTACGAGGCCCATCCCGAGACGGGCGTCCGGCTCGACGACCAGAACATCCGCGAGCAGATCCTCACCTTCCTGGTCGCGGGTCACGAGACGACCTCGGGCGCGCTGAGCTTCGTGCTGTACTACCTGTCGCGCGACCCGGAGCTCCTCGCGAAGGCCCAGGCCGAGACGGATGCCCTGCTGGGCGACGACCCCGAGGTGGAGCCCACGTTCGAGCAGGTGCCGCGGTTCCGCTACCTGCGCCGCTGCCTCGATGAAGGGCTGCGCCTGTGGCCGACGGCCCCGGCGTTCGCGCGCTCGCCCCGCGAGACCACGACCATCGCCGCGGGGACCGACCACGAGGCCGTCATGACGCCCGACGACTGGGCGATCGTGGTGCTGCCGATGATGCAGCGCGACCCGGCGGCCTGGGGGCCGACGGCGGAGGAGTTCGACCCCGACCGCTTCCTGCCGGAGAACTCCAAGGGCCGGATGAAGAACGTCTACAAGCCGTTCGGCACCGGCGACCGCGCCTGCATCGGGCGCCAGTTCGCCCTCCACGAGGCGATCCTCGTCCTGGCTCGGCTGCTGCACCGGTACGACATCACCGGCGACCCGGACTACGAGCTGCGGATCGACGAGCGCCTCACGATCGTGCCGAAGGGCTTCGAGGTGACGCTGACGCGGCGCACGCCGGGGGCACGGCCCGAGATCGAGCCGGCCGACGCGGGCCCCGCAGAGGTCGTGTCGGGCTGCCCGGTGGCCCACTAGGGCCCATCGCTCAGCGCAGCGTCGTGCGCCCGTCCTCGTGCACGGTCCAGAACGGGTTGTGCGCGATCTCCCACAGGTGGCCGTCGGGGTCGGCGACGTAGCCCGAGTAGCCGCCCCACTCGGCCTCCCGGGCGGGCTTGAGCACGCGCGCTCCGGCGGTGCGCGCCTGCTCGATGACGGCATCGACCTCGTCGGGTGAGCCCACGTTCTGGGCGAGGGTGATGCCACTGAAGGCGGCGCCCGTGTCCTCGACGGCCGCGTCGGCCGCCAGCCCCTCTCGGGTCCACAGCGCGAGGACCAGCCCGGGCAGCTGGTAGAACACGATGTCGTCCTCGTCGTTGTCCTTCGTGAACCCGAGCCCCTCCTCGTAGAAGGCGCGGGCGCGCCCGAGGTCGGCGACGCCGAGGGTGATGAGGCTGAGTCGTTGGTCCATGTCGCTCACGCTAGCCGCCGCCTCGGACACCTCGCGGCCGCTCCGCCGACGAGATCACACGAGCAACTTCTGCAACAGGGGCACCCTGTCGTCACATCGTCGGTAACCTCCGACCCGGGTACGCCGAACCGATCGGCCATGCTGCTGTGCCCGAAGAGCGAGTGGAGGGCGAGGATGAGCTCCTTGCGGACGGTGTTGGCGTGCGGTGCGGTGTCGGCGGTGATCGGAGCCGGATCGGCCCTGGTCGTCACCACGACCTCGAGCGACGACGCGGTACGGGTCAGCTCGCCGATGTACGGCTGCATGGACGTCGCTGAGGGATCGCTCTACCTGTCGGACGCGTCGGACTCGTGCGCGGACGACCTGGTCCCCGTCACGTGGCAGGGCTCGGAGGAGGCCGCCGACGGTTCCGACGGCCAGGACGGCTCCGACGGTGAGGACGGCTCCGACGGCCTCGATGGCGCCGATGGTGCTGCGGGCGACGACGGCGGCTCCGGTGCGAAGGGTGCCGATGGCCAGGACGGCGCCGCGGGCGACGAGGGCGCGAAGGGTGACGATGGCGCCACCGGCGCGAAGGGCGACAAGGGTGACCCCGGCGCTGCGGGTGCGGCCGGCGCCAAGGGTGACGACGGCGCGACCGGCGCGGCAGGTGCTAAGGGAGACAAGGGTGACAAGGGCGACGACGGTGCTGCGGGTGCGGCCGGCGCCAAGGGTGACGACGGCGCGACGGGTGCCAAGGGCGACAAGGGCGGCGACGGTGCCGCGGGTGCGACCGGCGCGAAGGGCGACCAGGGCGACGACGGAGTCGTCCCGTGGAGTGCCGTGTCCACGTGGAGTGCCTCGACCGCCTACAGCGCAGGCCCGCCGGCCTCGGTGGTGACCCGCGGGGGCAGCACCTACGTGGCCGCCCGGTCCTCGATCGCGGCCGACCCGGCCACCTCGCCCGCGGATTGGATCCTCGTCGCGGCAGCCGGCGCCAAGGGCGACAAGGGCGACCAGGGTGAGAAGGGTGTCGATGGCGCGGCGGGCGCGACCGGCGCCGCAGGCGCCGAGGGAGCGACCGGGCCCGCCGGCCCGGTCGGCCCTGCGGGCGATAGCGGTCCTGCCGGACCGACCGGTCCGATGGGACCCGCCGGACCGCAGGGCCCCGCCGGCAATTCCCTGCTCTCCGGGCAGTTCAACCAGTGGCAGGGCTCCGGTCGCGCGTTCCGCAATGACTACGACTGCACGATGGGCAGCATCGTCCTCGGCGTCGGTTCGCGCGGCATCCCGGCCGACGGTCGGCTGCTGGCGATCGCGCAGAACTCGGCGCTGTTCTCCCTCATGGGCACCACGTTCGGCGGGGACGGCGTCAACACATTCGCGGTTCCGGATCTGCGCGCCGTGACCCCCAACGGACTGCGCTACAGCGTCTGCTCGATCGGCATCTATCCGTCTTCGGAGTGACGGACGCGCCTCACACGAGCAGCTGCGCGGCCTGCGCCGCCTCACGGTAGGCGCGGGCCAGTGACTCCACGGTCTCGTGGGCGTTCAGGCCGCTCGGGTTCGGCACGACCCAGACCTGCGCGCCCGCGAGGTCCTCAGGCTGGCGTCCGGGGCGCGCGCCGCGCACGCCGAACGCGGTGCGGTACGACGTGATCCCCGCGATCGCGACCACGCGAGGCCGTCGCGACAGCACGAGCTCGGTCAGGTGAGCGCGGCCCTCGACCAGCTCCGCCGGGTCGAGCTCGTCGGCGCGCGCCGACGCCCGTGCCACCAGGTTGGTGATGCCGACGCCCCGGGCGCGCAGCTGGTCGGCTGCGGCCGCGGGATCGTCGGTGTCCACCAGCCCGGCGCGCACGAGCGCCGGGTAGAAGCGGTTGCCGCGACGGGCGAAGTGAAGGCCTGTCGCGGCACTCACCAGCCCCGGGTTGATGCCGACGAACAGCAGTCGCAGGTCGTCGGGCATCAGGTCCGGGATCGTGCTCCCGGCGAACGACTCCAGCTCGGCGCGGCTCCAGCCCACGCGATCAGGCGTAGCTGACGCCGGTGGCGTGCAGCGGGCAGTAGCCGTACGGGTTCTTCACCAGGTACTGCTGGTGCGGCTCCTCGGCGTAGTAGTACGCGTCGAGGGGTCGGATCTGTGTGGTGATCTGTCCGTAGCCATGGGCCGTCATCTGCTGCTGGTAGGCGTCGCGGGACGCCTCGGCCTCGGTCTGCTGCTCGGCGCTCGTGGTGAGCACGATCGAGCGGTACTGCGAGCCGCGGTCGTTGCCCTGGCGCATGCCCTGCGTCGGGTCGTGGTTCTCCCAGAACACCTTCAGCAGGTCGGCGTAGCTGGTGACCGAGGGGTCGAAGATGACCTTCACGACCTCGGAGTGACCCGTGCGACCGGTGCACACCTCCTCGTACGTGGGGTTCGGCGTGTGGCCGCCGGCGTAGCCCACCGAGGTGGACCAGACGCCGGGCTGCTCCCAGAACGTCTTCTCCTCGCCCCAGAAGCAGCCGAGGCCGAAGACGGCGACGCCGAAGCCCTCGGGTCCGTCGGTCTCGATGGGGTTGCCCGTGACGAGGTGGCGGTCGCCGACCTCGAAGGGGCGGGTGTCGCGGCCGGGCAGGGCCGCGTCGGCCGTGGGCAGCGTGGACTTGTCGAATCCGAATCTCATGGAACCTCCTGTGTCGTCGTCAACACCATGCAGCTTCCGCGTGTTCCCGTAGCCTCGAATCGTGAGTGACGAGACGCCACGCGGTTCCGGGCGATACGAGGTTCCCATCGGCGTCGAGATCGCCGCGGCGTGGGCGTGGCGGATCGTCGTGATCGGCTTGGCGCTCTACGTCCTGGCCATGGGACTCGGGCACTTCTCCGAGGTCACGATTCCCATCGCCGTGGCGATCCTGCTCGCGGCACTGACGGTCGGAGGCGTCGACTGGCTGGTGCGTCACGGGGTGCCACGCCTGCTCGCCTCCCTGGGGGTCGTGCTCGCGCTCGTGCTGGCGCTGGTGGGCATGCTCGGACTCGTCGGGCAGCAGCTCTCCACGCAGTTCGACGACCTGCGCGACAGCGTCGTCGAGGGCATCTCCCAGCTCCAGGACTGGGCGCGCACCGGTCCGCTGAACCTGTCCGACCGCCAGCTCGCCGACTGGATCGACCGGATCCAGAGCGCGATCTCGGAGAGCGACTCGTCGGTGGTCACCCAGGCCACCGAGGTCGGCACCCAGATCGGCCACTTCGTCACCGGGTTCTTCATCGCCCTGTTCGCGCTGTTCTTCTTCCTCTACGAGGGTGCCCGCATCTGGTCGTGGGTCGTCACGCTGTTCCCGCGTGGTTCGCGGCCCCGGGTGAGGTCGTCGGGCCGGGCGGCCTGGGGCTCGCTGACCGCGTTCGTGCGGGCCACCGTGCTCGTGGCGCTCGTCGACGCGATCGGCATCGCCGGCGTCGCGCTGATCCTGCAGGTGCCGCTGGCTGCTGCCATCGGCGTCCTGGTGTTCCTCGGCGCCTTCGTCCCCATCGTCGGTGCGCTCCTGTCGGGGATGGTCGCCGTCCTCGTCGCGCTCGTCGCCCAGGGCCCGGTCACGGCCCTGTTCATGCTGGCCGGGGTGATCGCGGTGCAGCAGCTGGAGTCCCATGTGCTCCAGCCGTTCCTGATGGGCGCGATCGTGGCGCTGCACCCGCTGGCGATCCTGCTGGCGATCGCCACCGGCCTCGTCGTCGCGGGAATCGTCGGTGCCCTGCTCTCGGTCCCGTTCGCGGCGTGCCTCAACAGCGTGGTGAGACACCTCGCCTCGGGGGAGCCACCCGACACCGACGGCATGCTGGGGGAGGAGTCCCGAGACCTCGGCGACCCGCCTCCGGCCACGGCCTAGGGTGGATCCGTGGACCTCGACGATGCGCGCGCGGCGCGCGAGCTGCTGGACGGGGTCAGTGAGGTCACTCCGCTGACCCACTCGCGCTGGCTGCACTCGCTCACCGGCCGCGACGTCCGGCTCAAGTGCGAGAACCTGCAGCGCGCGGGATCCTTCAAGATCCGTGGCGCCTACACCCGGATCGCCCGCCTCTCGGAGGAGGAGCGCTCGCGCGGCGTCGTGGCGGCCAGCGCCGGCAACCACGCCCAGGGCGTCGCGCTCGGCGCCGCCCAGCTCGGCGCGCACGCCACGATCTTCATGCCTCACGGGGCCGCGCTGCCCAAGGTGGCGGCCACCCGCGGCTACGGCGCCGACCTCCGCTTCCACGGCACCGGCGTCACCGAGTCGCTCGTCGCGGCCGAGGAGTTCGCGGCGGAGACCGGCGCCACGCTGATCCACCCGTTCGACCACCGCGACATCGTCGCCGGCCAGGCCACCGTGGGCCTCGAGATCATCGAGCAACTGCCCGAGGTCGCCACGATCCTGGTGCCGCTCGGCGGTGGCGGCCTGGCCGCCGGCATCGGGCTGGTCAAGACCGAGCGTCCCGACATCCGGGTGATCGGCGTGCAGGCGGAGGCCGCCGCGGCCTATCCCGACTCGCTCGCCGAGGGCATGCCGGTCCAGGCCGAGCTCGGCGCCACGATGGCCGACGGCATCGCGGTCGCCCGCCCCGGCGAGGTGCCCTTCGGGCTGATCCGTGAACACCTCGACGACGTCGTCACCGTCTCGGAGGAGTCGATGAGCCAGGCGCTCATCGGCCTGCTCGAGCGGGCGAAGCTGCTCGTGGAGCCGGCGGGCGCCGTGGGCGTGGCCGCCCTGCTGGAGCACCCCGACCGGTTCGAGGGACCGATCGTGCCGGTGCTCTCGGGCGGCAACCTCGACGCGCTCCTGCTGATGGAGGTCATCCGCCACGGCCTGGCGTCCGGCGGGCGCTTCCTCATGTTCCGCGTGCGGATCTCCGACCGACCCGGCGAGCTCATGCGCCTGCTGACCGCGCTGGCCGAGATGGACGTGAACATCCTCAACGTGCACCACGACCGCGGGTCCGAGGCCCTCGGCGTGCGCGAGGTGGAGGTGGCCCTGCAGGTCGCCACCCGTGGCCTCGACCACCGCGCCGAGGTCTGGCAGCGGCTCGAGGAGCTCGGGTACGACCCGATCTGAGCGCCCGCACACGACAACGCCCGCCACTCGAGGAGTGGCGGGCGTTCGTGCACCGCAGGGGCGGCGCGGGGATCAGAAGGGCTTGGCCTCGACGATCTCGACGGTGATCTTCTTGCCGTTGGGCGCCTCGTAGGTGGCGGTGTCGCCGGCGGACTTGCCCATGATGGCCTCGCCCAGGGGCGAGGTGGGGGAGTACACGTCGAGGTCGACGGAGGAGTCCATGCTCAGCAGCTCGCGCGAGCCGAGCAGGAACGTCTCGGTGTCGGTGTCGCCCTCGAAGCGGATCGTGACCTTCATGCCGGCCTCGACGAGACCGTCGTCGGCCGGGACCTCGCCGACCTCGGCCCGGCGGAGCCGGTCCTCGAGCTGGCGGATCTGCGCGTCGGTCTTGCCCTGCTCCTCGCGAGCGGCGTGGTAGCCGCCGTTCTCCTTCAGGTCACCCTCTTCGCGCGCGTTGGCGATCTTCTGGGTGATGTCGGGCAGGACCTCGTTCTTGAGGCGGTTGAGCTCGGCGACGAGTCGGTCGTAGGCCTCCTGCGTGACCCAGATGGTCTCAGTCGACATGGCTGTTCTCCTCACTACGTACGACACCCCGGGACCTCCCGGGGTGAAACCTCGAGTCTACAGCATCAACGTGCTTCGCAGGAGTCCAAGACGGCGGTCACGGCCCGCCGTTCCGTGCGGATCTCCGCGACCACGCGGACCTGGGCGGCGTCCGAGGCGGGCACCTCGATCGTCTTCTCGCCGACCACGACCTTGTCCTGACTCTGCGCGAAGACGCGGCACGACAGGGCCACCGGCTCGTCGCGGAAGATCTCCAGGTCGACCTTGGTGGTGCGGGCGTCGACGACCTCGTAGGAGTGGACGCGCGCCTGGTGGACGGGGACGTCGGTCCAGGACGCCCACGCGGCCCACGCCACGCCGAGGGTGATGCCGACGGCGGCGACGACGGGCCACAGCCAGCGCGGAGTCGTGCGGCGGTGGCGTCCGTAGCGTGCGTCGAGGTCGGTCACGACATCCATTGTCTCAGGGGCGTGGAACACTAAGGGACGTGGTCGAGAACGCCGAAGCCGGCACCCTGCGTCTGATGCACGTGCACGCCCATCCCGACGACGAGTCGAGCAAGGGCGCCGCGTCCACCGCCAAGTACGTCGCCGAAGGGGTCGACGTCCACGTCGTCACCTGCACCGGTGGCGAGCGAGGATCGATCCTCAACCCGGCGTTCGAGCATCCGGGGATCCTCGAGAACCCCGAGCTCATCGCCGAGATCCGCCGCGAGGAGATGGACAAGGCCCGCGAGATCCTGGGTGTCACCCAGGACTGGCTCGGCTTCGTCGACTCCGGATGGCCCGAGGGCAACCCCAAGCCGCCGCTGGAGGAGGGCTGCTTCGCGCTGGTGCCGATCGAGGAGGCCGCCGCCCCGCTCGTGCGGCTCATCCGCTCGTTCCGTCCCCACGTGCTCACCACGTACGACGAGAACGGCGGCTACCCGCACCCCGACCACATCAAGTGCCACGAGGTCAGCGTGTACGCGTTCGAGGCGGCCGCCGACCCCGAGCGCTACCCCGAGCTGGGCGAGCCCTGGCAGGTCAAGAAGCTCTACTACCACCACGGCTGGTCGCGGGCGCGGATCGAGGCGATCAACTCCGCGATGGAGCGTCACGGCCTCGAGTCGCCCTACAAGGACTGGCTGGACGAGCGCGAGCTCGACCCCGAGCGCGAGAAGCGGATGACCACGCGCGTCCCCTGCTCCGAGTACTTCGACGTGCGCGACCGCGCGCTCATCGCGCACGCCACCCAGATCGACCCGAACGGGTTCTGGTTCGCGGTCCCGCGCGAGGTGCAGGCCGAGGCGTGGCCCACCGAGGACTACGAGCTGGTCACGTCGTTCGTCGACTCGCACGTCCCCGAGGACGACCTCTTCGCCGGACTGCGCTGAGTCCCGCTCAGCGGCCCAGCGCCCGGCGCGCGAGACCGCGCACCGGAGCGAGCGCCGTGCCGATGCGTCCGTGGGCCAGCGCGGCGCGCGCCGCGTTCATCCCCGGGGCGCCGTGCACCCCGCCGCCGGGGTGGGCCGACGCCGAGCCGAGGTAGAGCCCGCCGATCGGCGTCTCGGCCCGCCCCAGGCCAGGGGTGGGCCGGAAGAACAGCTGCTGGTGCAGCTGCGCCGTGCCGCCGTTGATCGCCCCGCCGACGAGGTTCGCGTCGCGAGCCTCGAGCTCGCGCGGACCCAGCACACGGCGCGTCATGATGCGCGACCCGAAGCCGGGCGCCAGCGCCTCGATCCGGGCCTGCATGCGGTCGGCGAACCGCTCGACGTCGTCGTGGTCCCACGTGCCGCGGATCGACCCGTCGCCCGCGTCGGCCACGGTCCTCTGCGGCACGTGCGTGTACGCCCAGACCGACTCGGTGCCCGCCGGTGAGCGGGTGGGGTCGGTCGTGGTCATCTGCCCGGCCAGCAGGAACGGGTGAGCGGGCACACGGCCGGCGTGCACCTGCTGGAGTGCCTGGGTCATCTCGAATCGCGAGTCGGCGACGTGGAAGGTGCCCGGGGCGTACTGCGGTGGCGCGGCCCACGGGATCGGCCCGTCGAGAGCCCAGTCCACCTTGACCGTGCCGGGATCGAGCTGGAAGTCCTCGAGCCGCCGGTGCACGCGAGCGGGCACGTCGGAGGGGTCGAGCAGGTCGCCGTAGAGCTGCGTGGCGATGACGTCGGCGATCACGGCGCGGGTGGCGGTGTGGTTCTCCCCGTCGGCCGTGCGCACCCCGGTGGCCCGGCCGCCGGCGACGTCTATGTGGGCCACGCGGGTCGACGTCTCGATGCGTCCGCCGAGCGACTCGAACCGGCGCGCCATCGCCTGCGTCAGCATCCCGGCACCACCCTCGGGGACGGGGAATCCCACGGTCTGGCCCAGCATCGTCATCATCAGGCCCATCAGCCCGGAGCCGGGGGCGTCCAGCGGGATGTCGGCGTGTCCGGCGTTGCCCGCCAGCAGGAGCGCGGGCGAGGGGCCGCGGAAACGAGTGTCGGCCAGGCCGATCACGGGGCTGAGGAGCGTCTTGACGAAGTCGAGGCCGCCGACCCGGGGCAGCTTCGCGAGGGCGCCGAGGCCGCCGCGCACGGGTGGGAACGGGGTCAGCAGCGATGTGATGAGCGCGTCGCCGATCGTGTCCCAGGTGGCGCACAGCTCGAGCCACGCGTCGCCGTCGCCGGGCTGCTGCTGCTCCATGAGAGCCGCAGTGATCGAGCGGTCGCGGTGCAGCATCGCCCACTGGCCGTCGGGGGAGGGGTGACCCAGAACCGCGGGGGCGTGACGCCAGACCAGCCCGTGCTCCTCGAGGTGGAATCCCTGGATCGTCCGTGACGCCGCTGCCAGCGGGTAGAAGGTGCTGAACGTGTCGTGGACGAAGCCCGGGTGGACGTCGTCGGCGCTGCGCACCGCTCCGCCGACCGTGTCCTGCTCCTCCAGCACGAGCACCGACCAGCCGGCGTCGATGAGGTGGTTCGCGGCGACCAGGCCGTTCGGCCCGGCGCCGATGACGATCGCGTCGTACGTGCTCATCGGTGGTCCACCTCTCGCAGCAACGACTCGAGCCTATCCGCCGCACGCGCGGCGGCGAGCACGACGGGAGGCGTCATGAAGTCGGCAGCTCGCGCCGCTCGGCGATGAAGGCGAGACGCCGCAGCGACTCGGAGTTGCGCCAGCGCAGCGACAGGCCGCGCACCGGCTGCGGGATCAGCGTGGCGGGTCCGCTGACCGGCTCCTCCTCGATCGTCACCAGCGTGCCGGCGCCCTGGGGCGAGAGGGTGATGACCACCTCGGCCGCTCCGGCGGGCCATCCGCGGGCGTGCAGCTTGATCCGGCGACCGGGGTCGGCCTCGAGCACGCTGGTGCTGTCGTCGATGAGGGCCGGCCACACGCCCACCGAGTGGTGCAGCTCGGCTCCGACCTGGGGCCACTGGCTGTCGACGTCGCGCATGCGTGAGGCGCCCACGACCCACAGCGGGTACAGCCAGCCGTCCGAGAGGACCTCCCAGACGCGCTCGGGGGTGGTCTCGACGAGTCGGGTGTTGGTGCTCATGCCTCGCAGGTACCCACCGGCGCGCGCCGCACACGCCGCCGCGGTGGCCGCCCGGTTGCCGGAATCGCCTACGCTGCGTGATGACAACAGTTTTCGACAGTGAGGATGCGAGCCCATGTGCTCTCCGGTCCCGTGCAGGCAGTGCGGCAAGACGACGTGGCGAGGATGCGGCGAGCACGTCGACCAGGTCCGTGCGGCGATCCCGGCCGACCAGTGGTGCGGTCACGAGCAGGACTAGGCTGATCCGGTGACCATGCTGGATCTCGCGGTGCTCGCCGCTCAGGAGATCGACCCCAAGGGCAACCAGTCGATCGGCTGGCTGGCCGGCCTCTACACGCTCGGGCTGTTCATCGTGATCGGCCTGCTGCTGTGGTCGTTCACCAAGATGGCCAGGAAGGCCCGCGAGCCGTGGGAGGGCGAGGACACCGACGCCCGCCGGCCCGAGGACGATCCGCCGGCGCCGTGACCGACCTGCCCCGCCTCTGGCACGAGTTCGTCGAGGCGCACCCCGAGTTCGCCGGCGAGCGCCCGGAGGTCGAGCCGTTCGGCGACACCCCCGAGATGGCCGACCGCCTCGGGCAACTGGTCCTGGCCGGGACGAAGCGCGCGACCGCCGGACCCGTCGAGGAGGGCGTGCCCCCGGACGGCGCGCACTGGGTGCTGCTCGACGGTCGTGGCGAGGCTGTGGCCGTCATCCGCACCACCGAGATCCGCATCGGCCGGCTCGACTCGGTGGACGACGCGTTCGCCTGGGACGAGGGCGAGGGCGACCGCACCCGCGACTGGTGGCTCGACGCCCACCGCGGCTACTTCCGTCGCCGCCTGCCCCACGTGACCGACTTCGACGCGCTGCCGACCGTGTTCGAGCGGTTCACCGTCGTCTGGCCGCCCGCCCTGGCCGACTGATCGGGGGCTTCGTGACCGAGCTGACGACCGAGCGCCTGACGTTGCGCCCGTGGACGCCCGCCGACCGCGAGCCGTTCGCCGAGCTCAACGCCGACCCCGAGGTGATGGAGTACTTCCCGTCCACGCTGGACCGCGAGGCCAGCGATGCCCTCGCCGATCGGATCGAGACCCGCATGGCGCACCAGGGCTGGGGCCTGTGGGTCGTGGAGGCCCCCGACGGCCGCTTCGCCGGGATCGCTGGGCTCAATCCGGTGCCGCCGGATGTCCGTTCCCTGCTGCGCGGCACGCCCCCGGTCGAGGTCGGCTGGCGCTTCGCCCGCTGGGCCTGGGGCCACGGCTGGGCCACCGAGGCCGCCACCGCCGCCGTGAGCCATGGCTTCGACATGCTCGGCCTGGTCGAGATCGTCTCGTTCACCGCGACCGGCAACCTGCGCTCGCGGGCGGTCATGGAGCGCCTCGGCATGACCCGCGACGAGGCCGACGACTTCGACCACCCGGCGCTGCCGGACGACAGCCACCTGCGTCGGCACGTGCTGTATCGCCTGTCCCGCTGAGGGGGGGTCATGGGTGGAGCAGCGGATGCGGCGGCGACGGGAAGAACCTGCGCAGCTTCTCCCGCAGGGCTGGATCGCAGACGTAGATGTAGGTGCCGCGGATTCCACGCGTGAGCAGGACGCGGTAGACGTTGACCACGTAGTCGAGCAGGTCGTCATCGGTGTAGCTCTGACCGAGCGCGACGTTGTTCTTGGCACCGTTTCGGTCGTGGTAGTTCTGTCGGACGAACACCACGCTCTGTCTGGTCTCATCCCAACTGAGCTCTGGGCCGATGATGACTCCTGCATAGTTCAGGTCGTAGCCCTGACTCGTGTGGATGCAACCCACCTCCTCCAATGCCGTCGGCGAATTGATCCAGTCCTTGTCGGTGCGATTCCAGAACATCGAGAGGCCGTCGATGCTGATGTCGGGTGTGTGCTTCTGCTTCTTGCTCACCCACGGCCAGGCGAACCCCGCCAACATTCGCGACAGACCGACTTCGGCATCGCGTTCGAAGATGTCCTGACGCATTCTGTGAATGTCGTCGTAGAAGCGCAGGTCGTAGTCGACGAACTCGATTCGATGGTCCTGATGCAAGGTCAACGCGTTCACGACGTAGTCGACGTACTCGTCGCCTGCCAGGCTGCGCATCTGAGTCCACAAGCGGATGAAGCGCTCCTGGACGCGGGCCTCGTCGATCAGGTCTGCCACGACGGAGGCTGGCAGGTCCGCCATCGGGCGCACGGACTGCTTGGCGTCGAGCAACAGGATGGGGAATCGGCTCTTCGCGCGGATCCAATCGAGCTGGGTGTGGACAGTGCCCTCGAGGTCATCGGGGAAGAGTTCGCGGTTGATCCTGCGGAACCGGCTGCTGTTGGTCTGTAGGGCGCCGGAGAACTGCTGAAGTCGATGAGCCTCATCGACGAGGAGCACGTCGAAGCCGGCTTCGTCCTCAGCAGCTTCGAAGGCCGTGATCACCGGCACCGAGTCGAGCGCGGGGATTCCTTCGAAGACCTTCTTCAAGGTGTTCCGCAGCGACTGTTGAGGTACGACGAATCCGATCCGCAGGGTTCTCACCGCGGCTGGTGCCACCGCGTCCGTGTCCTCGGCAAACGTCTCTTCATCAAGTGCGGGGTCGAACGTGTCATGCAGGTCAGCCAGCAGCTTGGCCAAGAACACACCCACCACGGTCTTGCCCGTCCCCGGATCGCCCTGCACGACGATCGGCTCGGAGATGTTCGTGCTCGTGCTTTCCTGGACGATGGCGAGAATCGCTTCGACGGCTACTGCCTGGGTCTGCGTGAGGGAGACGAAGGGCGAGAGTTTGAAGAGGTTGCTGTTCTCCAGCTCGTCGAGTCGCTTCGTGTCGAAAAGGCCCTGATCGCGTAAAGCCTCGAATATCGCGGTGAACCGCGTTCGATATTGCGCACGGTCGTAGTAGTTGCTGTTGCGGGAGTTCGTCTGCTTGTTCAGCACTGTGAACCGCTGGTCGGCGGCAAACAGACGGATGAGGTAGGTCTCGAGGTCCAGGCAGACGGACTTGTTGAACGTGTCGTCGAGCACGACGTGGAACCTGTCGAGCAGGTGTGCCTTGGGCGAGTCGAGGTGCTGCCGCATGCGGGTTGCCGCGTTGACGGACTCGCCGATGTAGACGTGGTCGGACCCATCGATGGCGTACACGACGGGCCAGTCGTCGTGGGCGACCTCCAACTTCGCCCAGTGAGCGACCGCATCGTGGGAGAACCGGTCACGCTTGATCTTGAAGCCGGTCATACTTCTCGCTCGTGCCGCGTGCCAATTCCGGGGGGTACTTCTCGCGCGTCTTGGCCAACTTGTTCATGACGATCTCGTTCACGTCAGCGTCGAGTCGGTCGGCCAAGAGCACGGCGTAGGTCAGGACATCGGCCAGCTCGTCCAGGACTTCGTCACGGTCGAACGAGTCGTCCCACTGGAAATGTTCGAGCATCTCCGCGCTTTCGATCACGATGCTCTTGGCCAGGTTCGCAGGGGTGTGGAACTGGCTCCAATCTCGTTCCGCCACGAACTGGCGAAGCTGTTCGACGACGTCCGGCCTGACCATGCCGTCACCCTATCCACGGTGAAGGCAAGGGACTGTAGAACAGCAGGAAGTTGAGGAAGTCCGGCTCCTCGCTGGCGAGTGGGCGCTGGGTTTCGCCGGTAGCGTGACGAAATGGCCAATCGACTCGCTCAGTCCCAGTCGCCGTACCTGCTGCAGCACGCGGACAACCCCGTCGACTGGTGGGAGTGGGGGCCCGAGGCGCTGGCGGAGGCCGAGCGGCTCGACCGGCCGATCCTGCTGAGCGTCGGGTACGCCGCATGCCACTGGTGCCACGTGATGGCGCACGAGTCGTTCGAGGATGCTTCGACCGCCGCGTACATGAACGAGCACTTCGTCAACGTGAAGGTCGACCGCGAGGAGCGGCCCGACATCGACGCCGTCTACATGCGCGCCACGCAGGCCATGACGGGCCAGGGCGGCTGGCCGATGACGTGCATCCTGACCCCGACCGGCGAGCCGTTCTTCGCCGGCACCTACTTCCCGCCGGAGCCGACCGCGGGGCACCCGGCGTTCAGCCAGATCCTGCAGGCGCTGGCCGACGCGTGGGAGAACCGGCGCGATGAGGTGATGGAGTCCGCTGGCCAGGTGCGCGACTTCCTGGGCGCCGAGGACGACCTCGGCGGCGACCCACTGAGCTCGGCCGACCTCGACGAGGCAGCCACGGCGCTGCTGCGCCAGTTCGACGCGGAGGCCGGCGGCTTCGGCGCCGCGCCCAAGTTCCCGCCCTCGATGGTGCTGGAGTTCCTGCTCCGTCAGCACACGCGCAGCGGCGACGAGCAGGTGTGGACCGCCGTCGGCCGGACCTTCGAGGCGATGGCGCGCGGCGGCATGTACGACCAGCTCGGTGGCGGCTTCGCGCGCTACAGCGTCGACCGGAACTGGCGCGTGCCGCACTTCGAGAAGATGCTCTACGACAACGCGCTGCTTCTGCGTGCCTACCTGCACTTGTTCCGCGCCCTGCGGGCCCAAGGTGAGGGTGGCGCGGACGTGGCGCTGGCCGAGCGCGTGTGCCACGAGACCGCCGACTTCATGCTGCGTGAGCTGCACACCGACGAGGGCGGCTTCGCGTCCGCGCTCGACGCCGACAGCGACGGCCACGAGGGCACCTACTACGTCTGGAACCCGCACCAGCTGATGAAGGCACTCGGCACGGGCGACGCGGCGTGGGCGGTCCAGCTGCTCTCGGTCACCGGCGGCGGCACCTTCGAGCGCGGCCTGTCGACCCTGCAGCTGCTGCAGGACCCCGACGACCCCGAGCGCTGGGCGCGGGTGCGCGAGCGCCTGCTCGAGGTGCGCGCCGAGCGCACCCGGCCCGCCCGCGACGACAAGGTCGTCTCCGCCTGGAACGCCTACGCGATCACCGCCCTGGCCGAGACCGGGATTCTGCTCGAGCGGCCCGATCTGGTGGAAGCGGCCACCGCGGCCGCCACCCTGCTGTGGGACCTCCACATCGAGCCCGGCTTCGTCCGGACCTCCCTGGGAGGCGTGCGCTCGGGCCATGCTGCCGTGCTCGAGGACCACGGCGCCGTGATCGAGGCGTTCGTCGCGGTCCTCGGGGCCACGGACGACGATCGCTGGCTCGACCGCGCCCGCCACGTCGCCGAGCGCGCGATCGCGCACTTCCGCGCGGAGGACGGCGGCTGGTACGACACGGCCGATGACACCGAGGCACTCCTCGTCCGGCCGCGCGACGCTGCGGACAACGCGCACCCGTCGGGGGCATCGGCGTTGGCGCACGGACTGCTCGCGCTCGCGGCGGTCACCGGCGACCACGAGATCCGCGCCGCCGCGACCTCCTGCGTGGAGTCGGCCTCGGCCCTGGCCACGGGCGCGCCGCGGTTCGCCGGCTGGACGCTGGCCGCGGGGGAGGCCCTGCTCGACGGTCCCGCCGAGGTGGCTGTGGTCGGCGAGGTCGGTGGTCCGATGCACCGTGCCGCACTCGGGCTGCTCGCGCCGGGTGCCGTGGTGGTGGCGACCCGCAAGGGATCCTCGCTGCCGCTGTTCGAGGGGCGCGAGGCCATCGACGGGAAGGCGACCGCCTTCGTGTGCCGCGACTTCGTGTGCGCGCTGCCGGTCACCGATCCGGAGGCGCTGGCGCGTCGGTGACGCTCAGTGCCTCGCTCCCGCCCGACTTTTTGTGACGCGGTTCGCCCTCTGGAGACCGAGCGGGCCGAACGGCGTCACAAAAGTTGAGTCGGGGCAGGCGAGGGGGACGCTCGCACACCCGGCCATGGCCAACGCGCGCTGAGGGTCAGGACTGGCCGTAGACCAGGAAGCTGACGCCGATGTAGTGGACGATGAACGCCGCGATCGTGAAGACGTGGAAGACCTCGTGGTAGCCGAACCAGCGCGGGCTGGGGTTCGGCCACTGGAAGGCGTAGACGAGGGCGCCGAGGGTGTAGAGCAGGCCGCCGACGCAGAGCATCACGAACACCACGGTGGACGCGGCCGCGTAGAAGTCGGGCAGGTAGATCAGCGCGGCCCAGCCCAGGGCCATGTAGAGCGGGACGTAGACCCATCGCGGGGCCGACATCCAGAAGATCTTGAACAGCACGCCGAGCAGGGCGCCGCCCCACACGAGCGAGAGCAGCGTGAGCATGTCCTTGCGGTCCAGCAGCAGCAGGGAGAAGGGCGTGTACGACCCCGCGATCATCACGAAGATGTTCGAGTGGTCGAGGCGGCGCAGGGTCTGCTTGGCCCGCTCGCGCCACGGGACCGTGTGGTAGACGGCGCTGACACCGAACAGCAGCAGCGCGCTCAGCATGAACACGGCGGCGCCGAGGCGTGCGGCCCGGCTGTCGGCCAGCACGAGCAGCACCAGGAACGAGATCAGGGCGAGGGGAGCGGTCGCGGCGTGGAGCCATCCGCGCAGCTTGGGCTTGATCTCCTCGACGGTTCCTCGGAGCCGTTCACCGACCTCGTCCGCGAGGGAATCCTGCTGGGGGGCCGCCATGCGCCGATTCTAGTCCCTGCTGGGAAGCAGGCGAGTCGGACGAACGCGTGATGGTCGTCCCATCACCCGACGGCAGCCGCGTACTCTGGCCGCATGCCGGTCAGCGATCTCCTCTACGGCGCGTACGAACGTCGTCTCGCCAAGGGGCTCGATCCCGCCAACCTCCCGCGACACGTCGGTGCGATCGTCGACGGCAACCGCCGCTGGGCCAAGGGCGCGGGTGCCCGCGTCGACCTCGGCTACCAGGCCGGCGCCGACAAGATCACCGAGTTCCTGGGCTGGTGCGACGAGCTCGGCGTCGAGATCGTCACCCTGTGGCTGCTGTCGACCGACAACCTGCGCCGCCCGGCCGACGAGCTCTCGGCGCTGCTGGTCGTGATCGAGCGACTCGTGGAGGACCTCGCCGCCCTGGGCTACCGGATCCGCCTGATCGGCAACCTCGACATGCTGCCGGCGGAGTCGGCCTCGCGGATGAAGCGCGCCGCCGACCTGACGGCCGACCAGGACTCCAGCCTCTCGGTCAACGTGTGCGTGGGGTACGGCGGACGCCAGGAGCTGACCGACGCGATGCGCTCGCTGCTGCTGGAGCAGGCCGCCGCGGGCAAGAGCCTGCAGGAGGTGGCCTCCACCCTCGAGGTCGACGACATCGCCGAGCACCTCTACACGAAGGGCCAGCCCGATCCCGACCTGGTGATCCGCACCTCGGGCGAGCAGCGGTTGAGCGGCTTCCTCCTGTGGCAGAGCGTGCACTCGGAGTTCTACTTCTGCGACGCGATGTGGCCCGCCTTCCGGCGCGTGGACTTCCTGCGCGCGATGCGCTCCTACGCCGGGCGCGAGCGCCGCTTCGGCACCTGACGCGACGCGCCGGGAGTTCACGCAATCGTCACGAAGACACGCGGTGAGCCTTCCCGGATCCGATGGCTCACGGTCGTACTTTCGGGGTGTGCCCAAGCTCGATCCCGAGCCCTTCGTCCCCCGACAGGCTCAGGCCCCCACCCACTAGTGAGGGCTGGGCGCCGGGCGCGCGCATGGCTCTCGAGGAGATTGCCGTGGCTGCTTCGAAGAGCGTGACCCTCCGCCCCGATCACCGCACCTACGTCCTCGACACGAGCGTCCTGCTGGCCGACCCGGCCGCGATGCAGCGCTTCGGCGAGCACGAGGTGGTCATCCCGATCGTGGTCATCACGGAGCTGGAGGCCAAGCGCGCCCACCCCGAGCTCGGGTACTTCGCCCGCAACGCCCTGCGTTTCCTCGACGACCTGCGTGTCCAGCACGGCACGATCGACGTCCCGATGTCGATCGGCGACGAGGGCGGCACCCTGCGGGTCGAGCTGAACCACACCGACGCCGGCTCGCTGCCGTCCGGGTTCCGCCTGGGCGACAACGACACCCGGATCCTCTCGGTGGCCCGCAATCTCGCGAACGAGGGCAACGACGTGGTCCTGGTGTCCAAGGACCTCCCGATGCGCGTGAAGGCCTCGGCCGTCGGGCTGACCGCCGAGGAGTACCGCGCGGAGTGGGCGCTGGAGACCGGCTGGACGGGGATGACCGAGATCGACGTCGAGAGCGCCGACCTCGACGACCTCTACGAGCACGGCACGATCGACCTCGAGTCCGCTCGCGATCTGCCGTGCCACACCGGGATGGTGCTGCTGTCGGACAAGGGCAGCGCGCTCGGCCGCGTCACCCCCGACAAGCAGGTGCGCCTCGTCCGCGGCGACCGCGACGCCTTCGGGTTGCGCGGCCGCTCCGCCGAGCAGCGCGTGGCGCTCGACCTGCTGCTCGATCCCGAGGTGGGGATCGTGTCGCTCGGCGGTCGCGCCGGCACGGGCAAGTCGGCCCTGGCGATCTGCGCGGGCCTCGAGGCGGTGATGGAGCGCCAGCAGCACCAGAAGGTCATCGTGTTCCGGCCTCTCTACGCCGTGGGGGGCCAGGAGCTCGGGTACCTGCCCGGCAGCTCCGACGAGAAGATGGGCCCGTGGGCGCAGGCCGTGTTCGACACGCTCGGCGCGGTCGCCTCGCCGCACGTGGTCGAGGAGATCATCGACCGCCAGATGCTCGAGGTGCTGCCGCTGACGCACATCCGCGGGCGCTCGCTGCACGACGCGTTCGTCATCGTCGACGAGGCCCAGTCGCTCGAGCGCAACGTGCTGCTGACGGTGCTGTCGCGCATCGGCGCCAACTCCAAGGTGGTGCTGACGCACGACGTCGCTCAGCGCGACAACCTGCGGGTGGGCCGCTACGACGGCATCGTCGCCGTGGTCGAGAAGCTCAAGGGCCATCCGCTGTTCTCGCACGTGACCCTGACCCGGTCGGAGCGGTCGCCCGTGGCGGCGCTCGTGACCGAGATGCTGGAGGACGTGACCCTCTAGCGGGGTGATCTCGATACGCCGGCTCGTTCCTCGCCGCGCTACTCGATCACCGGACAGCGGGGGTGATCTCGATACGCCGGCTCGTTCCTCGCCGCGCTACTCGATCACCGGGTGACGGGCCCGGTGATCGAGTGCAGGCGAGCGAAGCGAGACGGTGTATCGAGATCGATCAGTTGACGGCGCGGGCCGCGAGGGCGCGGCGCAGGTCGTCGCGGCCCTCCAGCACGTAGCGCCGCGCGGCGGCGGGTGCCTTGGTGCACTCGAGCCAGGCGTCGACCTTGTCGAGGGCGCCCTGCGTCGGGTTGGCCAGCGGGAACAGGTGGATCAGCGCGTTCTGCCCGATCCACACGCCCATCTCGTCGATGACGGTGTCGGCCATCGTGAGGTAGCGGTCGACGTAGGGCTCCAGCAGCTCGGCCTGACCGGGCACCTGGAAGCCCTCCGCGATCTGGCGGCGCGTCTCGTTGGGCGTGGAGGCGTCCTCCACGACCTTGCGCCACGCCTCGGCCTTCGCCTCCGCGACGGGACGACGGGCGCGCGCACCGGCCGCGTTCTCGCGGCCCTGGTTCGTGTCGTCGCGCGCCAGCTCGGCGTCGATCTCGGCCTCGTCGGCATCGCCCAGACGCGCGAGGCCGCGGATGTACGTCCACCGCAGGTCGGCATCGAGCTCGAGTCCCTCGACCGACCCGCCCAGCACCTGGCGCAGGAGATCCGCGGAGGTGGCCGCCGAGGCCAGCGCTCGCGCGAAGGCCAGCTGGTGGTCGCTGCCCGCCTCGGCGGAGGACAACAGCTCGGCCACGCCCTGCTCCCAGTGCCGCGCGAGCGCGGGACGGTTCTCGTCCGAGGTGAACAGGTTGATCGCCGAGTGGCCCTGGCGCAGCAGCGACGACACGGCCGTGAGGTCGGACTCGGTGCCGACGCCCGCCAGCACGAGATCGACGAACCGTGCCGACGGCAGCTCCGCGTCACGCGTCATGTCCCACGCCGAGCCCCAGCACAGCGCCCGCGGCAGCGACTCGGCGAAGTTCCCGATGCCCGCGAGCAGCGTGTCGAACGACCCTTCGTCGAGGCGGATCTTGGCGTACGTCAGGTCGTCGTCGTTGAGCAGGATGAGGTCGGGACGGCGCTGGTCCACGAGCTCGGTGATCGTCGTGCGCTCGTCGCGGACGTCGGTCTCGATGCGCTCGGTGCGCACGAGGCGGCCGTCGTCCCCACGGTCGTACAGGCCGATCGCGATGCGGTGGCGGCGCAGCGTGGGGTACTCGTCCGTGGCCGTCTGCACCACGTCGAAGCGCGTGAAGCGGCCGTCGTCGTCGACGTCGAAGTCCGCGCGGAGCGTGTTGACGCCCGAGGTCTGGAGCCACTCGGCGGCCCAGCTGTCGAGCTCGCGGCCCGACGCCTCGGACAGCTCGACGAGCAGGTCCTTGAGCTCGGTGTTCCCGTACGCGTGCTTCGTGAAGTAGGCGCGCAGACCGGCGAAGAAGTCGTCCTCGCCCACCCAGGCGACCAGCTGCTTCAGGGCGGAGGCGCCCTTGGCGTAGGTGATGCCGTCGAAGTTCGCCTCGACCGCGTGCAGGTCGTAGTTGTCCGCGGCGATCGGGTGCGTGGTGGGCAGCTGGTCCTGGCGGTAGGCCCAGTTCTTGCGGCTGTTGGTGAAGCCGGTCCACGCCTCGGTGAACCGGGTGGCCTTCACCGAGGAGTGGTGCGCCGCGAACTCGGCGAACGACTCGTTCAGCCACAGGTCGTCCCACCACTTCATCGTCACGAGGTCGCCGAACCACATGTGGGCCATCTCGTGCAGGATCGTGTTCGCGCGCTGCTCGTAGGCCGAGACCGTCTGACGACTGCGGAAGATCATCTCGTCGCGGAAGGTCACCGCGCCGGCGTTCTCCATCGCGCCCATGTTGTACTCCGGCACGAACAGCTGGTCGTACTTGCCGAACGGGTAGCCCATCTCGAAGGCGCCCTCGAAGAAGTCGAAGCCCTGCTTCGTGATCGCGAAGATGTCGTCGGCGTCGAGGAACGGCACGAGCGACTGGCGGCAGAAGACGCCGAGCGGGATCTCGCCGTACGCGCCGGCGTAGGTGTCGCGCACCTCGTGGTAGTCGCCGGCGACGAGCGCCGTGATGTAGGTGCTCATCGTATTGGTGGGCTCGAAGTTCCACACGGCGCTGCCGCCGTCGAGCGTGATGGGCTCGGGCGTGGGGGAGTTGGAGACGACCTTCCAGTGCGCGGGCGCCGTCACGTGGAACGTGAACTGCGCCTTGAGGTCGGGCTGCTCGAAGGTGGCGAACACGCGGCGGGCGTCGGGCACCTCGAACTGGGTGTAGAGGTAGACGCGGTCGTCGGTGGGGTCGACGAAGCGGTGCAGGCCCTCGCCCGAGTGGGAGAAGAGGCACGTGCCCGTGACCACGAGCTCGTTGCTGGCCTCGAGGCCGTCGATCGCGATCCGGCTGTCGGCGTAGGCCGACAGGTCCAGCTCGCGGCCGTTGAGGGTGACCGAGGTCAGCTCGCCGTCGACCAGGTCGACGAAGGTGGAGGCGCCGGGCTGCGCGGCGAAGGTCAGGGTGGTGACCGAGCCGAATCGCTCGCCGTCGAGGGTCAGGTCGAGCGCCACGTCGTAGGACGCGTCCGAGACGACGGCTGCGCGCTGGCGGGCTTCTTCACGGGTGAGGTTGGTACCGGGCATGCGCCCCACTCTTCCACCCGCCACCCACGAATGTCACAGCCAGCATCCGCACGATGTGGGTCACACCGGCGCCTTTCGTCGCGGCATGGTGCGACGGGTCGGGCAGGATGGGGGAATGCACATCCCGTTCGCGGCTTCCGAGCGCTCGACGATCGGCATCGAGTGGGAGCTGGCGCTGGTCGACCAGGACTCCGGCGACCTGCGACAGGTGGCCCAGACCGTGCTCGACGCGGTGGCGCCCGCGGACGGCGGGGAGCACCCGCACATCAAGCAGGAGCTGCTGCTCAACACGGTCGAGGTCGTCAGCGGCGTGTGCCACACCGTGCGCGAGGCCACCGACGACCTGGGCCGCAGCATCGAGCAGCTGCGCGGGGTCATCGATCCGCTCCGGGTCGAGCTGATGTGCGCGGGCACGCACCCGTTCGCGCGCTGGACCCAGCAGAAGGTCACCGACAAGGAGCGCTACGCCACCTTGATCGACCGCACGCAGTGGTGGGGCCGGCAGATGCTGATCTACGGCGTCCACGTGCACGTGGGCATCGAGGACCGCGACAAGGTGCTGCCGATCAGCCGGGCGATGCTGACGCACTACGGCCACTTCCTCGCACTCAGCGCGTCCAGCCCGTTCTGGGGCGGCCAGGACACCGGCTACGCCTCGAACCGCGCGCTGATGTTCCAGCAGCTGCCCACGGCCGGGCTGCCGTTCCAGTTCGACCACTGGCACGAGCTCGAGCAGTACGTCGACGACATGATGCACACCGGCGTGATCGACCACTTCGACGAGATCCGCTGGGACATCCGACCCTCGCCGAAGTTCGGCACGCTGGAGATGCGCATCTGCGACGGCATCCCCTCGATGTCGGAGCTGGCCAGCATCGCCGCGCTCACGCACTGCCTGGTCGAGCACCACTCGCGTGAGCTCGACGCCGGCCGCGAGCTGCCGTCGATCCCGTCGTGGTTCGTCCAGGAGAACAAGTGGCGCGCCGCCCGCTACGGCATGGACGCGATCCTCATCCTCGACCGCGAGGCCCGCGAGGAGCTCGTCACCGACGACCTCGAGCGGCTGCTCGTCCAGCTCGAGCCCGTGGCCGAGGACCTCGCCTGCGCCGAGGAGCTGCAGGGGATCCGCGAGATCATGCGGGCCGGCGGCGCCTCCTACCAGCGCCAGCGTGCCGTGGCCGCGCAGAACGGCGGCGAGCTCGATGCGGTGGTCGCGGCGCTCGTGGAGGAAATGCGGGTGGGTCATCCGGTGTTGGACCGGACATGACCACCACCGAGACCGTCGACCTCTGGTTCGACCCGCTCTGCCCCTGGGCCTGGATGACCTCCCGCTGGATGCTCGAGGTCGAGCAGGTCCGCCCGGTGCGGACGTCCTTCCACGTGATGAGCCTGTCCGTCCTCAACGAGGACAAGGACGTGCCGGACGAGTACAAGGAGATGATCGAGCGCGGCTGGGGTCCGGTGCGGCTGTGCATCGCCGCCGAGCAGCAGCACGGCACCGAGGTGCTGCGCGACCTGTACACGGCGCTCGGCACCCGCCACCACGTCGAGGGCCGCGACTTCGACCGCGCGCTCTACGAGGAGTCCCTCGCCGAGGCCGGCCTGCCCATCGAGCTGGCTGACGCCGCCGACGACACCTCGCTCGACGACGCCGTGCGTGCCTCGCACACCGACGGCATCTCGCGCGTGGGCGAGGAGGTCGGCACCCCGGTCATCGCGATCGGCGACACCGCCTTCTTCGGCCCCGTCGTCTCGCCCGCCCCCAAGGGCGAGCAGGCCGGCACCGTGTTCGACGGCGCCCGCGCGCTGGCGTCCTACGACGGCTTCTTCGAGCTCAAGCGCACCCGCACGCGCGAGCCGATCTTCGACTGATCCCTCCGTTCGCGGAGCGTGATCTCGATACGACCGTCTCGCTCCGCTCGCCGATCACTCGATCACCGAGTTCAGCCGCCCGGTGATCGAGTGCCGGGGCGAGCGCAGCGAGCTCCCGGTGTATCGAGATCACGCGGCGCTCCACGGGCCCGCGAGTCCCAACCGCTAGGTTGGAGGGCGATGTCGACATTGCTGGAGCGGGTGCGCGGACACCTCGACCGCCGGAAGCACCGGATGCAGCACCGCTTCCGCACCGACGTCGCCAGCCGCAACCGGATCCTCGCGTGGTCGACGGCCGCCCTGGTCGCCGTCGCCGCTCTCGCGCTCCTGGTTCGGCTGCTCCTCGAGCTGCCGATGCTGGCCGGTGTCGTGGCCGCCGTGATCGGCGTGCTGGTCGTCCGGGCGGCGATGCTCCGACCGGCTGCGCCGCCCCACGTCCACGGCCTGCCCGGCGTTCCGGAGCCGAAGGTCTGTCCCGCACCCGAGCCGGCCGACCGCGGCCCGTTCGTCGTCGCCGTCCGGTGGCTCGGGGCAGTGGCGGCGCTGACCGTCGCCCTCGCGCCGCCGCTCGTCGTGGGCCTCGCCGTCCTCCTGCTCGTGGCGGCGGCCGCACCGGTCATCGCCGACAAGGTCGTGCTGTGGCGGGCCCGCCTGACGCTGCGGCGGGCGCTGAAGGCCTACGAGCCGCGCTTCGTCCTCGGCTACGGCGGCTACGGCGGCGGTCCCATCCACGTGGGCATGTGGGAGCCCCACCTGCTGGCCTCGGGCGACCGGGGCGTCATCGTCGGCCTGCGCAGCCACTACTGCGCCGAGCTGCGCGCCGCCATCCGTCCGTCGATGCCGTGGATCTCCGCCGGGTCCGACGTGCTGGGCGACATGCGCGTCCTCACGGTGCCGAGCGTCACCACCTTCTTCTACGTCCACAACGCTCCCGGACACCTCAAGCTCATGGGCATCCGCTCGGTGCGCCACGTGTGGCTCGGCCACGGCGACTCCGACAAGGCCGGGAGTCACCACACGCGCCACCTGCGCTACGACGTCCTGGTGGCGTCGGGCGAGGCCGCGATCGACCGCTACACCCGCCACGGCGTGCAGATCCCGCGCGAGCGGTTCGTGCTGCTGGGCCGGCCCCAGTCGGGCGACGTGCTGCCCGCCGCCGTGCCCGTCACCGAGGTCGCCCGGCCGACCGTGCTCTACGCGCCCACGTGGACCGGCAACGGCAAGATGACCGACTTCTCGTCGATGCGGGTCGCCGACCGCATCCTGCAGGCCCTGCTCGACGCGGGCACGGACGTGGTCTTCCGCCCTCATCCCGTGTTCCTGCGTGACGCGTACTGGTCCGGGCGGCTGGAGGAGCTCAACGCCATCCTCGCCGCCGACCACGAGGACCCCGCCACGCCGGGTCGTCACGTGTGGGGCGAGGAGGCCGTACGGGGCTGGTCGGTGGCCGAGTGCATGAACCACGCCGACGCCCTCGTGTCGGACGTCTCCAGCGTCGTCTCGGACTGGCTGGCCTCGGGCAAGCCCTACCTCATGGTGAGCATGGTTCACGACCTCGACGAGTTCGCCGAGGCCGTGCCCGTGGCCGCCGGCGGCTACATGGTCGACCGTGATCTCACCGGCCTGCCCGACGTGCTCGCGCGGATGCTGCACGAGGATCCGCTGGCCGCGCGTCGGCGCGAGCTGAAGGTGCACGTGCTGGGCGAGTTCGAGGGCGACGCGTCCGCCCGGGCGTTCGCGGAGTGGGTCCACGAGATGGCCCACACGCCGATGGTCCGCGGCTGATCCCACCTGCGAGAATGGCCGCATGCGCGTCCACCTCGGTGCCGATCACGCCGGCTACGAACTCAAGAACCACCTCGTCACCTGGCTGCGGGAGAACGGCCACGAGCCGATCGACCACGGCGCCCACGCCTACGACGAGCTCGACGACTACCCGCCCTTCTGCATCGACGCGGCCCAGGGCGTCGTCGACGACCCGGGCTCGCTCGGCATCGTCATCGGCGGCTCGGGCAACGGCGAGCAGATCGCCGCGAACAAGGTGCCCGGCATCCGGTGCGCGCTGACGTGGAGCGTCGAGACCGCCCAGCTCGCCCGTCAGCACAACAACGCCCAAGTCATGGGCATCGGCGCGCGCATGCACTCGGTCGAGGAGGTCGAGTCGATCGTCGAGGCGTTCCTCACCACGCCGTGGAGCGAGGCCGACCGTCACCAGCGTCGGATCGACCTGCTGGCCGAGTACGAGGAGAAGGGCACTCTTGCCTGAGGGACACACCCTCCACCGGCTCGCGCTCGACCTGACCGGCACGTTCGGCGGCAAGCGCGTCCGTTCGTCCAGCCCTCAGGGCCGGTTCGAGTCGGCCGCCGGCTTCGACGGCCGTGAGCTGCTCGAGGCCACCGCCCACGGCAAGCACCTGTTCGTCGCCTTCGCGGGCACCGAGGAGCAGGTGCACGTGCATCTCGGCCTGTACGGGTCCTTCAACCTCGTCGACGACCCCGCGCCTCCGGTCGTGGGGCAGGTGCGCTGGCGGCTCGCCTCCGACCGGGCCAGCGCCGACCTGCGCGGCCCCACGGCCTGCGAGGCGCTGGGCCCCGACGAGGTCGATGCCGTGCTGGCGCGGCTCGGCGAGGACCCGCTCGACCCCGAGGCCGACGTGGAGCGGGCGGCCGCGCTGGTGGCGCGGTCGCGCGCCCCCATCGCGACCCTCCTGATGGACCAGCGCATCGTCGCGGGCGTCGGCAACGTCTACCGGGCCGAGGTGCTGTTCCGGCACCGCATCGATCCCAGGACGGCCGGACGCGACCTGCGCCCTGTGACGTTCCTCACACTGTGGTCCGACCTCGTCGACCTGATGGGGGAGGGTGTGCGCACGGGACGGATCGACACGGTGCGCGCCGAGCACGAGCCCGAGGCCATGGGCCGCCCGCCACGGGTGGACGATCACGGCGGCGAGGTCTACGTCTACCGCCGCGCCGGACAGCCCTGTCACGTCTGCGGGACGAAGGTGCGCACCGAGGTCGTCGCGGCGAGAAATCTGTTCTGGTGCCCGCGCTGCCAGCGGCGCCGATAGGGTCAGTCCGTGAGCACGGCGCGAGGGGTGAGACGCGACCCGGTCGGTCGCTACCTGTCGTCCAACGCCCGCGAGTGGCGCTCGGGGTCCAAGGACGGCCAGATGGCCGTCCTGGCGGCACTGCTCCTGGTCACCGTGGTGATGTTCATCATCAGCCTGACCTGGTACGCGATCATGCCGGCCTCGATGTTCATCGTGCCGATCATCGTGGGCGGCATGCTGCTCCAGTGGTGGCCGCAGGCCTCCCTCACGTGCATCGTCCTGTTCGCCGCCACCGTCTCGTCGCTGGTCTACACGCTCGACAACGGGTGGAACGCCGCCCGGCCGGCATCGCTGCTCTCGGTCTACATCGGCGGCGCGATCCTGCTCTACAGCGCGTCCCGCACCCGGTCGGGCCTGCCGGCCGCCCTCGGCGAGGCGATGCTGATGGAGCTGCGCGACCGTCTCCAGACCCAGGGCGCCGTGCCGAGGCTCCCGCAGGGCTGGGTCAGCGAGTCGGCGATGGAGTCGGCCGGATCGGCCAAGTTCGCCGGCGACTTCCTCGTGGCGAACCTCTCCAAGGACGAGAAGTACCTCGAGATGGTGCTGGTCGACGTCTGCGGCAAGGGCGTGGCCGCGGGCACCCAGTCGCTCCAGCTGGCCGGCGCGCTCGGCGGCCTGATCGGCTCGCTGCCCCCGATGGGGCTCTTCGCGGCCGGCAACGACTACCTCCTGCGTCAGTCCTGGGACGAGGGCTTCGCCACGGCGGTGCACGTCTTGGTGAACCTCGAGACCGGTGGCTACGAGGTGCTCAACGCCGGGCACCCGCCGGCGATGCACTGGAAGCCCGACGAGGACGAGTGGGTCGTCTCGGGCGCCCGTGGCCTGGCGCTGGGCATCATCGACCGCCCCGAGTTCCGCGGCGCCTCCGGCGTGATCGCGCCCGGTGAGGCGCTGATGTTCTACACCGACGGCGTCGTCGAGACGCGCACGCTCGACCTCGCCGTGGGCATCGAGTGGCTGCGGGGTGCCGCGAAGATCGCGATCAGTCACGGCATGGACGGTGCGCCGCGCCGCATCCTCGACCAGACCGAGCCCGGCGAGGACGACCGCGCGGTGCTCATCCTGCACCGCCTTCCCGACTGACCCGCACGGCTCGGCCGTCGTAGAGTCCGGGGCATGGACGACTCGCCGCGCGGACTCGCCGACCAGTGGCCGCTGCTCGCCACCGCGGCGGGAGTCGTGCTGATGGGGGTCTTCATCCTGACCAGCACGAGCGACCCCGACAAGGGCTGGATCTTCGTGGTGTTCGGCGCGGCCTGGATCGCGGTGACCGTGGGGCGCAGCCTGATCGATCGCGCGCGGGGCAGGCGCCCCTGAGGCGCCGGTGCGTGGAGCGGACGACGAGATTCGAACTCGCAACATCCTGCTTGGAAGGCAGGGACTCTAGCCATTGAGTTACGTCCGCGTGGCGCCGAGGCGCCGCCTCCATGATGCCACAACCGCGCGAGGAGTCAGGACCCCGTCGACACGATCAGGTCGGCTGCCTCGGGCGTGTGGTCGGTGGCGATGTACTGCTCCTCCTGCGCGGCCCACACGTCCCACCACGGGGCGTAGGTGTCGCCGTCGCGGGCGAGGGCCCGTCGGCGCCGTTCCTCCTCGGGCGCCTCGAGCCACACGAGGTGGCTCAGGAACGGGCGCAGGGCCGTGGCGCCGGCCCCCACTCCCTCGATGATGAGGTCGTTCGTCGGTCGCACGGTCAGCCACCGGCCGGGTGCGTCGCTCGCCCAGTCCCACTGGCGGGCGCGGCCCTTCTCGCCGATCGCCAGGTCGGCCAGGAGGGCACGGACGATCGCGGGCGTCCTGGCCAGGCCGTGCCAGCCGGGGTAGAGACGGTCAAGGTGCAGGATGGGTGCGCCGATCTGGTCGGCGAGGTCCAGCGCGAGCGCCGTCTTGCCCGATCCGCTGCGACCGTCGATCGCGATGACGCGGGTGCCTCCGCAGGCCGGAGCGCGGCCGCGCACGCGCGCGGCGAGGAGCTCGGGAAGGCTGGAGGGGTCCACCGGGTCGACGCTACCCGTTCGTCGGATCGTGGCCAGACCGCGTGGACGATAGTTTGGCTGCATGCAGCCCGTGCGAGTGCGACTCTTCGCCGCCGCCCGTGAGGCGGCGGGCACGTCCGAGACGACGGTCGAGGCCGCCACGGTCGGCGACGTCCTGGACGCGTTGACCGCGAGGTTCGAGGACCTCGGGCCGGTGCTGACGCGCTGCTCGGTCCTGGTGGACGGCACCCGCACGACCGACCGGTCGGCGCCCGTCCCGGCCGGCGGCCCCGTCGACGTGCTGCCGCCCTACGCCGGCGGCTGACCCGCGCGGCTCAGCCGCCGATGGCGCTCATGGGGCGGTCGGGCTGCACGAAGGTGGGGGAGTCGATCCCGTGGCCTGCGCGCTTGGCGGCGATCGAGCCGCTGATGATCCGCACCAGGTCCTCGTCGCTGCCGCCGCCGCGCAGGACCGGCACGAGGTCTGACTCGTCACGCGCGAAGAGGCAGTTGCGCACGTGCCCGTCGGCGGTGATCCGGATCCGGTCGCAGGCGGCGCAGAACGGCGCCGTGACCGAGGCGATGACGCCGACCGAGCCGGGGCCGCCGTCGAGCGTCCACGTGTCGGCGGGGGAGGAGCCCCGGCCGGGGATCGGCTCCAGCCGGAAGCGCGTGCGCAGCCGCTCGAGGATCTCGTCGCCGGTGAGCATCGCGGCGCGGTCCCACGTGTGACCCGCGTCGAGCGGCATCTGCTCGATGAACCGCAGCTGCGCACCCTGGCCCACGGCGAACTCCACCAGGTCGACCAGCTCGTCCTCGTTCACGCCGCGCATCGCGACGGCGTTGAGCTTGAGTGGCGTGAATCCGGCGACGCGCGCCGCCTCGATGCCCGCCAGCACGTCGTCCAGCCGGTCGCGGCGGGTGAGCTGGGCGAACCGCTCGCGGTCGAGGGTGTCGATCGAGATGTTGAGCCGCGCCAGCCCGGCCTCGCGCAGGGGCTGGGCGAGCTCGGCGAGGCGCAGGCCGTTGGTGGTCATCGAGACCTCGGGACCGAGCGCGGCGAGACGGCGGACGACCTCGACGGCGTCCTTGCGCACGAGCGGCTCGCCGCCGGTCAGCCGGATGCTCGTGACCCCGAGATCGACGCACACGCGCGCGATCCGCTCCAGCTCGTCGGTCGTGAGGATGCTGTCGCGCTCGATCCACGGGACGCCCTCGGCGGGCATGCAGTAGGTGCAGCGCAGCGAGCACTTGTCGGTGAGGGAGATCCGCAGGTCGCGGTGCACGCGGCCGAAGCCGTCGACGAGGGTCACAGGCCGACCCAGTCCGACCGGCCCTCGGTGTCGGTCTGACGCTTCCAGATCGGGACCTCGGTCTTGATCAGCTCGATCAGCGCGCGGGTGGACTCGAGGGCCTCCCGGCGGTGGGGGGCGGCGCTGGCGATCACCACGGCGACGTCGCCGACGCCGAGCGAGCCGTGCCGGTGCGAGACGGCGACGGTGGCGCCGGTGTTCAGCGCGACCTTGCCGGCCAGCGCGGCCAGCATGCCCTCGGCGTCAGGGTGCGCCTCGTACTCGAGGCGCGCCACGGCGCCGGCGACGTCGGGGTCGTGGTCGCGGATGGTGCCGACGAACACGTCGGTGGCGCCGGTCGCGGGTCCGGTGACGGCGGCCAGGTGCTCGGCCACGTCGAGCGGCTCGTCGACCACGCGGGCGTGGACGACCCGTCCGGTCACCGCGTCGGTCGTCATGCAGACAGCCTAGGTGCCCGCACCGAGATCGGCCGGGCTCGTCCCGTTCGGGACCTGGTCGGGATGACAGGATTTGAACCTGCGGCCCCCTGCTCCCAAAGCAGGTGCGCTACCAAGCTGCGCCACATCCCGTGGGCACGGATCAGTGTAGGCCGCCCGGCGGCAGCCCGTTTGACCCGCCACCACGGGCGCCCCGTAGACTGGACGCTGGCCTGCGTGAGGACTCCGTGGGCTTGCCACGAGCCCAACGACGCAGGAGTCATCACGTGAAGAGCAGCACCGAATCGCTGAGCCCCACCCGGGTCAAGCTGACCATCGAGGTGCCGTTCGAGGAGTTCAAGCCGAACCTCGACAAGGCCTACAAGACCATCGGTGCGCAGATCCAGGTCCCCGGATTCCGCAAGGGCAAGGTCCCCTCGGCGATCATCGACCAGCGCGTCGGCCGCGGTGCCGTCCTCGACGAGGCCCTGAACTCGGCCCTCCAGGGCTGGTACGCGCAGGCCCTGCAGGAGACCAAGACCACGCCGCTCGGCCAGCCCGAGATCGACCTGACCAAGTTCGAGGACGGCGAGACCATCGAGGTCACCGCCGAGCTCGACGTGCGTCCCCAGCTCGAGATCCCCGACGCGTCCGAGATCGCCGTGACGGTCGAGGACATCGAGGTCGGCGACGACGACGTCGCCGAGCAGCTCGACCAGCTCCGTGAGCGCTTCGCCACGTTCAGCGAGGTCGACCGCCCGGCCGCCGACGGTGACTCGATCACCATCGACCTGTCGGCCGCGCGCAAGGACGGCTCGCTCATCGACGAGGCCCAGGCCGAGGGCCTGCCCTACGTCATCGGCAAGGCCACCATGCTCGACGGCCTCGACGAGGCCGTCACCGGCCTGTCGAAGGGCGAGTCGGCGACCTTCTCCACCACGCTGGTCGGCGGCGACCTCGCCGGCGAGGAGGTGGACGTCACCGTCAAGCTGCAGGACGTGCGCCAGACCGAGCTGCCCGAGCTCGACGACGAGTTCGCCCAGATGGCGTCGGACTTCGACACGATGGACGAGTTCCGTGCCGACCTCGTCGAGCGCCTGACCCGCGGCAAGCGGATCGAGCAGGCCGCCGAGGCCCGCGACCTCGTCCTCGAGGAGCTCGTCAGCAAGATCGACGCCCCGATGCCCGAGGGCCTCGCCGAGGGCGAGCTGACCAACCGTCGCCAGCAGATGGACCAGCAGCTCGCGATGGCCGGCCTGACCCTGGAGGACTACCTCACCGACCAAGAGGACGGCAAGACCGTCGAGGAGTTCGAGGCCGAGCTCGAGCGCGACGTCCGCGAGTCGATCGTGGCGCAGTTCGTCCTGGACCAGCTGGTCGAGGAGAACGAGTACCCGCTCGACAACGACGAGCTGAGCCAGCACATCATGCGCCGTGCCCAGCAGTCCGGCGAGGACCCGAACTCCTACATCCAGCACATCATGGAGCACAACCACGTGCCCGAGATGATCAGCGAGGTGCTGCGCGGCAAGGCGCTCGCCGCGCTGGTGGAGTCGGCGAAGGTCACCGACAAGTCCGGCAACGGCGTCGACCTGGCCAACCTGCGCGCCGACGGCACGATCGGTGGCGACGAGGACGAGACCGAGTCCGAGTCCGACTCGCAGTGATCGTCGGTGGGCTCGTCCCACCGCCCGGAAGAACCGGTACCCCGCTGGGGTGCCGGTTCTTCTCATTTCCGGGCGTTCTCGCGGGGCGTGTCCACCCACGGGGACAGGGGCTTGACGTGAGCCACCTCACACGGAACTGTAACTCCTTGTTACATGTAACTAGAAGTTACAGGTCGTTCCTCCCCTCGGCGGCGACCAAGGACCCTCAGGAGAGAATGTGAAGAATCCACGCCCCCTTGCCGCGACCTTCGCGGCGACCGTCGTCGTCACGCTCGCGGTGACGACCATGTCCTCACCCGCGCACGCCGCCGAGGACGTCTACACCCCGCCGGCCACCGTCTCCGGCGCCCCCGGCGCGATCCTCAAGCAGGCACCCGGCACGTACGCCTTCGACAACCTCGGCCTGAACAAGGCCGATGCCACGGTCACGAAGGTCCAGTACGTCTCCACCGGCGCCCGCGGAGCCAAGACCGCCGTCACGGGCACGGTCATCGTCCCGAAGGCAGCCTGGACCAAGGGTGGTGAGCGTCCGATCATCTCGCTGAGCCCCGGCACGCAGGGGCTCAACGACAAGTGCGCCCCGAGCAAGCTGATCGAGACGGCCCGGCTGTACGACGGGAACTGGCTCAAGCAGTTCTACGACGCCGGCTACGCCGTCGCGATGACCGACTACGAGGGCCTCGGCACGCCGGGCACCCACCCGTACGCCAACAACATCGCGCTGGGCCAGAACGCGCTCGACGTCGTGCGTGCCGCGCAGAACCTCGGCTATTCCAAGACCGCTCCGGTCTTCCTCCAGGGCTTCTCCGAGGGCGGCGGCGCCACGGCGGGCGCCCTGGAGCTGGCCCCGACCTATGCGCCCGAGCTGAAGATCAAGGGTGGCCACGCCACGGCGCCCACGGTCGACCTGGGTGCGGTCGCGAGGAACATCGAGCACAGCGCCTACCAGACGTTCATGCTGTTCGCGGTCAAGATGCTCGACGTCACGTACCCCGAGCTGGGCATTCGCGCCCTGACGAACGAGGCGGGACAGAAGCTGCTCGACGGCGCGGACACCGCCTACGGCTGCCTGCCCGAGAGCCTGCCCAGCGGATGGCTCGACACCAAGACGCTGACCAAGGAGGGCAAGACGATCACGTCCTACCTGTCGCGGGCCGACATCGCGAGCCGCCTCAGCCAGCTGAAGCTCGGTTCGAAGAAGATCGGCGTCCCGTTCAAGGTCACGTCCTCGTGGGCCGACGACGTCATCCCGAACTCGACGGTGAAGCAGGCCTCCAAGGACTGGTGCGCCAAGGGCTCGAAGATCTCCTACAGCACCCTGTTCGCCCCCACCCACGTGGCCTCCGGCTACGAGGGCAGCGGCCAGGCCGTCGGGTTCTTCAACGACATCGTCGCCGGAAAGGCCTTCGCCTCGAACTGCGGCTGGATCTTCTGAGGTCCGTCCGTCCACGGTGCGACACCGCCCCCGCGAGCTCCGGCTCGCGGGGGCGGCTGCGTTCACGGGACGAGATCGCGCGCCTGCGATGCGAGGGCGTACGGCACCATGGGTCCATGTCCTCCACGGCGCGCACCACCGATGTCGCCGCGCTGGCCCTCGAGTATGGCGACCGGCTCGTCCTCGGCACGGTGCGCGAGGTCCACGGAGCGATCGCCCGCCGTGCCTTCCGGGCGACGCGCCTGGTCGGAAGCCGGGTGCCCGAGTCCGTGCACGACGCGGTCGCGGGCTCGATCTACGGTGGCATCTCCGGCGCCCTGCGGCTCTCCGGTGGGGCCGCCCGCGCGCTGGCCGCCCGCGGCGTGGGCGCGCCGGTCGACGACTCCCGGCTCGGACGTCAGGTGCGATCCGCCGTCAACGGGCTGGTGGGCGACGAGCTGCGGCTGCTGGGCGACCCGCAGGCGATCACGATGTCGCTGCGCCACGACGGCACGGACATCCCCGCCACGCCCTGGAAGCTGCGCCAGGCGTACCCCGATGCCACGGGTCACCTCGTGGTCTTCGTGCACGGCCTGTGCGAGAACGACGAGTCCTGGTCGCGCAGCAGCCGCGAACGGCCCACGTACGCCGACCGCGTCGCCGCCGACACCGACGCGACCCCGGTGCTCCTGCGCTACAACACCGGCCTGCACGTCTCGGAGAACGGCCAGCACCTCGACGAGCTGCTGGAGCAGCTCGTCGAGGCGTGGCCGGTGGCGGTCCACCGCATCACGCTCGTGGGTCACTCGATGGGCGGACTGGTCGTCCGCGCCGCCACCAACCGCGCCACGGTGTCCGGGCACCAGTGGGCCCACCGCGTGAGCGACGTGGTCTGCCTCGGGACGCCGCACGCCGGCGCGAACCTGGAGAAGGCCGCGCACCTCGGCTCGCGCATCCTGCGGATCTGGCCGCAGTCCACGCCGTTCGGCGCGATCCTGGACTCGCGCTCGGCCGGCATCGTCGACCTGCGCCACGGCTACATCACCGCCGACGAGTGGGAGGGCCAGGACCTCACGGCCCGGTGGGGCCTCGACCGGATCGCCGCCGCGCCGCTGGCGCACGCGGAGTACCACTTCGTGGCCGCCACCATCGGGGCCACACAGCGTCACCTCCTCAGCACGGTGCTGGGCGACATGATCGTGCACTTCTCCTCCTCGGCCGGCATCGGCCGCAGGGGCCCGGTCGTGGCGCACGCCCGGCTCGAGTACCTGCCCTCGACCCACCACCAGGCGCTGCTGAACCATCCGCGGATCGCGGACTGGCTCGTCACGTGGGTGACCTCGCGTCCGCGGCGCACGCGGGCGCTGGAGTCCTGAGCGGCATCGCTCACACTGTGAGCGGGATCACCCCCATGTGACAGTTCTGGTGTCACGGTCGACTAGGCTCGCGCCGAGCAGTGACCGCGACGAAGGAGAGCAGCATGGCCAACCGTGACGAGATCTCGGCGACCATCGACATCGAGGCACCCCCCGAGCGCGTGTGGGAGCTGGTGAGCAACCCGGACCACATGCCCCGGTGGAGTCCGCAGTGCCGCAAGATGATCGTCCGCGGCAAGGGACCCGTCGGCGTGGGCACCACCACGATCAACGTGAACCGGCGGGGCCCGCTGTTCTGGCCCACGCGCTCGAAGGTCAAGGAGTTCGTGCCCGGGAAGCGGTTCGCGTTCAAGATCGCCGAGAACGGCACGATCTGGTCCTACGACCTCGAGGCCACCGCCACGGGCACCCGCCTCACCGAGAGTCGTCACGCGCCCCACGGCGTCTCGTCGCTGTCCAACTTCCTCACCCGGCGCGTCCTGGGCGGCACCGAGAACTTCGAGGACGAGCTCGAGGCGGGCATCCGCCAGACCCTCGAGCGCATCAAGGCCGCGGCCGAGGGCAGTGACCTCGTGGGAAAAGCCTGAGCGGGGGAGTCCCGCCCCTCGAGACGTCCCTGCTCGTCGCCGGCCCGCCCGAGAAGGTCTGGGACGTGCTGAAGGACCAGCGGCGCATGCGTCGCTGGAGCCCCGAGACGTGGCGGCAGTTCTTCTACCCCCGCCGGCTCAGCCACAACCAGGTCTCGCTCAACCTCAACAAGCGCAAGGCGTTCGTCTGGCCCACCGTGAGCCGCTATGTCGACGTGGTGCGCCCGCAGCGGCTGGCGTTCCAGGTCTACGGCCCGGCCGCGCGCTGGAGCTACCGCCTCGACCCCGAGGACGGTGGCACCCGCCTGACCCTGCGACGCGACCTGGCAGGGGGCCGACGCAGCCTGGTCAGCCGCCTCGTGGCCACGCTGGCACTCGGCGGGATCGAGAGTCACGACGAGGAGCTGCTCGCCGGCATGGACCGCACGCTCGCGGCCATCTCGGCCGAGGTCGACGCGCACGTGGCCCACTGACCCTGTACGCCGATGGCGAACACGGGGGTCGGGCGCGTGTCTGCGTCGGTTCCGCGGTCTAGGGTCAATGACGTGAACGCACCCATGAGCCCCCAGATGGCCGTCGAGGCGGGTCCCTCCGATCTCGACGGGCACATCTACAACCGTCTGCTGAAGGAACGCATCGTCTTCCTCGGTTCGGAGGTCCGCGACCAGAACGCGAACGCGATCTGCGCGCAGCTGCTGCTGCTCAACGCCGAGGACCCCGAGGCCGACATCTACTTCTACATCAACAGCCCCGGCGGCTCCGTCGACGCGGGCATGGCGATGTACGACACGATGCAGTTCATCTCCAATGACATCGTCACCGTCGGCATGGGCCTGGCCGCCTCCATGGGCCAGTTCCTGCTCGCCGCCGGCACCGCGGGCAAGCGCTACGCGCTGCCCCACACGCGGATCATGATGCACCAGCCCTCGGGCGGCATCGGCGGCTCCGCGTCCGACGTCAAGATCCAGGCCGAGCAGTCGATCCTGCTGAAGAAGCAGCTCAACCAGCTGCAGGCCCAGCACACCGGCCAGAGCGTCGAGCAGATCGAGGCCGACGCCGACCGCGACCGCTGGTTCACGCCCGCGCAGGCCAAGGAGTACGGATTGATCGACGAGATCGTCAACACGGCAGGAGACGTGCGATGAGCTATTACATGCCGCAGTGGGAAGAGCGCACGTCCTACGGCTTCCGCCGCATCGACCCGTACACGAAACTGTTCGAGGATCGCATCATCTTCCTCGGCACCCCGATCAGCGACGACGTCGCCAACGCGGTCACGGCCCAGCTGCTGTGCCTGCAGTCGATGGACCCCGACCGGGACATCAGCATCTACATCAACAGCCCGGGCGGCTCCTTCACGGCGCTCACGGCGATCTACGACACGATGCGCTACATCAAGCCCGACGTGCAGACGTTCTGCCTGGGCCAGGCCGCCTCGGCCGCCGCGGTGCTGCTGGCCGCGGGCACGCCGGGCAAGCGCTTCGCGCTGCCGAACAGCCGGATCCTCATCCACCAGCCCTACACCGAGGGCACGGGCGGCCAGATCTCCGACCTCGAGATCCAGGCCAACGAGATCATCCGGATGCGCGAGCTGCTGGAGAAGATGCTCGCCGAGGCCTCGAACAAGACCGCCGAGGAGGTCAGCCGCGACGTCGAGCGCGACAAGATCCTGACGGCCGCCGGTGCTGTCGAGTACGGGATCATCGACCAGGTGCTCGACACCCTCAAGCTCCCGGTCTGAGCGACACGGCCCGACTCAAACGCCGGTGACGGGTCCCCCACGATGAGCAGGTGTGGCATCGTGGGGGGACCGTTCGGAAACGACAGGAAACTACTCGCATGGCACGCATTGGTGAGACCGCCGACCTTCTGAAGTGCTCCTTCTGTGGCAAGAGTCAGAAGCAGGTCAAGAAGCTGATCGCCGGACCCGGCGTCTACATCTGCGACGAGTGCATCGACCTGTGCAACGAGATCATCGAGGAGGAGCTGGCCGAGGGCGCCGAGGTCAGCCTCGGCGAGCTCCCGAAGCCGGCCGAGATCTACGAGTTCCTCAACACCTACGTCGTGGGCCAGGAGGGCGCCAAGAAGTCGCTCGCCGTGGCGGTCTACAACCACTACAAGCGCGTGCAGGCGCAGGCCTCGGGCCGGATCAACAAGGACGAGACGGTCGAGCTGGCCAAGTCGAACATCCTCATGGTCGGCCCCACGGGCTGCGGCAAGACCTATCTCGCCCAGACGCTGGCGCGCATGCTCAACGTCCCGTTCGCGATCGCCGACGCCACGGCCCTCACCGAGGCCGGCTACGTCGGCGAGGACGTCGAGAACATCCTGCTGAAGCTCATCCAGGCCGCCGACTACGACGTCAAGAAGGCCGAGACGGGCATCATCTACATCGACGAGATCGACAAGATCAGCCGCAAGAGCGAGAACCCCTCCATCACCCGCGACGTGTCGGGCGAGGGCGTGCAGCAGGCGCTGCTGAAGATCCTCGAGGGCACCACGGCCTCGGTGCCGCCGCAGGGTGGGCGCAAGCACCCGCACCAGGAGTTCATCCAGATCGACACCACCAACGTGCTGTTCATCGTCGGTGGCGCCTTCGCCGGGCTCGACCAGATCATCGAGCAGCGCAGCGGCAAGAAGACCCTCGGGTTCAACTCCGACATCGCTCCGGTCGTCGACGAGAACGACATGCAGAAGCTGTCGAAGGTCGTGCCGACCGATCTGCTGAAGTTCGGCCTGATCCCCGAGTTCATCGGCCGCCTGCCGGTCATCGCCGCGGTCAACAAGCTCGACAAGCCGGCCCTGATCTCGATCCTCACCGAGCCGCGCAACGCGCTCACCAAGCAGTACATCCGGCTGTTCGCCATCGACGACGTCGAGCTGGAGTTCACCGAGGACGCGTGCGAGGCGATGGCCGACCTGGCGCTCGAGCGCGACACCGGTGCGCGAGGCCTGCGGTCCATCGTCGAGGACGCCCTGCAGGACGTCATGTACGAGATCCCCAGCCGCGAGGACGTCGCGAAGGTGATCGTCACGGCCGACACCGTGCGCCACCACACGCCGCCGCGTGTGCTCACGCATGACGAGGCCGACAAGAAGGCGAGCTGACCCCGGTATAGCGTCGACCCATGGTCGATCTCACGCTCTTCGGGGCCACCGGGTTCACCGGCGGTCTCACCGCCGACTACCTCGCCGTCCACCTGCCCGCCGACGCCACGTGGGCGATCGCGGGCCGCTCGCGCGCGAAGCTCGAGCAGGTGGCGGCGCGCATCGCGGCCACCGGGCGTGAGGCCCCCGCGATCGTCGTCGCCGATCTGGCCGACGATGCCTCGATGGCGACGATGGCCGCCGGCACGCGTGTCCTCATCAGCACCGTCGGGCCCTACCTCGAGCACGGCGAGCCGGCGGTCAAGGCCGCGGCGGAGGCCGGCATCGACTACGTCGACCTGACGGGCGAGCCGCAGTTCGTCGACGAGATGTACCTGAAGTACCACGAGACCGCGGTGGCCTCCGGCGCCCGGCTCGTGCACGCCTGTGGCTTCGACTCGATCCCGTACGACCTGGGCGTCTTCCACACGGTGCAGCAGCTCCCCGCCGACGCCCCCATCACCATCAAGGGCTACATCCGCGCGAAGGCGTCGTTCTCGGCGGGCACCTACCACTCGGCGCTGGGGCAGATCGGCCAGTTCCGCGGCTCCAAGGCCGCCGCCAAGCAGCGCCGCGCCCGCGAGGGACGGCCCACGGGCCGCCGGGTGCGCGGCGGCGGACGCGTCGGTCGCGCCGAGCCGCCGGTCAAGGGGTTCGGGGTGCCACTGCCGACGATCGACCCGCAGATCGTGCTGCGGTCGGCACGGGCGCTCGAGCGCTACGGCCCGGAGTTCACCTACGAGCACCACGCCCACTTCAGGACCCGCCGGATGATGGCGCTGGCCGCCCCCGTGCTCGGCGCGGTGGCGGTGGGCGCGCAGATCCCGCCGGTGCGGGCCCTGCTGGTCAAGCTCAAGGCGGCCGGCGACGGTCCGAGCGAGGAGCAGCGCGCCAAGTCGTGGTTCACTCTCACCCTGGTGGGACTCAGCGGCGACACCAAGGTGGTCACCACGGTCCGCGGCGGCGATCCGGGCTACACCGAGACCGCCAAGATGCTCGCCGAGTCGGCGATGTCCCTGGCCTACGACGACCTGCCCGAGGTCTCCGGCCAGACCACCACCGCCGTCGCGATGGGCGCCGCGCTGGTCAACCGCCTGCAGAACTCCGGCATCGACTTCGCCACCCAGCCCGCCGAGTAGCGGTCAGGCGACGACGACCTCGACGCCGGCGTCCTCGAGCATCGCGCGGTCGCGCCCGGTGATGCCGTCGTCGGTGACCACGGCGGAGGCGTCGCCGAGCTCGGCGAAGGAGAACACGCGGTGCGGGCCGAACTTCGTGGAGTCGGCGAGCACGACGCGGGTGCGGGCCGATCCGAAGAGGGCGCGCTTGACGGCGGCCTCCTCCGAGTCGGGCGTGCTGAAGCCGTGGTCGGCGGCGATCCCGTTCGTGCCGATGAAGGCCACGTCGGCGCGCGTGCCGCGCAGCGCCTCCACGGTGGTCTGGCCCACGGCCACCCCGGTGACCTCGCGCACCCGACCGCCCAGCGTGTGCAGCGCGATCCCGTCATGGCCGACTAGCAGGTGGGCGATGGCGACGCTGTGCGTCAGCACCGTCAGGTGGCGATCGGCCGGCAGGACCTCGGCCAGGTGCGCCACCGTGCTGCCGCCGTCCAGCAGGATGCTGCCGCCGGTGCCGGGCAGGAACTCCAGGGCGGCCGCCGCGATGCGCGACTTCAGCTCGGGCCGCTCGCCCGTGCGCTGGGCGAGGCTGGCCTCGATCCGGGCGTACGCCGTCGAGAGCACCGCGCCCCCGTGCACGCGCGTGGCGGTCCCGGCGCGCTCCAGGACATCGAGGTCGCGACGGATGGTCTCGGTGGACACCGACAGCTCCGCGGCCACCTCGTTCACCGAGAGCCGCCCGTGGCGGCTGAGGCGCTCGGCCAGCAGCACCTGACGTTCAGCGGCGTACACGTGACCTCCCGACCTGCGTGTGGGACTCTGTGGCTTTCGCTGGGAGTTTACGCGGTCAGGACTCCGCCAGCGTGGCGTCGACCTTCAGCGAGCCCTCGCCGGCGGTGGTGACGACCTCGCCGACGACGCGACCGGCCGCCCGCACGTCGGGCAGCGCCCCGGCGAGCAGGTCGAGCGTGGCGGCGTCGCCGGAGATCTCCACCTGCGTGACCTCGGTGCGCTGGCTGACCTTCGCCGTGGACTTCGCGCCACGGATGCCGGCCAGCGCCTCGCCCGCGATCGCGAGCAGGCGGGCGTCGAAGACCTCGATCGCGAGGTCGTCGGCGGTCGGCCACGCGGAGCGGTGGATCGACCCCTCCTGCCACCACGACCAGACCTCTTCGGTGACGTAGGGCAGGAACGGCGCGAGCAGGCGCAGCTGCACCGAGAGCGCCAGCACGAAGGTGGCCTTGGCCGAGGTGCCGGAGGCGTCCTCGGCGCGGGCGCGCTCCTTCACGAGCTCGAGGTAGTCGTCGCAGAAGTCCCAGAAGAACTTCTCGGTGACCTCGAGCGCCGAGGCGTAGTCGTAGGCCTCGAAGTGCGCGGTGGCGGTCTCCACGACGTCGCGCAGGCCCGTGAGCAGTGCCCGGTCGAGCGGCTCGGTGACGAGGGAGGGGTCGAGCAGGGAGGCGTCGGCGCCGAGGCCGTACTGCTCGACCGGGGCGACGACGAACTTGCTGGCGTTGAGCACCTTCATCGCGAGCCGGCGACCGACCTTCATCTGCGTCTCGTCGAAGGGCGAGTCCGCACCCGGGCGGGCGCCCGCGGCTCGCCAGCGCACCGCGTCGGCGCCGAACTTCTCGAGGATCTCGTCCGGGACGACCACGTTGCCCTTGGACTTGCTCATCTTCTTGCGATCGGGATCGACCACGAAGCCCGAGAGGGCGGCGTGCTTCCACGGCACGGTGCCGAACTCCTGGTTGGAGCGGACCACGGAGGAGAAGAGCCACGTGCGGATGATGTCGTGGCCCTGCGGGCGCAGGTCCATCGGGAAGGTGCGCTCGAACAGGTCGAGGTCGCGCTCCCACCCGCACACGAGCTGGGGGCTCAGGGACGACGTGGCCCACGTGTCGAGCACGTCGGGATCGGCGATGAAGCCGCCCGGCTGGCCGCGCTGGGACTCGTCGAAGCCGGCCGGGGCCTGCGACGCGGGATCCACCGGCAGGTCGTACTCGGGCGCGAGGATCGGGTTGTCGTGGTCGGGCTCGCCGTCCTCGTCGAGCAGGTACCAGACGGGGAACGGGATGCCGAAGAAGCGCTGGCGGCTGACCAGCCAGTCGCCGTTGAGTCCCTCGATCCAGTTCGCGTAGCGCGACTGCATGTAGCCGGGGTGCCAGTCGATGTCGTCACCGAGCGCGACCAGGTGCTGGCGCAGCTCGGCGTCGCGGCCGCCGTTCTTGATGTACCACTGGCGGGTCGAGACGATCTCGAGCGGCTTGTCGCCACGCTCGTAGAAGTTCGCCATGCGCTGGGTGGGCGTGGGCTCGCCCTCGAGGTCGCCCGACTCCGCGAGCGCGGCCGCGATGGCCTCGCGCGCGCTGAAGGTGGTCTTCCCGGCCAGCTCGGCGTAGACGCTCTCGCCCGGACCGCCGGCGATCCACTCGGGAACCTCGCGCAGGATGCGGCCGTCGCGCCCGATGACCGTGCGGTTGGGCAGGTCGAACTCGCGCCACCACTGCACGTCGGTGAGATCGCCGAAGGTGCAGCAGTGGACGATGCCCGAGCCCTTCTCGGGATCGGCCAGCGTGTGCGCCAGGACGGGCACCTCGACGCCGAAGAGCGGCGAGTGGGCGGTCGTGCCGAACAGGTGCTGGTAGCGCTCGTCGTCGGGGTGCGCGATGAGCGCCACGGCGGCCGGGGTCAGCTCGGGACGGGTGGTCTCGATGAACACCTTCTGGCCGTCGGCGAGGTGGTAGGCCACGCGGTAGTAGTGGCCGGGGTAGTCGCGTGCCTCGAGCTCGGCCTGGGCCACCGCGGTCTGGTAGGTGACGTCCCACATGGTCGGCGCGTCCTGGCTGTAGGCCTCGCCGCGCGACAGGTTGCGCAGGAACGCGCGCTGGCTGGTGACCTGGGCGTCGTGGCCGATGGTCGTGTACGTCTGCGACCAGTCCACCGAGAGACCGAGCGTGCGCCACAGCTTCTCGAAGACCTGCTCGTCGCGCACGACCAGCTCGTTGCACAGCTCGATGAAGTTGCGCCGGCTGATCGGGATCTGCTTCTTCGGGTCGGGCTTGGCCGGGGGAGTGAAGTCGGGCTCGTACGGCAGCGAGGGATCGCAGCGCACGCCGTAGTAGTTCTGCACGCGGCGCTCGGTGGGCAGGCCGTTGTCGTCCCAGCCCATCGGGTAGAACACCTCGAGGCCACGCATGCGCTTGAAGCGCGCCATGAGATCGGTGTGGGTGTAGCTGAAGACGTGACCCACGTGCAGCGAGCCCGAGACGGTGGGCGGCGGGGTGTCGATCGAGTACACCTCGTCGCGCGTCTTGGTGCGGTCGAACGCGTACGTCCCCTGCTCGGCCCATACGTCCACCCACTTCTCCTCGAGGCCTTCGAGGACGGGCTTCTCCGGGACGCGGTTCTGTGCAGTGGTCACGGTCGTCGATTCTACGTGGCATCGCCGGTGACATCCGCCGCGGGAGCACGGTCAGGCGATCGGGCTCCACGGCTCGGGGATCGCGATTCCGGGGTTGAGGATGCCGTCCGGGTCGAACGCCTGCTTGACGAGGCGGTGGGCGCGCGCGGCGGAGGCGTCGAGCTCGGTCCCGAGCCAGGCCCGCTTGAGGGTTCCGACGCCGTGCTCGCCGGTGATCGTCCCGCCCAGCTCGAGGGCGCGTGCGGTGATCTGGTCGAAGGCGCGGAGCGCGGCGGCGCGGCTGTCGGGTCGACCCTCGTCGTAGATGATCGTCGGATGCATGTTCCCGTCCCCGGCATGGCCGAAGACGCCGATCACCAGGTCCTCACGCGCGGCGATGTCCTCGACGGAGGTGATGAGGTCGACGATGCGGGTCCGGGGCACGCAGACGTCGTCCAGCAGCCAGTCGCCGAGCCGCTCCAGTGCCGGGAGTGCCAGCCGTCGCGCCTGGAGGAGCAGGTCTGCCTCGCGGCCGTCGTCGCTGACGACCGCGTCCTCGGCGCCTGAGGCACGGCAGACGTCAGCGGCGAGGGCCGCGATCGAGGCGCTGTCGGGGTCGTCGCTCTGGGCGAGCAGGATCGCGGCGGTGCCGGTGTCGAAGCCGAGCGGGCTCATCGACTCGATGGCGCTCAGCGTGGTGCGGTCCATGATCTCCAGCAGCGACAGCCGCACGCCCGCCCTGGTCAGCTGCTGGACCGCGGCCCCGGCCGCGGCGAGCGTGCTGAACGTGGCCAGCACGGTGGTGGGGGGCGCGGGCCGCGGCACGAGTCGCACGGTGATCTCGGTGATCACGCCGAGCGTGCCCTCCGAGCCGACCAGCAACGAGGTGAGGTCGTAGCCGGCGACGCCCTTGGCGGTCCGGCGGCCGGTCCGCATGATCGAGCCGTCGGCCAGGACCACCTCCAGCCCACGGACGAAGTCGCGCGTGACGCCGTACTTGACGCAGCACATGCCACCGGCGTTCGTGGCGACGTTCCCCCCGATGGTGCAGCTGTCGACGCTGCCCGGGTCCGGCGGGTAGAAGAGGCCGTGCTCCGCCACCGCGGCGCGTAGGTGGCCGGTGACGACGCCCGGCTGGACCACGGCGATCTGCTCGTCGGGGTCGATGGAGACGATGGAGTCGAGCCGGTGGGTCGAGAGCACGATCGATCCGCGCTGGGCGTTGGCCGCGCCGCTGAGACCAGTTCCAGCGCCGCGGGTCACGACCGCCAGCCCCCGTCGAGCGGCCTCGCGCAGGACCTCGGCGACCTCCTCGGTGCTCGCGGGCGCGAGGACGGCCTCCGGCAGCGCGTGCTCGGTAAACCGGGACTGGTCCCGCGAGTAGCTCGCCATGACATCGGGATCCGTCGACACGAGCGCGGGTCCCCAGCTCCGGAGGTCGGCGTCGTCCATGGGTCGATCCCTCCCTCGCTCCGGGTCGCGGGCGGCTCCGCAGCCGCACGAGTGTCAACCTAGCCAACCCGCGGCGGGTGCGTCCTGGGCCGGTCGGGTGACCGGCCCCGGCCCGTGGTCGAGCAGGATGGGGACCGGAGGCGATCAGATGAGGGAGGACGACAGGCCGACGATCCACGTGGTCGCGGCGTTCACCACCGACGCGCAGGGGCGGATCCTCATGGTCCGCAAGCGTGGCTCGGAGGTGTTCATGCAGCCCGGTGGCAAGCCCGAGCCGGGCGAGGACGCAGTGCCGGCGCTCGTGCGCGAGCTGGCCGAGGAGCTGCTCGTCGAGGTCGCCCCGGACGACCTCACGGCGTGGGGCCGGTTCGAGGCAGACGCCGCGAACGAGCCGGGTCACCACCTCGTGGCGGAGGTGTTCGCGCTGCGCCTCGACGGCGAGGTCACGGCGGCGGCCGAGATCGCGGAGGCGCGCTGGTTCACCCGCGACGAGGCCCGGGCGCTCGGCGAGCGCCTGGCCCCGCTGGCGCGGCGCATGCTCGAGGTGCCCGAGGTCCGCTCGCACTTCCGGCCCTTCCGCTTCACCGAGCCGATCGAGACGGCGCGGCTGCGGCTGCGGCCGATCACGTTGGACGACGTGGACGCCTTCCACGCCTACCAGTCCCGCGAGGACGTCGCTCGCTTCATGCTGTTCGAGCCGCGCAGCCGCGAGGAGATGGCCGCCAAGGTGGCGGAGTGGTCGGCGCACACCGATCTGGAGCGGGACGGCGACTACCTGGAGATCCCCGTCGAGCTCCGCAGCGACGGACGCATGATCGGGCATCTCTACCTGAGCCTGCGCAGCGTCGACCACCTCACCGCCGAGATCGGGTGGGGTCTCCATCCGGACTTCCAGGGGCTGGGGTTCGCCGAGGAGGGCGCCCGCGCACTGCTCGAGCTCGCCTTCGAACGGATGCGCCTGCACCGCGTCATCGCCGAGCTCGACCCCCGCAACGACGCCTCGGTGGCCCTGTGCCGGCGCCTGGGCCTGCGGGAGGAGGCGTTCTTCCGTCAGGACATGTGGTTCAAGGGCGCCTGGGCCGACACCGGCGTCTACGCGATGCTCGCGGGGGACTTCTCCTCGCGCTGAGGCTCCGGCGGCTCGGCGCCGTCGGTCCGGCCGAGCCGGCTGGGCCACCAGATCGACTTGCCGATGTCGAGGTTCAGCGCCGTGACCAGCACCGAGCGGACGATGATCGTGTCGAGCAGGACGCCGATCGCGACGGCGAAGCCCAGCTCGGCCAGGAACACGATCGGCAGGGTGGCCAGCGCGGCGAACGTGCCCGCCAGCACGAGGCCGGCCGAGGTGATCACGCCACCGGTGGCCGCGAGCCCGATCAGCGCACCTCGGCGCGTCCCGTGCAGCAGCGCCTCCTCGCGCACGCGGGTCATCAGGAAGATGTTGTAGTCGATGCCCAGCGCCACCAGGAACACGAACGCGAAGAGGGGGAACGACGAGTCGGCCCCCGCGAAGTCGAACACGTAGTGGAACACCAGCGCGCTGATGCCCATGGCCGCCGCGAACGACAGCACGACCGTCAGCAGCAGGATCAATGGCGCGGCGATGGACCGCAGCAGGAGCATGAGGACCAGCAGCACGACGAGCAGGATGATCGGGATGATCAGCCGGTTGTCGGCCGACGACGCCTCCTGGACGTCGAGGTTGAGTGCGGTGTTGCCGCCGACGAGCGCATCGGCGCCCTCCACGTCGTCGAGCGCCGTGCGCGTGTCCTGCACGGCGGTCTTCGCCGCGTCGGAGTCGCTCGGGACGCTCAGGGTGGCCTCGAAGTACGCCAGGCCGTCCGCGACCTGCGGCTCGGTGACCGTGGCAGGGTCCACGCCCTCGACCCCGGCGACGACCTCGCGAACCTCGGCGACCTGGTCGGCGTTGGAGATGATCTGGAGCGGGTCGCCCGCCCCCGCCGGGAAGTGCTCGGCGATGCGCTCCTCGGCGACCACCGAGGGCTGGGTGGTGGTGAACGCCTCGGCGTTGCTCAGGCCCGTCGCGTCGAGCTTCACGATGCCGAACGACAGCGCCACGAGGACGAGGCTGGTCACGACCCAGACCGCGCGGGGCGCCCGGGCGATCCGCGTGCCGACCTTCGCCCAGAAGCCGGTGTCGGTGCGCTCCGGGTCGCCGAAGTGCGGGACGAAGGGCCAGAACACCCAGCGGCCGAAGATCACCAGCAGCGCGGGCAGCAGGACCAGCATGGCCAGCAGGGCCACGGCGATGCCCGCGGCGCCCACCGGGCCGAGCCCGGCGGTGGAGTTCATCTGCGCGAAGAGCAGGCACAGCAGGCCGATGATCACGGTGCTGCCGCTGGCGAACACGGCGGGCGCGGCCCGGTGCAGGGCGTGCGCCATCGCCTCGTGGCGGTCCTCGTAGCGACGGAGCTCCTCGCGGTACCGCGCCACGATCAGCAGCGCGTAGTCGATGCCCGCGCCCAGCACGAGCACGCTGAGGATGCCGGCGCTCTGGCCGTTCACCGTCAGGCCGCCGTACTTGGCCAGCAGGTAGACCAGCCCCTGCGAGGCGAAGACGCTCATCAGGCCGCAGAACAACGGGATCAGCCACAGGATCGGGCTGCGGTACGTCAGCAGCAGCATCACGACGACGACGCCCACAGCGGCCGCCAGGAGGATCCCGTCGATGCCGGCGAACGCCTCGGCCTGGTCGGCGCCGAGCGCGGCCGGGCCGCCCACGTCGACCCGCAGGTCGGTGCCCTCGACCGCGTCCTCCGTCGCCTCGGTCACGTCGTCGATCCAGTCGGGCAGCTCCTCCCAGCCCTCCTCGTCGAGGGTGATGGGCACGATCAGCTGCGCGGCCACCCCGTCCTCGCTGGGGATCGGCCCCGCGACCTCGCCGACCGGCACGTCCTCGAGCGCGCCGATCGCGGTGGCGGCCTCCTGGGCGGCGGCCAGGTCGGCCGGGGTCAGCGGCTCGTCCGACGTCAGCAGCACGATCGCGGGCGCCATGTTCTCGTCGTAGAAGGAGCCCGCCTGCTGGATCACCTGGGTCGACTCGGCCTCGTCGGGCAGCCACGAGGCGATGTCGTTGTCCTGCACGCTCGTGAGCTTGGCCCCGAACGAGCCGAGGCCGCCGAGGATGACCAGCATGAGGGCCAGCACGACCCACTTGACCCAGCGATGGGTGATCCAGCCCGCGATCTGACGGTTCATTCGTTCAGTCTGTGACCGTCCGGCGGTGCCTGACCATGGGGGAAGACCCCGATTCTCGAAACCGTTCCAACCACGCGTCACTGCAGGCCCGGGAGCCCCAGCAGTGACGCGACAAACGCCTGTGGCGCCGCGCGATGCCCGGGCTGGGATACTGGGGACGATGAGGCCCACCTACCCCGATGTCGAGCTCGCCCTGCTGTCCCGCTGGCCCGAGACGCGGCTCGAGCCGTCGCTCGACCGGATCCGCGCCATCTGCGAGCTGATGGGCGATCCGCAGAGCGCCCAGCCGGTGATCCAGCTGACCGGGACCAACGGCAAGACCTCGACCAGCCGCATGATCGACGCCCTGCTGCGCGCCCTCGACCTGCGCACGGGCCGCTTCACGAGCCCGCACCTGCAGCGCATCAACGAGCGGATCTGCGTGGACGGCGAGCCGCTCTCGGACGAACTCTTCGTCGACGCCTACGCCGACGTGGCGATCTACGCCGACCTCGTCGACCAGGGCCAGCCGCACCCCTTGAGCTTCTTCGAGATGCTCGTGGCGATGGGCTACGCGGCGTTCGCCGACGCGCCCGTCGACGTCGCCGTCGTCGAGGTCGGCATGGGCGGCGCGTGGGACGCCACGAGCGTCGCCGACGCGTCGGTCGCCGTGATCACTCCGATCGACGTCGACCACGCCTCCTTCCTGGGCGACACGCCCGCCGACATCGCGGTGGAGAAGGCGGGGATCATCAAGCCCGGCTCGCGCACCGTGCTCGCCTCGCAGCCCGAGGAGGTCCTCGAGGTCATCATGGGCCGCGCCAACGAGGTCGGCTCGATGCTCGTGCTCGAGGGTGCCGACTTCGGGGTCGAGTCCCGCACGGCCGCCGTCGGCGGCCAGGTGCTCACGATCCAGGGCGTCAAGGGCCGGTACGAGGACATCCTGCTGCCCCTGCACGGGGCGTTCCAGGCCCGCAACGCCGCGCTCGCGCTGGCCGCCGTCGAGGTCTTCACCGGCGACGCCGAGCTCGATCCCGACCTGATCCGCACGGGCTTCGGCGCCGTCACCTCCCCGGGCCGGCTCGAGGTCGTGCGCCGCAGTCCCACCGTCGTCCTGGACGCGGCCCACAACCCGCACGGTGTGCGGGCCATGGTCGAGTCGATCAGCGAGGAGTTCGCGTTCAGCCCGCTCATCGGCGTCGTCGGCATCATGGCCGACAAGGACGCCGAGGAGATCCTGCGCGAGCTCGAGCCCGTGGTGGCCCACCTCGTCTGCACGCAGAACAGCACCGAGCGGTCGCTCGCGGCCGCCGACCTCGCCGAGGTCGCGAGCGGGGTCTTCGGGCCCGAGCGGATCACCGTCGTGCCGCGGCTCGACGACGCGCTCGAGCGGGCCATCGGCCTCGCTGACGCGTCCGGGGAGGACTTCGGCGACTCGATCGGCTCCGGCGGCGTGATCGTCACGGGGTCGGTCGTCACGGTGGGCGAGGCCCGCACCCTCCTGCGTGGCGGTGAGTCGCAGTGAGGCACATGTGCGCGGCGATGCTGTCGCTCCAGGCGATCATCCTGGGCCTGTCCATCCCCGTGATGATCGCGGTGGAGGACGTCTCGGCGCCGCTGGCCTCGCTGATCGGTGGCGGCCTGGCCGTGCTGTGCCTCGTCGTGGCGGGGCTGCTGCGGCACCCGTGGGCCTACTGGGTCGGTCACGGGATCCAGGTGGCCACGATCCTCACGGGGTTCCTCGTGCCGATCATGTTCTTCATCGGCCTGATGTTCGCCGCGCTGTGGCTCGGCGCGTTCTTCCTCGGCCGCAAGATCGCGGCCGACAAGGCCCGCTGGGCCGCCGCGGAGGAGTAGGACGAGTCTCGCGATGTGACCTGGCTCACCATGTTCCCCGGTACGGTGGAGCCATGGTGCGCGTGCTCGTGGTCGCTGACGAGATCTCGCCGGTGATCCACGATGCCGGCGTCCGTCGGCTGCGCCCCGACGTCGTGCTCGGCGCGGGCGACCTTCCCTGGGACTACCTGGAGTTCCTGTCCTCGATGCTCGACGTGCCCGTCGTGTTCGTCCCGGGCAACCACGACCCCGCGGTGGAGGCGCCGCTCTCGGGATTCCGCGGCTGGCTGACCAGCAACGGCCTGCCCCAGGAGGATCCGCGCCCCCTCGGCGGCGTCAACGCCGACGAGTCGGTGGTCGACGTGGCCGGCCTGCGCGTCGCGGGCCTCGGCGGCAGCATCCGCTACAACGAAGGCCCCAACCAGTACACCCAGGACGAGTTCGCCAAGCGGGCCAAGCGCCTGATGAAGGTGGCCGCCAAGCGCGGGGGAGGGGTCGACGTCCTGCTCACCCACTCGCCGCCGCGCGGGCTCGGCGACGGCGACGACCCGCCCCACCACGGCTTCGAGGCGCTGCACGAGGTGATCGAGACGCTACGGCCCACGTGGCACCTGCACGGGCACATCCACCCGTTCGGCCAGCCCCAGCCCGACCGTCTCGTCGGCGGCACCACGATCCGCAACGTCGTGCCGTACAAGCTCCTCGAGATCGAGTCGGTGCTCGACCCGGTGGGCGGTCATGGCTGAGTCCGGCTCTCCCCGGATCGACGCCGAGAGCGACTTCCTGCGGGCCCGGCGCCTGCAGACGCTGTCCGCCCTGGCCGCGCGCCTGCGTGGCGAGGGGGGCGAGGGCACTCGCGCGCTCTCGTTCGACGAGGTGGTCGACGCGCTCGGCCGGCGCGGCGAGCGCAGGATCGGGCTGCACCTGATCCCGCTCGACGCAATCATCGGCTCGGTCGACAAGGTGCGCGACTTCGACCGGCGGTTCCGGCCCACCTCGGACAAGAGCCGGGCGCGCTGGGAGCGGATCGCGCGCGCCAGCCGGATCGGTGAGGAGATCCCGCCGATCGACGTCTACAAGCTGGGCGACTACTACTTCGTGCGCGACGGCCACCATCGCGTGTCGGTGGCGCGCGCCCTGCGGCTGCGCCTCATCGAGGCCGAGGTCACCGAGGTGCAGACCCTGCTGGAGCCGCGCGACATCGGCCGCCGCGAGGACCTCGAGCTGAAGCACTGGCGCAAGATCTTCCTGCAGCGCGTCCCGCTGCCCACCGGGGTGCGCGACAAGGTCCGCGTGACCAAGCCCCACGGCTACGGCGTGCTGGCCGAGATGGTGGAGGCGTGGGCCGCGCGGACGATGCAGGCCGAGGCCCAGCTGATGGACAAGAAGACCATGGCGCAGCGCTGGATGGACGAGGAGTTCGTCCCGGTGCTCGAGCTCATCGCGGAGGCCGGCCTCAAGGGCGAGGACGAGACCGAGGGCGACGCCTACATGCGCGTGGCGGGGGAGCGGTACCGGCTGATCCGCGAGCACGCGTGGGACCGCGACATCATGAAGCAGGTGGCCGCGGGCAAGCGGCGGCGGCGCAAGTCCCGCTGACCTGCGCCGCGCCCGCCCCGGGTCTCAGTGGGCGATGTTCTCGCCGGACTGGGCGTCGAACACCTGGATCTTGCTGGAGTCGACGAACAGCTCGGCGTTCTGGCCGCCGGCGACCTTCGACTCGGCGCTGAGCCGGGCGTTGACCTGCGTGCCCTCGCCCGCCATGTCCTGGCCGGTGTCCTTGGCCAGGTCGTCGAGATCGGCGTTCGCCGCGCCGCCCTGCACCGTGAAGTAGGCGTACACGTCCGAGCCCATCTGCTCCACGAGGTCGACGTTCACGTCGACCCGCGCACCGGCCACGTCCGACGCCACGAGCGAGGCGTCCTCGAAGTGCTCGGGCCGGATGCCGACGATGACGTCGCGGCTCGCGCTGCCCGAGCGCAGGGCCGGACGGTAGGCGTCGGGGATCGGCAGCTCGCCGATGGAGGTCGACAGCGACTCGCCCTCGATCGTGGCCGGCAGGAAGTTCATCGACGGGCTGCCGATGAAGCCCGCGACGAACAGGTTGTTCGGGTTGTCGTAGAGGTCGGTCGGCGAGCCCACCTGCTGGATCTTGCCGGCGCGCATCACCACGACCCGGTCGCCGAGCGTCATGGCCTCGGTCTGGTCGTGCGTGACGTAGACCGTGGTGGTGGCGAGGGTCTTCTGGATCCGGGCGACCTGCGTGCGCATCTGCACGCGCAGCTTGGCGTCGAGGTTCGACAGCGGCTCGTCCATGAGGAACGCCTTCGGGCTGCGCACGATCGCGCGACCCATGGCGACGCGCTGACGCTGGCCGCCCGACAGGTTGGACGGCTTGCGGTCGAGGTGCTGCTCCAGCTCGAGCATCCGCGCGGCCTCGCCGACCTTCTCCTTGATCGTGGACTTGTCCACGCCGGCCAGGGTCAGCGGGAACGCCATGTTCTCGTAGACGGTCATGTGCGGATACAGCGCGTAGGACTGGAACACCATGGCGATGTCGCGGTCCTTCGGCGCCTTGTCGTTGACGACCGTGCCGTCGATCTTGAGGTCACCGGTGGTGATGTCCTCCAGCCCCGCGATCATGTTCAGGGTGGTGGACTTGCCGCAGCCGGACGGGCCCACGAGGATGATGAACTCGCCGTCGGCGATCTCGAGGTTGAAGTCCTCCACGGCGAGGGCTCCGTCGGGGTACCGCTTGACCACGTGGTCCAGAACGATTTCAGCCATGATGTTTCCCTTCTGAAACGGTGGAGTCAGCCCTTGACGGCGCCGCTGGTGAGGCCGGCAACGATCCGGCGCTGGAAGAAGAGGACGAAGATGACGATCGGGATGGTGATGACCACTGCTGCTGCGGCGATCGCCTGGGTCGGCTTCTCGAACGTCGTGGCGCCGGTGAAGTAGCTCAGGGCCGCCGGCACGGTGCGAGAGCGCTCACTGGAGGTCAGCGAGATGGCGAACAGGAAGTCGTTCCAGCAGGAGATGAAGACCAGGATGGCCGTGGTGAAGACGCCGGGCATCGCCAGCGGAGCGATCACCTTGCGGAACGCCTGGTAGGGCGTCGCGCCGTCCATCTTGGCCGCCTTCTCCAGCTCCCAGGGGATCTCGCGGAAGAAGGCGCTCAGGGTGTAGATCGCCAGCGGGAGGGCGAACGTGATGTAGGGGATGATCAGGCCGAGCCAGGTGTCGAACAGCCCGATGCCGGTGAGGATCTTGAACAGCGGCGTCACCAGGGCGATCTGCGGGAACATCGCGATCATCAGCGAGGCACCCACGACGAACTTCTTGCCCGGGAAGTCCAGGCGGGCCACGGCGTAGGCCGCCATCGTGCCCACGACGATCGCGATGAACGTCGAGATCAGGCAGATGCCGATCGAGTTGATCAGGGCGCGGGTGAAGCTGTCGTTCTGGAAGATCGCCTCGTAGTGCTCCCCGGTGTACTGGCTCGGGAAGAAGCTGCCGTCGTTGAGGATGGCGTCGGGCTTGACCGACAGCGAGATGATCCACAGGACCGGGATGAACGCGTAGATCAGGACGATCGCATTGACGCCCCACCAGATCGCCTTGCGCTTCGGGGTCTCCACTGCCGTGCTCATCGTCATCGCCTCCCTTCATCGGAGCCCGGCGCCGCGGCGCCGAACAGCTTCACGAAGATCACCGCGATGATCGCGATGGTGATGAAGATCAGCACCGACATCGTGGAGCCGATGCCCAGGTTCAGGCCTCGGATCAGGTTGTTGTACGCCACGATCGACACACTCGAGGTGTCGTTGGCTCCGCTGGTCAGCACATAGATGTTGTCGAAGACGCGGAAGGCGTCCAGCGTGCGGAACAGCACCGCGACCAGGATCGACGGCTTGATGAGCGGCACCGTCACCTTCCAGAACCGCTGCCACGGGGAGGCGCCGTCGATCGAGGCCGCCTTGAGCAGGTCCTCGGGAACGAGCGCCAGCCCGGCCATCAGCAGCAGTGCCATGAAGGGGATGGTCTTCCAGACCTCGGCCAGCACGATGATCCAGAACGAGGACCAGTGGCCGGTGAGGGGCGCGCTGTCCCCGGCCAGCCAGCCGATGTCCTGGCTCCAGGCGAAGCGCCAGCTGAACGCCGCGACGACCGTGACGATCGCGTAGGGCACCAGGGCCGAGGTGCGGATCAGGCCGCGGCCGACGATCGTCCGGTGCATCACGAGGGCCAGCCCCATGCCCAGGATGAGCTCGAAGACCACGCTGACCACGGTCAGCAGGAGGGTGAACCCGAAGGCGCTCCACCAGATGTCGCTGGTGAGGACCGTGACGTAGTTGTCCAGCCCGACGAACTTGTTGTCGTCGGGAGTGCGCAGGTCGGCGCGGAACAGCGACAGCCAGATCGCGTAGCCGATCGGGTACGCCGTCACGGCCACCATGAGGATCACGGCGGGCGCCACGAGCATCAGGCCCAGCCGGCGCTCGGCCTTCTTGCCCTCGCTGTAGCGCTGGCGCGCGATCTCGGCGCTGTCGTCGTCCGTGCCGGTCCCGACCGGTGCGGTCGTGGTCATGGCAGGATCCCCTTCCCCTCGATGGCGTCGTTGATCGCGGTGTCGAGCTCCTCGGCGGTGTTCTCGCCGTCGATGCTCGACGGGGGCGAGAGCGTGGAGGAGATGATCGTCGAGATGTTCTGGTAGACCGGCGAGATCGGTCGCGAGCTGGCCGACTCGAGCGAGTCCAGCAGCACCTGACCCTGCGGGTAGGCCTCCTTGAACTCCGCCTCCTCGAACACCGACTCGATGACGGGCGGCTCACCGGCCGTCAGCGAGTGCTTCAGCTGGTTCTCGGGGGAGCGCAGGCACATGGCCGCCTCGAACGACTCCTCCGGGTGCTCGCTGAACTTGCTGATCGCGAAGTTCATGCCGCCGACCGTGACCTTGGACGGCTGGCCCTCGACCGTGGCCGGGAACGGCGCGAACGCGAGGTCCTCGGCGATCTCGGGGCTGGCCTCGCGCATGGCACTGAGGACGTAGGGCCAGTTGAGGCTGAACGCGGAGGCGCCGTTCTGGAGCTGGGCGAAGACCTCGGGCTCCTGCGAGTTCGACAGCGACGCGTTCGACAGGCCCGACGTCGCGAGCTTGTTCAGGAGGTCCAGCGCCTGCACGGTCTTGTCGTCGATCGTGGTCTCGGTGCTGTCCTCGTTGACGATCGTGCCGCCGAACGAGGAGAGGATCGTGTTGAACCCGACGACCAGGCCCTCGTAGCGGGCGCCGGTGAAGCCGATCTCATACGGATCGCCCTCGGCCTTGAGCTTCTCGGCCATGGCGAACATCTCGTCCCACGTCTTCGGCGGCTCGCCGTTGCCCACCTTGTCGACGAGCGACTTGCGGTACCACATGAGCTGCGCGTTGGTGTGCTTCGGGATCGCGTAGAGCTTGTCCTTCCACGTGGCCGTCTCGAGCGGCACGGCGAGCGTGCCCTCGGACGCCTCGGCCCGCTGCTCGTCGGTGAGGGGGAGGATCCAGCCGGCCTCGGCGAACTCGGCGGTCCAGACGACGTCCATGCCGATCACGTCCATGCCGGCGTCACCTGCGGCGAGGCGCCGGACCATCTGCTCGCGCTGGCCGTCGGCGTCGCTGGGGACGAGGTTGCCCTCGATCTTCCACTTCCCGTCGGCCTGCTCGTTGCAGCCGTCGATCAGGTCCTGGAAACCGGTGGCGGACGCGCCGCCGAACAGGTTGATGGTGGGGACGCCGCCCTCGTCACCGCCGCCGCAGGCAGCCAGGGTCGCCATGAGGGTCGCGGCCGCAGCCAGACCGACTCCTCGGCGCGTGTTCTTCGATCGTCTCGTCACGTGCACCACCCGACCTTCCCCCGAGAGCCCGCGGCGTGCGACTCGTGGAAATGTGACGCCGCTCACACGAAACTACGGCGGGCGGAAGAACGCCGCAAGTCGGCGTACGGGGCGGAGGTCAGCCGGGCGCGATCCAGGCCGTGGTGTCCGTCGGCAGGCGGTGCCCGTCGAGGGGACCGCTCACCGCGAGCAGCTCGCCGTGGGGCAGGTCGAGCGGCGCCTCGCCGAAGTTCGTCACCACCTGCACCCGGCGACCGCCGGAGCCGGCCACCGTGAACGCCAGGAGGTCGTCGGAGCCCTCCTGCCAGTGCAGCTCGCCACGCCCGAGGCCGTACTTGCGGCGCACGGTGAGCAGGCGCCGGTAGAACTCCAGCGTGCTGCCCGCGACGCCGTCCTGGCGGTTGGGCGCGAGGTCGCCGTAGACCTCCGGCTGCGGCAGCCAGCTGCGGCCGGAGGGGGAGAACCCGAACGCGGGCTGGTCGGCGTGCCACGGCACGGGAACGCGGCAGCCGTCGCGGCCGACGTCCTTGCCGTTCGTGCGCACGAAGGTCGGGTCCTGGCGGACGTCGTCGGGCAGGGTCGTGGCCTCGGGCAGGCCGAGCTCCTCGCCCTGGTAGAGGTAGGCCGATCCCGGCAGCGCGAGCATGACTCCCGTGGCGGCCCGCGCGCGGCGCAGGCCGAGCTCGGCGTCGGGCTGCGGATCGTCGGGACCGATGCCCAGCACGCGGGTCGCGCGCTCGATGTCGTACGAGAGTCGTGACGCGTGACGCGGCACGTCGTGGTTCGACAGCACCCACGTCTGAGGCGCGCCGACGGCCGCGGTGGCCTCGAGCGCGGAGGTGATGGCCTCTCGCTGGTGCTGCGCCCTCCACGGAGTCATGAGGTAGCCGAAGTTGAACGACTGGTGCAGCTCGTCCGGCCGGACGTACTTCGCCAGCGACTCGGGCGGGACGACCCACGCCTCGGCCACCAGGATGCGGTCGGCGTCCTGGCCCTCGACGCGGTACTCGTCGACGAGGCGGCGCCAGTCGCGGTACACCTCGTGGACCGCGGGCTTGTCCCACATGGGCTGAGCCGAGGTCGGGTGGTTCGCGAGGTCGTAGTCCTCCGGCGCGTCCGGCAGGCCGGGCTCCTTGTGCAGGCCGTGGGCCACGTCGATGCGGAAGCCGTCGACGCCGCGGTCGAGCCAGAAGCGCAGGATCGAGCGGAACTCCTCCTGGACCTCGGGGTTGTTCCAGTCGAAGTCGGGCTGGCTCGGGTCGAACAGGTGCAGGTACCACTGGCCGGGCGTGCCGTCGGGCTTCTGCAGGCGGGTCCAGGCCGGGCCGCCGAAGTTGCTCTCCCAGTTGTTCGGCGGGAGGTCGCCGTTCTCGCCGAGGCCGTCGTGGAAGATGTAGCGCGCGCGCTCGGGGCTGCCGGGCTCGGCTGCCAGCGCCGCCTGGAACCAGGCGTGCTGGTCGGACGAGTGGTTGGGGACCAGGTCGACGATGACGCGCAGGCCCAGGTCGTGGGCGCGGGCGGCCAGCGCGTCGAAGTCGGCGAGCGTGCCGAACAGCGGATCGACGTCGCGGTAGTCGGCCACGTCGTAGCCGGCATCGTTCTGCGGGCTCGTGTAGAACGGCGACAGCCAGACGGCGTCGACGCCGAGCGCGACGAGGTGGTCCAGGCGTGCCGTGATGCCCGGCAGGTCGCCGATGCCGTCGCCGTCGGAGTCCGCCCACGAGCGGGGGTAGACCTGGTAGATCACGGCGTCCCGCCACCAGGCGGGGGTGGTGGTGTGGGTGCTGTCGACCATGGGAACTCCTTGGCGAGCGCGGAGGATAGGTTGGGCACATGACGCAGCGCACGCTTGTTCTCATCAAACCCGATGCCGTGGCCCGGGGCCTCGTGGGGGCCGTGCTCTCACGGTACGAGGCCAAGGGACTGCGCATCGTGGCGATGGAGCACCGGGCGATCGACGCCGAGATGGCCGACGCCCACTACGCCGAGCACACCGAGCAGCCCTGGTACCCGCCGCTGCGGGACTTCGCGGTCTCCGGGCCCCTCGTGGCCCTCGTGCTCGAGGGCGACGAGGCGATCGAGGTCGTGCGTGCCCTCAACGGCGTCACCGACGGCCGCAAGGCGGCGCCCGGCACGATCCGGGGCGACCTGTCGCTGTCGAACCGCGAGAACCTCGTGCACGCGTCGGACTCCGAGGAGTCCGCGGCGCGCGAGACGAGCCTGTGGTTCCCGGGGTTGTGACCCCATGGGCCCGCCGTTGATCCAGGCCTGCATCAACGGCGCGCGTCCACCCGCCGCTCATCCGGCACTTCCCGTCACGCCGGTCGAGATCGCCTCGGACATCGCGGCGGTGCTGCGTGCCGGAGCCGACGGCGTCCACCTGCACCCCAAGGACGTCGACGGTCTCGACACCCTCGATCCCGATGCCGTCGACGCGGTGATCACCGCGGCCCGGTTCGTCCTCCCCTCGAGGCCGATCGGCGTCACCACCGGCGCGTGGGCGCTGCGCGACCCCGCCGCACGGGTGGCGGCGGTCCGCCGCTGGAGCGTCCTGCCCGACCTGGCCTCGGTCAACTGGCACGAGTCGGGGTCCGAGGCGGTGACCGCGGCGCTGCTCGAGCGAGGCATCGCCGTCGAGGCCGGCCTGTGGACGGTCGAGGACGTCCGGGAGTGGGCCGTGTCGCCCCTGCGTGACCATGCCGTGCGGGTCCTGCTCGAGCTGCCCGAGGGGATCGGCGACGCGCAGGTCGTCATCCTCGCCCAGGAGATGCTCGACCGGGTGCGCGCGGTCGCGCCCGACATTCCGGTGCTCCTGCACGGCGAGGCGCACTCCGCCTGGCCGGCGCTGCGACATGCCCTGCGGCTCGGCCTGCAGGCCCGCATCGGGCTGGAGGACACCCTGCGGCTGCCGGACGGCTCGGTCACCCCGGACAACGCCGCCCTGGTCCGGGCGGCGCGGTCGATCGCCGACCAGCAGGCGGTCGACGTGGGCCTGCCCGAGCAGGACGACTCAGCGTCCTGAGGGAGCCTGCTCCGCGAACTCCCCGTCGAGCCACGCGACCCGGCGCTCCAGCCAGCGTCGCAGCAGGTCGACCTCGTTCCGCCAGCCCTCGCGTACGTCGACGGCCGGGTCGGAGTTGGCGAACACGTACACCTCGGGGTCGTCGTCGAGGGCACCGGCGGCCACGGGCAGACCGGGCCCGTCGACCTCCGGCGGGCTGAAGTTGTCGACCGCGTCGTCGGCGATCACGGTCGCGCGCTCGTCGACGAAGTCGCCGATGGTGGACAGGTCGTCGGAGACCTCGGACCACCGCTGCGCCACCCGGCCGGCGAAGTCGGGATCGGACATCAGCACGTTGAAGTAGTGACCCTCGCGCTCGTTCCAGACCTGCGTGGGCGAGAACGCGCGACGCCACGCGGGGTCGTCGCTGATGGCGTACCAGGACCGCTGGAGCCACCATCCCTTCGGATGGTCGAGGCGCCACGACCCGTTCCTGCGGTTGCCCTGCGAGGCCGAGAAGTCCCACGGCGGCCCCATCGCCAGGGTGCCGTCGCCGCGCAGCACGAAGTACACGTCGTCGTAGAGCGGGCTGCCCAGGTTCTTGGTCACCTCGTTCAGCAGGTACCAGTCCACGAACGAGTCGACGTCGATGCGGTCGCGGTAGCCGTTGTCGGGGAAGGCCGGGTCGTAGAGCAGGTCCTCGACGGCCTGGAATTCGGCGGCGACGTCCTGCGGGTCGGCTGCCTCCGGCTCGACGACGTGGACCTGCAGGCCCCGCTCGGTGCGGAAGCGCGGACCCTCGAGGTCACGCGCGTCGGCCAGCAGCAGGACGTCGTCGTCGGCGAGATCGGCGCGACCCTCCTGCGCGGTGGGGAGCTCGCCGAACGAGTAGAGACCGCAGGGCGTGCCGTTGATCTCGAGGTTCGCCGGGACGAGCCGCGGCACCCAGTCGATCCCCAGGCGCCGGGCGATCTCCATCGCGGAGGTCGTGCGCAGAAGGGACCGGTCGGCGAACTCGTCGAGCAGCGCCCAGTCGCGCGAGGCGGGGAGCCCGAGCACGGAGGCGGGGTCGGCCAGCTCGAGGGTGTAGGGGCGCTTGAGGCCGTTGAACGGGTTGGCCGTGGGGGAGACCCGGACCTCGGCGTCGAGTCCCTGCACGGCGCCGTCGGCGCCGGTGACGGCCAGCTCGACGGACTGGGGGTCGTCGGTGCTCGTGACGAGGTCGCTGCACGGGGCCGCGGGCTCGGTGGCGAAGTCGTCGGTGGGGACGGTGAGCCGCATGGTGGCGACTCCGTCGACCGCCACCTGCGGCTGTTCGCCGGTGGCCTCCTCGGTGGCCTCCGGGGCAGTGGTCTCGGGCGCCGAGCGGACGTTCACCACGATGACGAGCGCGAGCAGCGCCAGGGCCAGCAGCGAGGCCAGCGCCATCGTGATCATCCGGGTCCGGCTCATGGCCCCGACGATACGTCCCACGTGTCACGGGAGCACTCAGGAGCCCCCGCTGGCGAGACGGACGGCGAACGAGCCGCAACCAAGGGTTACCGACCGGTACGGTGTCGAGCGTGAACCGATGGATGCCTTGGGCGTGGGCCGCGGTCGTCGGCCTGCTCTACAGCCTGGTCTCGCTGCTGTCGTGGCGGCGCCTGACCGTGAACTCGTGGGACAACGCGATCTTCGAGCAGGCCGTCAAGGCCTACTCGCGGTTCGAGGCGCCGATCGTGCCGGTGAAGGGCCCGGGCTACAACATCCTGGGCGACCACTTCTCGCCGATCGACGCCCTGCTCGCGCCGGCGTACTGGCTGTTCCCGTACGGCCAGACACTGCTCGTCGCGCAAGGACTGCTGATCGGCCTGTCGGTGGTGCCGATCACGCGCCTCGCGGTCGACCGGCTCGGCACCCGCGTCGGTTGGACCATCGCGCTGATGTACGGGCTGGCCTTCGGCTTCGGCAACGCCGTGGTGGCCGACTTCCACGAGGTCGCGTTCGCGGTGCCGATCCTGGCGATGGCGGGCGTGGCGTTCGTGGAGCAGCGGTACAGCGCCGTCATCTGGTGGTCGCTGCCGCTGCTGCTGGTCAAGGAGGACATGGGCGTCACGGTCGCCGCCGTGGGTGTGGCCCTGTGGCTCGCCGGCGAGCGGAGGCGCGGACTGCTGCTCGCCCTGGGCGGCGCCGTCGCGCTCGTGCTGGTCGTGTGGGTGATCATCCCGGCCTTCAACACCGGCGGCGGCTACGACTACACCGGAAACCTGGGCGGCGAGGTGGGGGTCTGGGAGACGCTCACCACCGAGGCCGACCGCAAGCTGCTGACGCTGCTGCTGACCTTCGGCGTCACGGGCTTCGCGGCGCTGTGGTCGCCGTGGGCCGTGGTCGCGGCGCCCACGTTCCTGTGGCGATTCCTCGGCGACGTCGAGTACTACTGGGGCACCGAGTGGCACTACTCGATCGTCATCATGCCCATCGTGTTCGTCGCGATGATCGACGCGATCGGCAAGCGCCCCCGGCTGGAGTGGCCGGGCGTCGTGCTGGGCGCCGCGGTCAGCGGATACCTGCTGGCCGGCGGGCCCGTGGTCAAGCTGCTCGAGCCCGAGACGTGGGAGGCGTCGCCGCGCCGCGAGGCGATGCAGGAGGCGATCCGCACGATCCCCGAGGACGCCGTCGTCGAGACCGACATCGCGGTCCTGAAGTACCTCACCGGCAGCCACGACGAGGCCTACTGGCTCGGCACGATCGGCGACGTCGTGCCCGACTACATCATCTTCGACCGCAACCTCACCCAGACCGACCCGATCCAGCACGGCGCCGAGCACGGCGCCTCGTACGAGGTCGTCTTCGAGCGCGACAACTACGTCGTCGCCCGCAAGGTCGGCTGAGGCCCGTCCCCGGCAGTGGTCTCGATACGCCGCTCGTTCCTCGCGAGCTACTCGATCACCCGGTGATCGAGTAGCTGGCGAGCGCAGCGAGATATCGAGATCACGCCCACGAACGACGAACGCCGCCCGCTCCAGCAGGAGCAGGCGGCGTTGTCGGGCTCAGGCCGTCACGGGTGAGTCATGCTCATGACGTCGAGGGCGGCGTCGAGGTCGGCCTCGCTGAGGTCGCCGCGCTCGACGTAGCCCTCCTCGATCACGACCTGGCGGATCGTCTTGCGCTCCTTGACCGACTTCTTGGCGATCGCGGCGGCGTTCTCGTAGCCGATGTGGCGGTTGAGCGGCGTCACGACCGACGGGCTCGACTCGGCCAGCTCGAGGCAGCGCTCGACGTCGGCGGTGATGCCGTCGATGCAGCGGTCGGCCAGCGTGGTGGAGGCGTTGGCCAGCAGGCGCATCGACTCCAGGATGTTGCGGCCGATCACCGGCAGCATCACGTTGAGCTCGAACGAGCCCGAGGCACCGGCGAACGCGATCGCGGCGTCGTTGCCGATGACCTGGGCGCACACCATGAGCGTGGCCTCGGGCAGCACCGGGTTGACCTTGCCCGGCATGATGCTCGAGCCGGGCTGCAGGTCGGGCAGGTGGATCTCGCCGAGACCCGTGCGAGGGCCCGAGCCCATCCAGCGCAGGTCGTTGTTGATCTTGACCAGGCTCACCGCGATCGTGCGCAGCTGACCCGACATCTCGACCAGGCCGTCGCGGGCGCCCTGCGCCTCGAAGTGGTCGCGCGCCTCGGTCAGGGGCAGGCCGGTGCGCTCGGCGAGGATCTCGATGACGCGCTGCGGGAAGCCCTTCGGGGTGTTGATGCCCGTGCCCACGGCGGTGCCGCCGAGGGGGACCTCGGCGGTGCGGGGCAGCGAGGCCTCGACGCGCTCGATGCCGCGGCGGATCTGCGCGGCGTACCCGGCGAACTCCTGGCCGAGGGTGACCGGCGTGGCGTCCATGAGGTGCGTGCGGCCGGACTTGACGACCTCGGCGAACTCGGTGGCCTTGGCCTCGAGGCTCTTCGCGAGGTGGTCGAGCGCGGGGATGAGCACCGTGAGGGCCGACTCGGTCGCGGCGACGTGGATGGACGTGGGGAACACGTCGTTGCTCGACTGCGAGGCGTTGACGTGGTCGTTCGGGTGGACCTCGATGCCCGAGTTCCTCGTCGCGAGGGTCGCGATGACCTCGTTCGTGTTCATGTTGCTCGACGTGCCCGAGCCGGTCTGGAAGACGTCGATCGGGAAGTGCGCGTCGTGGGCGCCGGTGGCGACCTCGTCGGCGGCGGCGACGATCGCGTCGGCCATCGCCTGGTCGAGGATGCCGAGCTCGGCGTTCGCGGTCGCGCAGGCGGCCTTGATCTGGGCCAGCGCGCGGATCTGCGCCGACTCGATGGGCGTTCCGGAGATCGGGAAGTTCTCGACGGCGCGCTGCGTCTGGGCGCGATAGAGGGCGTCGGCGGGGACCTTGACCTCGCCCATGGTGTCGTGCTCGATGCGCCACTGAGTGTTGTCGGTCATGCCTCGCACCTTAGTGGGCCGACCTCGTCACGACGAGGAGAGGTCGGGGGCTCAGCGGGCGCGGGCGGCGGTGGCCGCGATGGCGTCGACGAAGGTCCCGTACAGCTGGGCCGGCAGGTCGTGGCCCATGCCGGCGATCTCGAGCAGCTCGGCGCCGTCGATGGCCGCGGCGGTGGCCCGGCCGCCCGAGCGGTGCACGAGCAGGTCCTTCGAGCCGTGGATCACCTGGGTGGGCACCGTGACCGCGCCGAGGCGCTCGGTGCGGTCGGGCTGGGTGAGCACGGCGAGCATGTGGCGCGAGACGCCGCTGGCGATCCAGCCCCGGTCGTAGGTCTCCAGGGCGCGGGCGTGGGCCACGTCGTCGGGGGTCGGGAACGCGGGCGAGGCCACGGCCTTGCCGTTCCTGACCGAGAGCTCGGCGTACTCGGGACGGGTGCGGCCGGCCGGCGCGAGCATCGTGCGCATGACGAGCGGGTGGATCCAACCGACCCGACGGCGACCCGTGGTGGACATGATCGACGTGAGCGAGCGGACGCGGTCGGCATGCTCCACGGCGAGGGTCTGCGCGATCATGCCGCCCATCGAGACGCCCACGACGTGGGCCGAGTCGATGCCCAGGTGGTCCAGCAGCGCCGCGGCGTCGTCGGCGAGGTCGTCGAGTCCGTACGGAGCCGAGCCGCGGCCGAGGTAGGCCTTGACGATGTCGGTCCGGGACACCCGGTGGTGGCGCAGCTTGGTGGAGCGGCCGGTGTCGCGGTTGTCGAACCGGATCACGTGGAAGCCGCGGGCGGCGAGCTGCACGCAGAACGCCTCGGGCCACCACGTCATCGGGCCGCCGAGGCCCATGACCAGCAGGACCGGCTCGTCCTCGGGGTGCCCGAAGGTCTGGTGGCACAGGTCGAGTCCGCTGGGCAGGTGCGCGAACGACTCCTCGGAGACCGCGACGGACTCCTCGCGCGCCGGCCCGGGACCCATCGGCTCAGTGCTCGTAGTCGATGGAGGAGAAGGCCATCAGCTTCTGCAGGCGGTGCTCGCTGCGGATCGTGCGGATCGTGCCCGAGCGGGACCGCATGACGATGGACTCGGTGGTGGCGCTGCCGGCGCCGTAGCGCACGCCACGCAGCAGGTTGCCCGTGGTGATGCCGGTGGCCACGAAGAAGCAGTCGTCGGCGGTGACGAGGTCCTCGGTGGACAGGATCCGATCGAGGTCGTGGCCGGCGTCGATGGCGCGCTGGCGCTCCTCGTCGTCCACGGGGGTGAGGCGGCCCTGGATGACGCCGCCGAGGCACTTCATCGCGACCGCGGTGATGATGCCCTCGGGGGTGCCGCCGATGCCCAGCAGCAGATCGACGCCGGAGCCGGGCCGGGCGGCCGTGATGCCGCCGGCGATGTCGCCGTCGACGATGAACTTGATGCGCGCGCCGGTCTCGCGGATCTCCTGGACGAGCGCGTCGTGGCGGGGGCGGTCGAGCACGCAGACCGTGACGTCCTCCACGTCGAGGCCCTTGGCCTTGGCGACGATGCGGATGTTCTCCGCGGCGGGCAGGCGGATGTCGACCTTGTCGGCGGCCTCGGGGCCGGCGATGAGCTTCTCCATGTAGAAGACGGCGGAGGGGTCGTACATCGAGCCGCGCGGCGCGACGGCCATGACCGAGATGGCGTTGGGCAGGCTCTTGGCCGTGAGGGTGGTGCCGTCGATCGGGTCGACCGCGACGTCGCATTCCGGGCCCGTGCCGTCGCCGACGCGCTCGCCGTTGTAGAGCATGGGCGCGTCGTCCTTCTCGCCCTCGCCGATCACCACGACGCCGTCCATCTCGACGGTGTTGATCATCGACCGCATCGCGTTGACCGCGACCCCGTCGGCTCCGTTCTTGTCGCCTCGCCCGACCCAACGGCCGGCGGCCATGGCCCCGGCTTCGGTCACCCGGACGAGGTCCAGGGCGAGGTTGCGGTCGGGGGCGGCCTCAGCGGGCTTCAGTCGGTCCACGCGGTCATCCTATCGGGCTCGAAGGCTAGGCTGGCCAGCGCGACCGAACGGTCCTTCCGGCACGACAGGAGCACGATGAGCGGGTATTCGCGCGGCAATCCGGCGATGGGCGACGTGGTGCGCTCGGTGCTCGTGCTCGGTGCCATCGTGCTGGGCCTGTGGCTGGTCGGGCGGCTGTTCACCGAGACGCCCGACAACCCCACCTCCGAGGTCGACTGGCGCGGTGCCGCGTCGGGCGTGGAGGTGCGCGCCGGGTTCGTGCCCCTCGTGCCCACTGAGCTGCCCGAGCGTTGGCGCGCCACGCGGGCGGAGCTCATCGACGACCGCTGGCAGCTGAACGTGGTCACGGACGAGGGCGAGTACGTGGGCCTGACGCAGCGGATCGGCGAGGCCGACGACCTGCCCCGGCTCGTGGAGGACCGCGCGGCCGGCAGCAAGCCCGACGGCGAGCAGAAGATCGCCGGCACCACGTGGCAGGTGTTCTCCGGCCCCGACGACGCCGTCACCTTCGGCGCGGTGGTGGGCACGGACCTCGTGGTGGTGACCAGCGGTGCCGAGCGCCCCGTGGTGGAGGACTACGTGGCGTCGCTGGAGCCCTTCGCGTCCTGACCCGGCTCCACCCGGGCGCGCGCGCCGTCGAGCCAGCGCTGGCACGCCTCCGCGAGCGCCTCGCCGCGCTCCCACAGCGCCAGCGACTCCTCGAGGGTGGTGCCCCCGGTCTCGAGACGCTGGACGATCGAGACCAGCTCGTCGCGGGCCTGCTCGTACGAGAGCTCGGACGGGTCGGTGGGCGTGGGTTCACTCATGCGGGTGCTCCTGCAGGTCGGTGACGCGGACGGTGGCGTGACCGTCGGTGAGGTGGAGGACGAGGTCGTCGCCGGGGGTGAGCGACTCCATGGACGTGACCGCACGGCCCGACGGGTCGAGCGCGACGGCGTAGCCGCGCTGCATCGTGGCCAGGGGCGAGAGGGCGCGGACGCGGGCCAGGTGGTGGCCGACCTCGTCGTGGGCCCGGTTCAGCCGGGCGCGCATCGCCAGCCGGGCACGCTCGCGCTGGGCGGAGACCACGTCCTGCTGGGCGTCGACGAAGGCCGCGGGGGAGCGGAGCACGGGACGGCTGCGCAGGGCGGCGAGCCCCGCCGCCTCACGGTGCAGGTGCGCGGAGACCGCCTGCCTGGCTCGTTCGCGCGTGGCGGCCAGCCCGGCCAGCTCGTCGCCCACGTGGGGCACGACGCGCTTCGCGGCGTCGGTGGGCGTGGAGGCGCGCAGGTCGGCGACGAGGTCGAGCAGGGGGACGTCGGGCTCGTGCCCGATCGCGCTGACGACGGGAGTGGTGGCGCCGTGGACGGCCCGCACGAGCGCCTCGTCGGAGAACGGGAGCAGGTCCTCGAGCGAGCCTCCGCCGCGGGCGATGACGATGACGTCGACGTGCTCGGCCGCGTCGAGCTCGCGCAGGGCCCCGATGACGGCCATCGCCGACTGCGACCCCTGCATCAGTGCGTGGCGCACCACGATCGAGGCGCCCGGCCAGCGGTCGTGCACGTTCTGCAGGACGTCGCGCTCGGCGGCCGAGCCCTTGCCGGTGACCAGCCCGATGGAGCGCGGCAGCAGCGGCAGCGGGCGCTTCCAACGGGCCTCGAACAGGCCCTCGGCGGCCAGCAGCTGACGGCGCCGCTCGAGCTGCGCGAGCAGCTCGCCCTCGCCGGTGGGGCGGATCTCCAGCACCTTGAGCGAGAGGCGGCCGTTCGGGGAGTAGAACTCCGGCTTGGCGTGCACGATCACGCGGGTGCCGTCGGTGACGGGGGTGGCGCTGGACTCGATCACGCCGCGGAACGCGATGGCGCTGATGCTCATCGTGGCCGTGAGGTCGCGCAGGGTGAGGTAGTACGTGTTGCCGCTCAGCTTCGGCTGCACGACCTCGGCCTCGACCCACACCGCGCCGAGGCGCGCGATCCAGCCTTGCAGCGCCAACGAGATGGAGCGCAGGGGAGCCGGGTTGTCCGCGCTCGTCTCCAGGGCCATGCGCCCACCCTATGAGGCGGCGCCGACGCTGCGGTCGTCATCGGCGGGTCGGTAGGCTGGGCGTCATGTCCACTCAGGTCAATCTCGGCATGCCCGGAACGTCGGGCCAGGTTCTGTTGGCCGACCCGCGCGGTTACTGCGCGGGCGTCGACCGAGCGGTCATCACCGTCGAGAAGGCGCTCGACCTCTACGGCGCCCCGGTCTACGTCCGCAAGCAGATCGTGCACAACAAGCACGTGGTCAACGACCTTGCGGCGCGCGGCGCGATCTTCGTGGAGGAGCTCGACGAGGTGCCGCACGGCGCCACGGTCGTCTTCAGCGCCCACGGTGTCTCGCCGGCCGTCCACGCCGAGGCGTCCGAGCGCAGCCTCAAGACGATCGACGCCACCTGCCCGCTGGTGACCAAGGTGCACCACGAGGCACGCCGCTTCGCCTCCGACGGCTACCGCATCCTGCTGATCGGCCACGCCGGTCACGAGGAGGTCGAGGGCACCGCGGGCGAGGCCCCCGAGCACATCACCCTGGTCGAGCACCCCGACGACGTGGCCGCGCTGGAGTTCCCCGAGGGCACCCGGCTGAGCTGGCTGAGCCAGACCACCCTGAGCGTCGACGAGACCATGGAGACCGTCCGCCGGCTGCGCGAGAAGTTCCCGCAGCTGGAGGATCCGCCCAGCGACGACATCTGCTACGCCACCCAGAACCGCCAGGTCGCGGTGAAGGAGATCGCCAAGGACGCCGATCTGGTGATCGTCGTGGGCTCGGCGAACTCCTCGAACTCGGTGCGCCTCGTCGAGGTCGCCCTCGAGGCCGGCGCCAAGGCGTCCTACCGCATCGACGACATCACCGAGATCGACGAGGCGTGGCTCGAGGGCGTCAGCACGGTGGGCGTCACCTCCGGCGCGTCCGTCCCCGACGACCTCGTGCAGGACGTGCTCGGCTACCTCGGCGATCGCGGCATCGGCAACGCCAGGGCCGTCCGCACCGCCGACGAGTCGCTCATCTTCGCGCTGCCGCCCGAGCTGCGCCGCGACATGAAGGCCGCGGCGCAGGCCTGAGCGTCAGCGACGACGGACCGGCTTCACCACCAGGGCCGTGCCGCCCCCGCGGCGCTGCGGCTCGGCCGCCGCGGTGATGAGGCCTCGGCGATCCACCTCGATCGTGGCTGCCGCGCCGATCTCCGCGGCCGACGTGAACGTGTCACCTGAGGGCACGAGCCGCTGACCGAACGGCGCGAGGTCGTCCTCGTACTGCTCGATGAACGCCGGCTCGGCCGGGGTCGTGGCCGCATTGCGCTGCGACGCCCTCGGAGCCGCGACCGCCTCGGGCAGGGTCATGCCGAGGTCGATCCGGTTCATCAGGATCTGCAGCACGGTCGTGATGATCGTGGCGCCGCCGGGCGAGCCCACCACGAACCGCACCTGGCCGTTCTTCGTCACGATCGTGGGCGACATCGAGGAGCGAGGGCGCTTGCCCGGCTCGATCCGGTTCGGGTCGATCGCGACGTACGTGGTGCTGAAGTCGGTGAGCTCGTTGTTCAGCAGGAACCCGCGACCGGGGACGGTGATGCCCGATCCGCCGGTCTGCTCGATCGTGAGCGTGTACGCCACCGCGTTGCCCCACCGGTCGACCACGGAGAGGTGCGTGGTGGAGACGTTCTCGGTGTCGCGCATCTCCTCGAAGGACGCCGTGGCGCAGCCGGAGCCGTCGAGCGCGCCCGCCGGGACCGGACGGGTGGACGCCTGGTTCGGATCGATCGTGCAGTCGCGCGAGTCGGCGAACCGCTGGCTCAGCAGCGTGCGCGTGGGCACGTCGACGAACGCCGGGTCGCCGAGGTAGGCGGCACGGTCGGCGAAGGCCCGTGCCGACGCCTCGAGGTAGAGGTGCAGGCTCTGGCCGATCCGGGAGCCGCCGCCGAGACGGTGGTTCTCCAGGATGTTGAGCGCCTCACCGACGGCGATGCCGCCGGACGACGAGGGCGCCATCCCGTAGACGTCGTACCCCCGGTAGTTCACCTTCGTGGGCTTCTGCAGGCGTACGGAGTAGCCGGCGAGGTCGCGCGTGGTCATCGACCCGGGCGGCACCGGCAGCGTGGTGTCGGGGCTCTTGGGCGGAGCCTGGACGGTCCGGGCGATGTCCTCGGCGAGCGCGCCGCGGTAGAACGCCTGCGGCCCGCGCCGCGCGATGAGGGAGTAGGTCCGCGCGAGATCAGGGTTGCGGAAGCGTGAGCCCACGACCGGCAGCTGGCCACCCGGCAGGAACAGCCGCGCGGTCTCCGGGAATGCAGCGAAGCGCGTCGCGTTGTCCTTGGTCTGGTTCTGGAACGTCTGGTCGACCGTGAAGCCGCGGGCGGCCAGCGACGTGGCCGGCGCGAGGTTCCGCTTGAGGGAGCGCTTGCCGAACAGCCGGGTCGCCTTGTCCCACGTGGCCACGGTGCCGGGGACGCCGACGGAGACGCCCGAGGAGACCAGGTCGGCGAACGGGCGCGGCTGGTTGGTGGCCGGGTCGTAGAACGTGGTGGGGGTGACGCCCGCGGGAGCGGTCTCGCGGCCGTCGATCGTCGAGACCTTGCCGGTGCGTCCGTCGCGGAACACGAAGTAGCCGCCTCCGCCGACGCCGGCGCTGTAGGGCTCGGTGACCCCGAGTGCGGCGGCGGTGGCCACCGCGGCGTCGGCCGCGTTGCCGCCGGACTTCAGGACGGAGAGTCCGACCTGGCTGGCGTCACGATCGACCGAGCTGACGGCACCGCCGTAGCCGTGGGCCGTCGGGCCGGCCGCGGTGGGGCGATCGGGGTGGTGACCCCCGCGGGCCTGGGCGGGAGACTGCAGGGCCACCGCGCCGGCGGCCAGGGTGAGGGCCGACAGGGCGGCGACGGAACGGCGAACGAGCATGATTTCCCCCCGGGAAAGTGGTCGTCCTGCCACGGTAGGTCTGGTCCGGCAGCCGGGCAACCGGGTCGTAGGGTGGGGGCCGCCTCGGGGAGAGGCGAGCCGGTACCGAGCGAAGGGGAGTTCCATGCGCCGCGAGCAGACGCTGCTGCTGACCAAGGTGATCTCGTGCGTGGTGGCCGCGGGAGTGCTGCTGTACCTGCCGATCCTCATCGACGAGTCCGATGATCCCGAGTCCGGCCTGCTCTTCCTCACGCTGCTGATGTCCGGCATGGTCGCCGGCGTTCCGGTGCTGGTCAGCGCGGTCGTTCACGGGTGGGCGGGTCGCGCCGACACGTGGACGCCGCTGGTGGCGTCGGCGGCCACGGTGGCCGCGACGATCATCCTGCTGTCGAAGGGCGGTCGGCCCGGGAACCTGGTCCCCACGGCGTTCGTCCTCATCGCGATCTTCACCGCGCTGATGTTCGTCGGAGTGTGGGTCGCCCGCCGGGTGTCGGGCGGCGGAGCGAGAGGGATCAGCGCCGGGCGCTGAGGATCCGCGCCACGATCACCGCGATGGCTAGGGCGTGCCCGATCAACAGGGGCACGCCGTGGGCGATCGTGGCGTTCAGCGTCAGGCCGAACACGCCGGTGGCCTCGGGCAGCCCCTCGATCACGATCGCGTCGGGGACGGTGGAGGCGAGCAGCAGCAGGGCGCCGACCAGCAGCACCGGCGGCAGGACGCCGACGGTGAACAGCCCGCGCTCCTGCACCGCGGCCGCGGCGGTGAGGACCACCAGGACGAAGCCGACGGCGAAGGCAGGGCCGAGGCGCCCGTCGATGAGGTCGAGCCCGGTGACGGCGGCGAGGGTGAGCACGGCGCAGACGACCGTGGCACGCGGCGTCAGGTCGTACCTGGAGGCCGCGGCCGGAGTCCTGGCCAGGGCCATGACGGCGCCGGCTGCCGGCGAGCTCATGGTCATGAACTTAGTTCATCGAGCAGCTCGGGCGCCGTCATGACGCGGGGTGTCGCCTCGATCACACGCGGGTGGAACGGCGGGGCGTCGTCGACCTTCAGGTCGTGCAGCCGGCGGGCGCTGACGAGCAGGCGGGACTCCACCGAGGCGACCGTGTCGTTGTACGACCGCACGGCGCGCTCGAGCGAGGAGCCCAGCTTGTCGACGTGCCCGGCGACGGTGCCCAGCCGCTCGTAGAGCTCGCTGGCGACGCGGTGGATCTCGCGGGCGTTCTCGGCGAGCGACTCCTGCGTCCACGCCAGGGCGACCGTGCGCAGCAGGGCCACGAGCGTGGTGGGCGAGGCCAGCACGACCTGCCGCTCGGCGGCGTGCTCCAGCAGCCCCGTGTCAGCCTCGAGGGCCGCCGAGAGGAAGGACTCGCCGGGCACGAACAGCACCACGAACTGGGGCGCCGCGTCGAACTGACGCCAGTAGGACTTGGCCGCGAGCTGGTCGACGTGGGCGCGCAGCTGGCGGGCGTGCCGGTCGAGGTGGGCCTCGCGGACGTCGGGATCGTCGCTGGCGGTGGCGTCGAGGAAGGCGTCGAGCGGGACCTTCGCGTCGACGACGATGTCGCGTCCGCCGACCAGCCGGACGACCATGTCGGGCCGGAGGCGGCCGTCATCGGTGGTGACCTGCAGGTCGAAGTCGCAGTGCTGCGTCATGCCGGCGAGCTCGGCGGTGCGACGCAGGTGCATCTCGCCCCAGCGGCCCCGCACCTCGGGCCGGCGCAGGGCCGTGGACAGCGAGGCGGTCTCGCGGCGCAGTGCCTCGCCCGTGACGCGCACCGACTCGACCTGCTCGCGCAGCTGGGCGTGCCACTCGATGCGGCTGGACTCGAGGTCGCGCAGGCGCGAGTCGAAGCGGTCGAGGCTCTCGCGGACGGGCGCGACGGCGCGGGAGGTGGCGGCGGTGGCGATCTCGACGTCGTGCGCCGACGCGGTGCGCGTGCGGGTGCCGAGGAGGTAGCCGAGCGCACCGGCGAGGCCGGCGACCAGGAGCAGGACGAGCAGCGCGGTCAGGCTGGGGAAGGTGGCCATGCGGCCATGGTGGCGAGGAGCACCGACAGTTCCGGCTCGTGGGGACGGAGGGTGGACACCGCGCGGTGCCGCGCGGAACGATCGAGGCACCAGCCCACCCAGGAGGCACCATGCCGAAGATGACACTCGCGATCAGCACGACGCTGGAGCCCCGCGGGCCCGCGGCGGCCGTGATCCTCACCGACGAGCAGGTGGCCTCGTTCGGCGCCGGGAAGTCGTTCCCCGTGCGGATCACGATCGGCTCGGTCACCGAGCCGGCGCGACTCGCACGGATGGGCGACGAGAACCTGATCGGCCTCAGCAGGGCCAAGCGCGAGGCGCTGGGCGTGCAGATCGGTGACGAGGTGGACGTGCGGATCGAGCTGGACGACGCGCCCCGCGAGGTGGACGTGCCTGACGTGCTCGCGGAGGCGCTCGCCGCCGCGGGGCTGCGCGAGGCCTTCGAGGCGCTGGCCTACTCGCGCCGCAAGGAGCTCGCCCTCTCGGTCGCCGAGGCGAAGAAGGACGACACGCGGGAGCGCCGGGTCCAGAAGGTCCTCGACGCCCTGCGCGAGTCGTGAGGGCTCAGCCCTGCGAGAGGTCGGCCACCTCGTAGCTCCAGACCTCGCTGTGGGTGGACACCGGCTTCGGGGCCTCGCCGCCGGACCGCTCGGACTCCGAGCGGTGCCCGTGGCCGAACGCGGGCGAGCTCAGCCACGCCTGGAACGACTCCTCGTCGCGCCAGCGGGTGACGACGAGCCACTGCTCGCGGTCGTCGGTGGGCTTGAGGAGCTCGAACCCCTCGAAGCCCTCCTGTCCGTCGACGGCTCCGGCGCGCTTGGCGAAGCGGTGGGCGAGCTCGTCGCCGGCGGACGTGGGCACGGTGATGGCGTTGATCTTGATGACGGTCACGCCAGCCATGATCCCACCGACTCCGGATCGAGGACCAGCACGGCGTCCTCGTCGTCCTGCCACGCGATGCGGCCGGGGACGTGCGCGGCCTGCTCGACCGACAGCAGGGTGACGAAGGCGCCGCCGGGCGCGAGCCAGGCGGCGAGCGGCGCGACGACGGCGCGGAGGTGGTCGAGGCCGTCCCCGCCGCCGTCCACGGTCGATCGCGGCTCGTGGGCGCGGAAGTCGGGGTGGATGCCGTCGACGCGGGCGCTCGGGACGTGGGGGAGGTAGCCGACCGCGAGGTCGACCCGTCCGCGCAGGCTGCGCGGGAGCCCGGCCCACCAGGAGCCGTGGTGGGCGGTGAAGCCGAACCGTCGGCCGTTGGCGCGGGCGACCACCACCGCGGTGGGGTCGAGGTCGACGGCGTGGACCTGGGTGGCAGGCAGCAGGCGGGTCATCGCCGCGGCCAGCGCCCCGGATCCGCAGCCGAGGTCGACGACGATGCGGGCGTCGGGCCGGTGGGCGGCTGCCGCCTCGGGGATCGCCTCGGCCCGGCGGCGCGGGACGAACACCCCCTCGGCGACCGCGACGGTGACGCCGTCGAACTCGGCCACGCCCACGGCCTGCTCGAGCGGGACGCCGGCGACGCGGGCCGTGACCGCGCGCTCGACGTCACCGGGATCGACGAGGTGGCGGCGCACGAAGGCGGCCTCGCGCTCGGCGAACACACAGCCCGCTGCGCGCAGCCGGGCGATGATCGGGTCGCTCTCCACGACTCGATCATCGCCCGGTCGGCTCATCGGGCTGCCGTCAGGGCAGCAGCCACAGGGAGCTGCAGTTCGACCTCACGGTCTTGCCCGTCAGACGGTCGGCGAGCCAGTCGTGGGTCTGACCCAGGCGGGTGATCGCCGGACCGAGGTGGTTGAGGGCCGTGCCGCCGGTGCCGACGAGCTGCACCACGGGGGTGTAGGTGACGTTCACGCCCTTCGCGCACCAGTCCTTCGCCAGTTGCTTGGCCTGCGCGTGGTCGACGATGTCGTCCTTGGTGCCCGTCAGCACCTGCACCGGCACGTTGGGCTTGAGCCGGCCGATGCGCTGGGCGTCGACCGGGGCGCGCAGGGCGGGGTCGGCCTTGAGGATGTCGTAGAGCGACTGGCCCGTGGTGGTCCACTTCGAGGTCTTCTGGAACCCGTACGAGAACAGCGTGCCGCCGATGCACTGGGTCTTGACCTTCTCCAGCGCCTCCTTGCCGGCCGGCGTCGCGAGCGTGTCGAGCGCACCCTGCAGCTCGGGGTGGTAGGGCGTGATGCCGTTGATCGCGTACGCGATGACGCCCGTGAGGTCGGTGCCGTCAGCGGACTTCAGCACCTCGACCAGGTTCGCCGGGGGAGCTCCGGCGTAGGCGCCCTTGAGGTTCAGCTCGGGAGCGTAGGTGGGAGCGAGCTCGGCCGCGGAGCCGGCCGCGCCGCCACCCTGGGAGTAGCCGTAGAGGCCGATCGGCGAGGACGTCGTGACCGACGTGTCGGGCAGCTTCAGCGCGGCGCGGGCGGCGTCGAGCAGGGCCTGACCCATGTCGAGGCGGTTCGTGTAGGTGTGCACGCGGTCGGTGGTGCCCAGGCCGATGTAGTCGGTCAGCACGACGGCCATGCCGCGGTTGAGGAAGTCGTGGATGCTCGGGATCTCGTAGCCGATGCCGAACTCGTCGCCCTCGACGTTGAGGAAGGTCTCCAGCGACTTGGAGGGCGCGCACGCGTCGCCCTGGCCCTGGGTGCCGGCGGCGACCGCGACGAGCGGGCGGGGGCCGGTGCCGGTCCACTTCTTCGTCGGCTCGATGTACGCGCCGCTCACGGCGGCGGGCGCGCCGGCCTCGTCGGTGGAGGTGTACATGATCCGCGTGGCCTTGCCCGGGAGGTAGAGGCCGTTGAAGGTCAGCGCGAGCTTCATCGGCTCGGTGCGGATGACCGTGCCCTTGCCGGCCGGGAGGTCCGAGGGCGGGTCGTAGAAGGTGGGCGCGGCGGTGGCCTGCGGGGCCGCGGCGAGGCCGGCGACGAGGGCGCCGGCGGCTGCGAGGCCGAGGAATCTTGCGGAACGGAACACGGGGTACTCCCAAGTAATGTGACGCTGGTCACGCGAAAGGTATCACGGAGTTACACCTGAGCGACATGGGGATTCCTCCGCCTTGGACTCGCGGCAGTAGGCTGGTTCCCCGTGGCCCTCACCATCGGAATCGTCGGACTTCCCAACGCCGGCAAGTCGACGCTCTTCAACGCCCTGACCAAGAACGACGTCCTCGCGGCGAACTACCCGTTCGCGACGATCGAGCCGAACGTCGGAGTGGTCGGCGTCCCCGACTCCCGCCTGGAGAAGCTGGCCGAGATCTTCGGCTCCGAGCGGATCCTGCCGGCCACGGTCGAGTTCGTGGACATCGCCGGCATCGTGCGCGGTGCGTCCGAGGGCGAGGGCATGGGCAACAAGTTCCTGTCCCACATCCGCGACTCCGACGCGATCTGCCAGGTGACCCGCGTGTTCCGCGACGAGGACGTCACGCACGTCGACGGCGACGTGAACCCCGCGAGCGACATCGAGACGATCGCGATCGAGCTGATCCTGGCCGACCTCCAGACCGTCGACAAGGCGCTGCCGCGCCTCGACAAGGAGTCGCGCAAGGACAAGTCCCTCGTGGCGCAGTTCGAGGAGGCGAAGAAGGCCAAGGAGGCCCTCGAGGCCGGCACCGGCGTGCGCAACGCCGGACTCGACCTCGAGGCCCTGCGCGACCTGCACCTGCTCACCGCGAAGCGCTTCCTCTACGTGTTCAACTGCGACATCGACGAGCTGTCCGACGAGGACCTCAAGGCGAAGATGCGCGAGATCGTCGCGCCCGCCGAGGCCGTCTTCCTCGACGCCAAGAGCGAGGCCGAGCTGGTCGAGCTGGGCGACGACGAGGAGGCCGAGCAGATGCGCGCCGAGATGCTCGCCGACCTCGGCATCGAGGAGCCGGGCCTCGACCAGCTGGCGCGCGTCGGCTTCGACACCCTCGGCCTGCAGACCTACCTCACCGCGGGCCCCAAGGAGTCGCGCGCCTGGACGATCAAGAAGGGCGCCACCGCCCCCGAGGCCGCCGGCGTCATCCACACCGACTTCCAAAAGGGCTTCATCAAGGCCGAGATCGTGTCCTTCGACGACCTGGTCGCCGCCGGCTCGATGAACGACGCCAAGGCCGCCGGCAAGGTCCGGATGGAGGGCAAGGACTACGTCATGGCCGACGGCGACGTGGTGGAGTTCCGCTTCAACGTCTAGAACCTCTGGCAGCCGCCCTCGGCTGATGACGGAGCTGATGCTCGCGGACCCGTGGGCTGAGGGGTGAGCCAGCCTGACAGGCTTCTGTCATGGGTCACGTCGACGTCGCACACCTGGAATACGTCCTGCCGGACGGGCGGTTGCTGCTCGGTGACGTGTCGTTCCGCGTGGGGGAGGGGTCCGTCGTGGCGCTGGTCGGCCCGAACGGGGCCGGCAAGTCGACGCTGCTCAGGCTGATCGACGGCTCCCTGAGGCCCGACTCGGGCACCGTGAATGTCTCCGGTGGCCTGGCCGTGATGCCGCAGTTCGTCGGCACGGTTCGTGACGGGTCGACGGTGCGTGACCTGCTGGTGAGTGTGGCGCCCGACCGGATCCGCAACGCCGCGCGGGCGGTCGACGCCGCCGAGGCCGCGCTGGCCTCGAACGACGACGAGGCCACGCAGATGGCCTACGCCCAAGCGCTCTCGGACTGGGCCGAGGCCGACGGCTACGACTACGAGAACACCTGGGACATGTGCACGATCGAAGCACTGGGTGCCTCGTACTACTCCGTCATGGACCGCGAGGCCGTGACGCTGTCGGGCGGCGAGCAGAAGCGGGTCGTGCTGGAGGCGTTGCTGCGCGGGCCGGCCGAGGTGCTGCTGCTCGACGAGCCCGACAACTACCTCGACGTGCCCTCCAAGCGCCGGCTGGAGCAGCAGCTGCGCGAGACCCGCAAGACCGTGCTGCTGGTCTCGCACGACCGTGAACTGCTGTCGGAGGCCGCTGACAAGATCCTGTCGGTCGAGCCGTCGCCGGCCGGGGCCGACGTGTGGGTGCACGGAGGCGGTTTCGCGTCCTTCCACGAGGCCCGCACGCAGCGCTTCGCGCGGTTCGAGGAGCTGCGCAAACGGTGGGACGAGCAGCACGCTCGCTTGAGGAAGCTGGTGGTGAGCCTGCAGCAGGCTGCCGCCGTCAGCCATGCGATGGCGTCGCGGTACGCCGCGGCGCAGACCCGGCTGAGGAAGTTCGAGGAGATCGGGCCACCCCCTGAGCCGCCGCGCGATCAGGACATCACGATGCGCCTGAAGGGCGGCCGCACCGGCGTGCGGGCGATCACCATCGAGAAGCTGGAGCTGACGGGCCTGATGATGCCGTTCGACCTCGAGGTGTTCCAGGGCGAGCGGGTGGCCGTGCTCGGCTCGAACGGCTCGGGCAAGTCGCACTTCCTGCGCCTGCTGGCGGGCCAGCCGGTCGACCACTCGGGTACGTGGAAGCTCGGCGCGAGGGTCGTGCCGGGTCACTTCGGACAGACCCACGCCTACCCCGAGCTCGAGGGCCGCACGCTCCTGGACATCCTGTGGGCCGAGCATGCGCTGCAGCGCGGGCCGGCGATGTCGTCACTGCGTCGCTACGAGCTGGAGCAGCAGGCCGAGACCACGTACGAGCGGCTCTCGGGAGGGCAGAGGGCGCGGGTGCAGATCCTGCGCCTCGAGCTCGGCGGAGCGACGTCGCTGCTGCTCGACGAGCCCACCGACAACCTCGACCTGGAGTCGGCCGAGGCGCTGCAGTCCGCGCTCGAGTCATACGAGGGCACCGTCCTGGCCGTGACCCACGACCGTTGGTTCGCCAAGACCTTCGACCGATTCCTGGTCTTCGGGGCCGACGGCGTGGTGCGCGAGAGCTCGGAGCCCGTGTGGGACGAGGGACGCGTGCAGCGCGACCGCTGAGAAACTGGACTGTCCGGAACCGCTGCCCACACGCCGCTCGACTCCAGAGGAACACCGCATGACCGCAACACTCGTCGCCACCGGACTGGCCGGTGGCCACGCGCACCGGACGCTCTTCGACGACCTCGACCTGACGGTCGCGCCGGGCGACGTCGTCGGCGTGGTGGGTGTCAACGGGGCTGGAAAGTCGACCTTGTTGCGCATCCTGGCCGGAGACCTGGAGCCGCAGGCCGGCACGGTGCAGCTCGCGCCGGCCGACGCGTTCGTGGGAAGTCTGCTGCAGGAGCACGAGCGGGTCCCGGGCGAGACGATTGCGCAGTTCGTCGCGCGCCGCACCGGCTGTGCCGCCGCGACCACCGACATGGACGCCGCGGCCGTGGCGCTGGGCGACACCGAACCTCCCGCTCCTGACGCGCCCGACCCCGCCGACGTCTACCAGGCGGCGCTCGACCGCTGGATGGCCAGCGGCGCTGCCGACCTGGAGGACCGACTCCCGGCCGTGCTCGCCGAGTTGGGGCTCGTGCTGGAGGACTCAGCCGACCCGAACGCCGGTGCGCTCTCGCCCGACAGCCTGATGACGTCGCTGTCCGGCGGCCAGGCCGCGCGCGTGGGCCTGGCCGCGCTGCTGCTGTCGCGGTTCGACATCGTGATGCTCGACGAGCCCACGAATGACCTGGACCTGGACGGCCTCGAACGCCTGGAGAAGTTCGTGCAGGGCCTGCGCGGCGGCGTCGTGCTGGTGAGCCACGACCGCGAGTTCCTGGCGCGCTGCGTGACCCGCGTCCTCGAGCTCGACCTCGCCCAGCACAGGAATCGGGTGTTCGGTGGCGGCTACGAGTCGTACCTGGAGGAACGCGAGATCGCCCGCCAGCACCAGCGCGACGAGTACGAGGAGTTCGCGGCCAGGAAGGCAGACCTGGTCGGGCGCGCCCGCGTGCAGCGCGAGTGGTCCAGCCAGGGCGTGCGCAATGCGATGAAGAAGAACCCGGACAACGACAAGATTCGCCGCAAGGCCGCGTCGGAGTCGAGCGAGAAGCAGGCGCAGAAGGTGCGGCAGATGGAGAGCCGCATCAGCCGGCTCGAGGAGGTCGAGGAGCCGCGCAAGGAGTGGAAGCTGGAGTTCACGATCGGCGCAGCGCCGCGCTCGAGTTCCGTGGTGTCCACGCTCAACCACGCCACGGTGCGGCAGGGGGAGTTCACGCTCGGCCCGGTCTCGGTGCAGCTCAACGCCGGCGAGCGCATCGGCATCACCGGCCCGAACGGTGCCGGCAAGTCAACGCTGCTGCGGGCGCTGCTGGGTCGGCAGGAGCTGACGAGCGGAACGGTCGGGCTGGGTGCGTCCGTCGCGATCGGCGAGGTGGACCAGGCGCGCTCGTTGTTCACCGGAGCGGCCACGCTGACCGACGTGTTCGAGAGGCTCGTGCCCGACATGTCGCCGGCCGACGTGCGCACCCTGCTGGCGAAGTTCGGGCTGAAGGCCGATCATGTGACCCGACCCGTCGGCGAGCTGTCGCCCGGCGAGCGCACCCGCGCCGGACTCGCGCTGCTGCAGGGCCGCGGCGTCAACGTGCTGGTGCTCGACGAGCCCACCAACCACCTCGACCTGCCCGCGATCGAGCAGCTGGAGCAGGCGCTCGAGACGTATGAGGGCGCGCTGCTGCTGGTGACCCACGACCGTCGCATGCTGAGCACGGTGCGTCTCGACCGTCGCTGGCACGTCGAGGCCGGGCGGGTCACCGAGCTCACGGCGTAGTCTGGCGTCGAGCGTCCCCAGTCGGAGGTGGTCCTGATCGTGACCGAGACGACCCCGCGATGGGAGTGGCGCAGCTTCGCCGCCTCAGCCGTCGACATCGGGTCGGCGCAGATGCTCTCGCCTCCCGACCGGATTCAGGAGAGCGACGAGCTCTACCTGCTGTCGGCCGAGGGAACCGACACCGTCAAGATCCGCGACGACCTGATGGACGTCAAGCACCTCGTCGCCGTGGACGAGCGTGGGCTCCAGCAGTGGTCCCCGGTGATGAAGGCTGGCTTCCCCCTGTCCTCGGCCGACGTCGGCACCGTCATCGCCGCTCTGGGCGTCGTGTCGCCGCCTCTGGCACGGGACATGTACACGCTGGGCCAGTTCATGGACGAACTGGTGCACCCCCACCCCGACGTGGTCGCGGCCGACGTGCACAAGAGGCGGGAACGCCACACCATCGGAGGTTGTCTGGCCGAGCTGACCGAAGTGGGCAGCGGGGAGGGATCGACCCGCACCATCGCGATCGAGTCCGAGGACCCGGCCATGGTGATGGCCGCACTCCGCGAGCTCGGGTTGCCACCGATGCCCAACGTGAGCTTCCCGCGCGGTCTCAAGTCGCTCCTGCGACTCGGCACGGAGCGCTATGGCGTCATCGACGTGGGCACCAACTCGGTCAAGTTCCACCTCGGCGAACGAGACGCTGACGGACGCTGGCGGACGGTCGCCGACCGCGCACGGGTCACGCGGCTCGGGGAAGGCCTGCACGAGACCGACCGACTCAGCCCGGACCCCATGGGACGGACGGTGGAGGCCATCGTCGCCATGGCGGACGAGGCCGCACAGGCAGGCGCCGCGGAAACAGTCGCGGTGGGCACCGCCGGCATGCGGATCGCCTCGAACAGCGAGGACCTCATCGCCGCCGTCCGCAACAGGTGTGGTCTGACGATCGAGGTCGTCTCAGGGGACGAGGAGGCGCGACTGGCCTATGTCGGGACGAGAGCAGGGATCGGACCGGCACCGGGTTCCCTCGTGGTCTTCGAGACCGGCGGCGGGAGTTCGCAGTTCACGTTCGGGCACGGTGACCAGGTCGACGAGCGGTTCAGCGTGGACGTGGGCGCTGTTCGGTACACGGAGGCACACGGCCTCGCCGCGGCAGTCTCTGAAGACGCCCTGGCCGAGGCGTTCGCAGCGATCGCTGCGGACCTCCGCCGGCTCGACGACCGGCCGACACCGAACCTGCTCGTGGCGATGGGTGGCGCTGTCACCAACATGGCCGCCGTCATGCACGCCCTGGGGGAGTACGACGCCGACATCGTCCACGGCACGGTGCTCGACAGGACCGAGATCGACCGGCAGATCGAGCTCTACCGCACGCGCTCCAGTGACGAGCGTCGTTCGATCATCGGCTTGCAGCCCCAACGGGCCGACATCATCCTCGCGGGTGCGTGCATCGTGCGAACGGTGCTCGCCGCGTTCGGCAAGGAGTCGCTCACGGTCAGCGATCGCGGCTTGCGACACGGCCTGCTGGTCGAGAGATTCGGCTAGTCACTCCCCGAAAGCTGGGCGGAGAAGTACTCGAGCGCCGTCTTCGTCTTCGTCTGCTGCTCGGTCGACAGGTCAAGACCTTTCATGGCCAGGAAGGCCCTCAGCTCGGCCGCGGCCTGAAAGGTCTCCGCCGGCGGGCACTTGGCCGAGAGCTCGAGGATCCGAGAGCCATCTGGGTAGAGCCAGAGCTCCGCGACGAGACGCATGCGCAGCTCGGGTGGATGCAGCTTCAGCTTGAGCACGGTGATGGGGCCGAGGATCGACAGGTCGTCCAGTTCGACACCATCGGGCGCATGGGCCGTGAAGAACGATCGTTGCTCCTTGGAGTACGCCTTGTGGATCGCCTTCGCGCCTGAGGCGACCTCCTTCACCAGGGTCGGTTCCCACGTGGCTTTCATGGACGCCGAGCAGACGAAGCCCCCGGGCATCGCGTCGACCTCCACCCCGAGGTTGTCCGAGGCCCACGCCTCCTGGATGTGAGCCGGCGCCACGGGCCTCAGCTTGACCACCGAGTCGTCTCCCCGCCGCTGCGCTCGGCGGGCCCGGACGACGACACCGTGCTCGTCGAGCCTCAGGTCAGGAGTGTCGAAGAAGTACACCTGGCGAATCTGGGCATCGAGCGCATCCATCCCCAGGGCCACCACGGCAGCGCGTCGATCCGAGTCCGGCACGGTCATCTTGAGCTCGACGCTGTCCACGTCCCTGGTCAGCGCGAGCAGCTCGGCGACCTGCGCATCCGAGAGTCGGCCCTGCGATTGATCGGTCACGTTCGGCACCTGTGCCTTCCGGACGGTGGAGGTCGCGCCGTTGCGACACCGCACCCCCGTCAGCCACTGTGCCGCGTGGCGAAGAGCAGGACATCACCCACCGCAGGTGAGGGGCGGCCCGGCCTGCCCGCGATGGCCGTTGGCGCCGGCGGCAGGCGCAGGCGCTGCTGGAGCTCTTCGTCGCGACCTAGGCTGGCGCCGTGACGGACACGACGGGCATCCCCGGCGAGTTCCTGCAGTGACGGTCAGCGAGCGGCCTCCGACGTTCGAGCCGTACGGCAGCGTTCCCCAGAAGGCGACGCCGCTGGCCGCGTGACGGATCGGGCCGGGAATCGTGTCCTTCGGGACCTGGTCGCTGCCAGCTCGATGAACGACGCGAAGGCCGCCGGCAAGGTGCGCATGGAGGGCAAGGACTACGTCATGGTTGACGGCGACGTGGTGGAGTTCCGCCTCAAATGTGTGAGTTGCCGCTCCGGTCGCCTGCCGCCGTCGACGGCCACCCGGACCAACGTGGTGCCGACGAGCAGATTCAGGGGCACCAGCAGGAGGTAGGGCAGGATCACGCTGGGAAACTCGTTCGACTCGCCAGCGCCGGTGTGGAAGGTCGAGGTGTAGAACAGCACCCCGGCGACGACCGCGCACACCTTGAACCACTGACGGCGTGTCGGCGCGAGGAAGGTGCCGATGAGGCAGCAGGCCGTGGCCACCCCGAGTGACCACTCCGGGCCGACAGTGCCGAAGGGGAGTCACCGGATGTCGAACGGCAGCTCCACCTCGTGGTAGTCGATGGTCGCTGAGACCACGGCGACGAGCGCGAGCGCGGCGAGAGCGATCGACCAGCGTCACGAGACGGTGAGCATGCCTGATCGTGCCACGCGGGCCGCCTGGTGCGTCGCGGTTCGCGATCTTGTGCCGTTGACGCCCACATTTGGGCTCAATCGACACAAGATCGGGCCAGTCGGGCGGAGATTCAGCGCTGGTCGGGCAGGGTGCCGAAGCTGTTGTGGTACTCCCGGCCGGGCTTCGGGTGCGTGAAGCGCAGCGCGCTCCAGGTGGCGTCGACGGACAGGCACGTGCTCTCCACGAGGCCGTGGTCGTAGCCGATCTCGATCACGGTCGGCAGGGTCAGGTCGGTCCCGAGCCGGCGGCCCTTCGGCCACGACAGCCAGAGCTTGCCCTGCGGCGCGAGGTGGGGGACGAGTCGCGGGAACTCGTCACGCATCTGCTGCTGGGTCGTGACGAAGAGGTGGAGGTAGTCGACCTCGCCGCTGAGCGCGACCAGCTCGAGGTCGGGGAGACCCATCGACTCCGGCACGCCGTCGGGAGCGTTCACGAAGTGGGCCGTCCAGCCCGCTCGCAGGCCCATCTTCTCGGCGACGCTCCGCGTGCTCACGCGCTCAGCCCGGACCCAGGTCGAGGTCGGCGCCGGTGACCTCCCAGTGGTCCACGTGGAGGTCCTTCTCAACGAGCAGCTCGTCGTCGCCGGGGTAGAACACGGCGACCTCGGGCTGCTCGCCGGCGAACCGGCGGACGTCGTCCATCGAGTCCCAGAGCGAGAGCGTGACCACCTCGACGAGGTTGCCGAGCGGCCTTCGCAGCACGAAGACCCCGCGGTTGCCCGGGGTGGCGCGGTACTCGCGTACGCCGGTGTCGTCCTGGTGGGCGAGGTAGGCGTCAGCGTCGTCCGCCCTGACCGCACCCCGCCACCGCCGCATGATCACGGGTCCATTCTTCTCCCAGTCGGTGGCATGCTGCACGGTATGGAGTCTCGCCACGTCAGCCGGGTCATCGCCGCTTCGCCGCAGGACGTGTACGAGTTCGCGGTCGCCCCCGCCAACTTGCCGCGCTGGGCCTCCGGGCTTGCGGAAGCGGACGTCGAGGTGAAGGACGACCACCTCGTGGTGCAGTCGCCGATGGGGGAGGTGCGCGTGCGCTTCGTCCCGCGGAACTCCTTCGGCATCCTCGACCACGACGTGACGCTGCCGTCCGGCGCGACGGTCACGAATCCGCTCCGGGTCCTCGCCCACCCCGACGGCGCCGAGGTGGTCTTCACCGTCCGTCAGCTCGACCTCTCGGACGAGGAGTTTGAGCAGGACGCCCGCACGATCGCGAAGGACCTCGACGCGCTGGCGGCCCTGCTGGAGTCCTGACGGTCAGGGGTGCACGGCGCGGCTCTCGGCCGGGTGGCCGGGCTCGAGGTGGTCGGCCGCCGACACGCGCAGCGGCGTGAACGGGTCGCCCGCGTGGGCCGACACGACGCGCGACGCCAGGCACACGTGATCGCCGCCGTCGTCGAGCAGGGCGATCCGCTCGAGCACGATGCGGTTGGGGCAGTCGCGCAGCAGCGGGACCCCGTGCTCGTCGGTGTCCACGTCGAGGCCGTCGAACTTGTCGGTCTCGGCACTGCAGGTGGTGCCGAACCGCTCGGCCAGCGCGAGGTCGCGGTCGGTGAGGAAGTGCACGGCGAAGTGGGTCGCGCGCAGGCCGGTGCGGTAGGTGTGGTTCGCCTTGGACAGCCACACGCTGTAGTGCTCGGAGTCGATGCTGGACTGCGCGTGGAACCCGACGAGGCATCCCGCGCTCGTCCTCGGCGGCTGTCGTCACCACCACGAGCGGCTGGTCCACCGAGGCCATCAGCGTCTCGAACGCGTCGTCGTCCACGCGACGACCCTACGTCCGCGCGGCCCAGCCCGCAGGGGACGAACGATGAGGCATTCGGGTACCTGAGCGGGGCGAAAGGCATCATCGTTCGTCGCCTACGGTGGACGGGTGACCGAGGAGATGTTGGGCCGGGCCGTGGTCGGCCTCGTGATGCTCGGCGTCGCCGCCCTGCTGTGGTGGATGGCGCGCGCCGCAGCCGCGGGACGACTGGAGCGCAACGCCCTCGTCGGCATCCGCACGCCGAGCACCATGGCGAGCGACGAGGCGTGGCTGGCCGCTCACCAGCGGGCCGAGCGACCGACCAAGGCAGCGGCGATCACCTCCGCGGCCGTCGCCGCGGCATGCCTCCTCCCGATGCCGGAGGCAGCACTGATCACGGTGGTGCTCGGCGGGTGCGCCGCCATCCTCGGGCTCGCGATCCACGCCGCCGTGGTCGGCGGTCGGGCCGCCCGAGCCACGTCGGCCGACTGACCTCACACGTCCGCGAGGTCGGCGCCCTCCGGGGCCCAGTTCCCGTGGAAGCCGGCCGGCACCCGGCCGGGCAGGTGCACGGTGGCCACGTCGTCGAGCGTCGCTGCGTCGAGCACCCGCAGCTGGCTGCGCCCCTCCGCGCGGTCGTGCACGTAGCCCATCAGCACGCCGTCGTCCTCGGCCGTGCCGTCGGGGTTCGGCACGAAGCAGAACTCGCTCGCCTCCAGGCCCGCGCCGAGGCGGCGCGACTCCGTGGAGCCGGTGTCGAGGTCGTGACGCAGCAGCGTGTCGCCCGGCGCGCCGTCCTCGAAGCCGACCGCCCAGCCATAACGGTGCCGCCGTCCCGTGAGCCGCTCGTCGTGCCGCGGGAACTCCTGCGAGCGCTGGTCGATGCCGGTCTCGCGGGCCTGTCCCGTCCGCAGGTCGAGGGTGAACCGGGTGAGGACCGCGGGTCCCTCGTTCGGCCCGTTCAGCACGGTCGCGAACATCGTCGGGTGGCGGATCACGTCGACCACCACGGTGTCGCCGTCGTCGTACGCGTTGAGGGTGTGGAACACGTAGCAGGGCGCGATCTCGAACCAGCGGACGGAGGCGCTGTCGCCGTCGCGCGGCATGATCCCGATCCTCGCCGGGTAGTCGGGGTTCCAGCGGTAGGGGAGGGAGACCGCGTCGCCGCCGCGGGCGATCCGCGCGATCACCGGCTCGGGCAGCGGGTTGCGCCCGATGACGCGGTTGAGCAGCCCGCGCACGAGGGGCCGGACGAGGCGCGGCACGTCCTCGGTGGCCGTGGCGATGTCGAACGTGACGGGCAGGTCGAGGATCACGACGTGACGCTCGGTGAGGGCGAAGTCGTGCATCATCGGGCTGCCGTGCACCTCGACGTCGACGCTCCGCCTGATGCGACCGTCGTTCCCGAGCACCGAGTAGGCCACGCGATTTCCGGCCGTCCAGTTGTAGGAGAGGGCGTGCAGCTCGCCGGTGCCCGGGTCGCGGTGGGGGTGCGCGGCGTAGCCCGGGCGGCCGGGGATGCTCGGCAGGGTGCCGCCGAAGTCGCACGGCCCGACCGTGTCGAGGTCGTGGGTCAGCTCGTAGGGAGGTGCCCCGGCCTCGACGAGCGCCAGGGTGCGGCCGTGGTGCTCCAGCACGTTCGTGTTCGCGGCGAAGTCGCGCTCGCCGGGCGTCCCACGGTGCGGCTCGCCCAGGCTGTCGGCGACGGCGGCCGAGCGCACCCAGCGGTTGCGGTACCACTCGGCGTGCCCGTCTCGGATCCGCACGCCGTGCACCATGCCCTCGCCGAGGAACCAGTGGTGCTGGTCGCCGGGGTCGTCGAGCGGGTTGGGGCCGATGCGCAGGTAGCGGCCGTCGAGGTGGTCGGGCAGGCGACCGGTGACGGTGAGGTCGGTGGCGGTGAGCTCCTCGCGCACCGGCGCGAAGTTGTCGCGGAGGTACCGGTTGGCGGACTCGGTGGTGGGGTGGATGGTCTCGGTCATGACGTCTCTCCTGGTGACGCGCGCCCGAGCCGCATAACACTGTTATCGACGACCATAACGCTGTTATGTCATGCTGTCGAGTATGAGTTCTGTACCGGGCCCGGAGGCGCCTGCCGTCCGTGCGCGGCTCCTTGAGGAGGCGGCGCGGATCCTCGACGAGGAGGGACCCTCGGCGCTGTCGACCCGCCGGCTGGCCAACGGCGCGGGTACGTCCACGATGGCCGTCTACACGCACTTCGGGAGCATGGGCGGGGTGGTCGACGCTGTCGCGACCGAGGGATTCCGTCGCCTCATCGACCGGGTGGGTGCCGTCGACAGGACCGACGACCCCGCGGCCGATCTGCTGGCGGCCGCAGTGGCCTACCGCGAGAACGCCCTCCAGAACCCTCATCTCTACGCGGTGATGTTCGGGGCGATCAGCGTGCGGGGTCTCGGCGGCCAGGGGCCCGACGCGGACGTGGCGTACGCGGCGTTCCGGCAGCTGGTGACCTTCGTGGAGCGGGCGATGGACGCAGGCCGACTGCGCCCCGACGACCCGAAGGCGGTGGCGGCGCAGTGGTGGAGCGCGCTCCACGGCTACATGATGCTGGAGCTCGCGGGAATGGATCAGGTGGTGAAGGACCCCGAGCACCACGTGCTGTGGGAGCTCATGGGGAACCTGCTCCGCTCGCTCTCGGTCTGACGCGTCAGGCGCTGCGCGGCGCGTACATGATCACGGCCACGCCAGCCAGGCAGATCGCGGCGCCGGCAAGGTCCCAGCGGTCCGGCCGGAAGCCGTCGAACAGCATCCCCCAGGCCAGCGACCCCGCCACGAAGACGCCGCCGTAGGCGGCCAGGATGCGGCCGAAGTTCGCGTCGGGCTGCAGCGTGGCCACGAACCCGTAGAGCCCGAGCGCGACGACGCCCAGTCCCATCCACATCACGCCGCGGTGCTCGCGGACGCCCTGCCAGATCAGCCATGCGCCGCCGATCTCGGCGACCGCGGCCACGGCGAACAGGCTGATCGAGCGCATCACGTCCATGCCGCGATTGTGCCGTGCGAGGTTGGAGCCGTGCGAGGCTGGAGTCGTGACGGACCAGCCACAGACCGCCGAGGCGCTCATGCGCTCGCGGTTCGAGGCGTTCAGGCGCGCCGACCGCGACTGGCTGCTCGCCACCTGGCACCCCTCGACCCGTCCCGCCGAGCTGGACCTCTCCGACAACCCGCGCTGGCGCGGGCTCCAGATCGTGGACACCGACGCCGGCGAACCGCAGGACGACAGGGGAGTCGTGGAGTTCCGCGCGACCTACATCGCCGACGGCGAGCTCGAGATCCTGCACGAGCGGTCGACGTTCGTGCGCGAGGACGATCGTTGGTACTACCTGGACGGAGAGGTCAGATGACGAACCCCGATGCACCCCGACCCAGCGGTCTTCCCGCGTCGATCGGGCGCCCCGCGACGAACGCTCTCGCCGCGCAGGGCATCACCTCGCTGGAGCAGGTCGCCGGGCTCACCGAGTCCGAGCTCCTGGCCCTGCACGGCGTGGGTCCGAAGGCCGTGCGCCTGCTCGGCGAGGCGCTCGCCGCCCAGGGGCTGGAGTTCGGATCCCGGAGCACGGGGGACTGACTAGGCTCGGGGCCATGAGTGAGGACGTGAAGGGCCCCGCCTCCTACTTCCCGGCGATCGAGAAGAAGTACGGCGAGCCCATCGAGCACTGGATGCGCCAGTTGGAGTCGGTCGTGACCGCCAAGCACATGGAGCAGGTCGCGTTCCTGAAGAACGACTTCGGGTTCGGGCATGGGCATGCCAATGCAGTGGTCGCGGTGTTCCGCAAGGAACGGGGCCTCTGAGTGGCACGCATCGCCTTCGCCACCTGCGACAGACTCGCTGACGGGTTCGAGGACGACCACGAGGCCGCGCGCCTCGTGGGCGCGGAGTTCGTCGTCTGGAACGACCCCGACGTCGACTGGTCGGCCTACGACCACGTCGTCATCCGGTCGGCCTGGGACTACACGATCCAGCGCGAGGCGTTCGTCGTGTGGGTGCGCTCGCTCGGCGACCGTGTCTCGAATGCCCCCGACCTGGTCGCCTTCAACTCGGACAAGGCCTACCTCGGCGCGCTCGGTGTGCCCACGGTGCCCACCGCGTACGTGGTGCCCGGGGCCGAGGCGCCGCAGCTGCGTGGCGAGGTCGTCGTGAAGCCCACGGTCTCGGCCGGCGGGCGCGACACGGGCCGCTTCGACCCCGATCACCACGACGACGCGCGTGAGCTGATCTCGCAGATCAACGCGTCGGGTCGCGTCGCGATGGTCCAGCCGTACGTCGAGGGTGTCGACGCCGCGGGCGAGACGGCCGTGGTCTTCATCGGCGGCGAGGTCTCGCACGTGCTGCACAAGAAGCCGGTCCTGCGCGAGCAGGGCACGGCCGCGCTGCTCGACCCCGACGACCCGGCCTCCGAGGCCGCGATCATGCACGACGAGGACCTCGTCACCGCCGGCGATGCGGCACCGGAGTACCTCGACCTGGCGAACGCCGCCCACGGCGAGCTGGCCGCGCGCTTCGGCCTGCCGCTCTACGTGCGCGTCGACCTGGTGCCGGGCCCGGCAGGCCCGGTGGTCATGGAGATCGAGGCCGTCGAGCCGTGCCTCTACCTCGACCTCGTCCCGGGTGCGGCGGAGCGCTTCGCCGCCGCGATCAGGGCGCGTCTGGAGCGCTGAGCGTGACGTTCGCGGGGTGCTTCACGGCGTGTTGACCCCGGAAAGGTCACGCTCAGCGATGCGGGCGGGCGCGAGCCACACGGCGATCACCGTGGTGATGGGCACGGCCAGCACGAGGCCGATCGCGCCCACGAGGGTGCGCACCACCTCCTGCGCGATCCCCTCGGTGACGGCGACCTCGAGCAGCGGGCGCTGGTAGGCCGAGATCAGCAGCAGCGTGGTCATCGCCGTTCCGGCGTACGCGAAGACGAGCGTGTAGACGCTCGAGGCGATGTGGTCGCGGCCGATGCGCATGGCCGAGCCGAACAGCTCGGCGCGGCCGGCCGTGGGCTTGAGGGCCCGCATCTCCCACACCGCGCTCGCCTGCGTGACGGTGACGTCGTTGAGCACGCCGAGTCCGGCGATCACCATCGACGCCGCGACGACACCCGCCAGACTCATCTGCGGCGCCGTGGCGAGCAGCAGGTGGTCGTCCTCGGACCCGACCCCGGTCAGGTGGGCCCAGTCCGTCGACATCGCGCCGACGAGGGCCGTGAAGCCGATGCCGAACAGGGTGCCGAACAGGGCGGCGGTGGTGCGGATCGACACGCCGTGGGCCAGGTAGAGCACGGCCAGCATGATGACGGTCGAGCCCGCCACCGCCACCGCGATCGGCGGCTGGTCGGCCAGCAGTGCCGGCAGCACGAACCGCAGCAGCACGAGCAGGGTGATGCCGATGCCGACGAGGGCGAACAGTCCGCGCCAACGGCCCACCACGGCGACGAGGATCGCGAACACGATCGCCAGGATCATCAGCTGGGGACCGCGCTGGTGGTCGTAGAACTCGTACGTGGGCTGCTGGCCGTCGGGGGCGACCTCGATGACGCGGATGTCGTCGCCCTCCTGCACCGCTCCGCCGACGTAGCGCGTCGGATCGAGGGTGAACACCGCCGACGTCCCGCGCTCGGTCTCGGCCGTGACGTTCGCGCACGAGCCCTCGACCATGGGGATGTTGTCGGGGCCCGTGCCCGTGCTGTTGCAGTCGAACGGGGTGACCTCGGTGACGGTGGCGTCGAGGATCGCGACCGCGCCGTACGGGTCGGCGCCCTGCGGGACGTCGTCGGGGTCGGGCCACAGGGCGGCCACGGCGCCGAAGGCCACGAGGGCCACGGCGAGCACCGCGGCGGTCAGCGACCACGCGAGGCGGGGTCGGGGCGGTCCCTCGGCAGGCTCGATCGCGTGGTGGTGTGTCACGATGCCAGCGTGGCACGTGGTGAAGAGATCCCCGAACACCTCCCCGGTGGCTCCGGCGGCGTGTGGCGCGTGGGCCGCACCGTCCGGCGCCCCACGGGACCCTGGACGCCTGCCGTCCACGAGCTGCTGGGCTGGCTCGCCGACGAGGGCCTCGGCGGCATCCCGCACGTCTCAGGACTGGACGAGGACGACCGCGAGATCGTCTCGTACATCGAGGGTCGCGGCGTGCCCGTCGACGACGAGGTGGTGCTGGACACGGTGCTCGTCGAGGCGGTGGCGTGGCTGCGCGACTTCCACGACATCGTCGAGGAGTTTCGCCCCGACGGCCCGCGCACGTGGCGCCAGGCCGGTGAGGTCGAGCTGGGCGATGACGAGATCATCTGCCACAACGATCCCGGCGCCTACAACTGGATCATCCAGAGCGGGCACTTCGTGGCGATGATCGACTGGGACCTGGCCGGGCCGGGGCAGCGCATCGACGACCTCGCCTTCCTGTGCTGGACGGCGATCCCGCTCTACCGCGAGATCCCGCTCGAGGACGTCGTCCGGCGACTGGACCTCGTGGTCGACACGTACGCCGAGTGGGGACCGATGGCGCTGCTGGACGCGGTGGTCGCCCGGATGACCACCGCCACCGAGCGCATCGCCGCCGGCATCGAGCGGGGTGACCCCGGCATGCTCAACCTCGCGCGCAAGGGCGAGCCGCAGCGCACGCGCGACCGGCTGGCCGCCTTCGAGGCCCGCCTGCCGGCCATCCGCGCCGCACTCTGAACCGACCCGGAATGTGACACCCGTCACGTAGGGTGTCGGCCATGGATTCGATGCTGTCGACCGTGGGCCTGCCGATCGCCCTCGGGATCATCATGTTCGGTCTCGGGCTGTCGCTGACCGTCGCGGACTTCGCGCGGGTGCGGAGGTCGCCGAAGGCCGTCGCGATCGCCCTGCTGTGCCAGCTCGTGCTGCTGCCGGTCGTGTGCTTCGGGCTCGTGCTGGCGCTCGACCTGCCGCCCGTGCTCGCGGTGGGCATGCTGCTCCTGGCCGCCTCGCCCGGCGGCAGCACCGCGAACCTGTTCAGCCACCTCTTCCGCGGCGATGTCGCCCTGAACATCACGCTGACCGCCATCAACTCGGTCGTCGCGATCGTCTCACTGCCGATCGTCACGAACCTGGCGATGGCCTACTTCGACCTCGGGGACGAGGTCACCCTGCAGTACCGCAAGGTGGTCGAGGTCTTCGCCATCGTGCTCATCCCGGTCGTGCTCGGCATGTGGGTGCGGGCCAAGAGCCCGGACTTCGCCGACCGCATGGACAAGCCCGTCCGGATCGGCTCCGCGCTGGTGCTGTTCATCATCATCGTGGGCATCGTCGTCGACCAGCGCTCGAACGTGGGGGACTACGCGGCCTCGGTCGGCCTGGCGGTCGCGATCTTCTGCGCCGCGAGCCTGGTCATCGGGTTCGTGGTGCCCGCCTGGGCGGGCGTCACCGAGCGACAGGCGGTGGCGTGCTCGTTCGAGATCGGCGTGCACAACGCCACGCTGGCGATCTACGTGGCGGTCGAGGTGCTCGACAGTGTGGAGCTCTCGGTGCCGGCGGCCGTCTACGGCCTGGTGATGTTCGTGATGGCGGCGCTGTGGGGCCTCGCGCTCACCCGGTGGATCCTGCCGCGGACGGAGGCCCGGACGCTACCGTCGCACCATGGCTGACGTGCACTTCGACGAACGCGACGACGCCGAGGCCTTCGCCTCCGTGCTCGGGGCCGAGGGCATCGCCTGCCGGCTCCACCGCGACGAGTTCGCGGGCGAGGACGACTTCGAGGACGCCGCCTGGCTCGTCGAGGTCGCCGACTCCGTGCCGGCCCTGGCGCACCGTGCCGAGGAGGCCGGGGGATGGGTCGTCGTCGCGCCGGAGCCGCCCTCCGCCGCGCCGGCGCCGCTGCCCGCCGAACCTCGGCGCATCAAGCGATCGCAGCACCATTGACGAGTTGCTTGTTTTTTGCAAGTGTGGGATCACGGCACTCCGCAGACGGCGCTGGGCCGCTCGTCATCGACTGGAGTTCGATCATGACCGACATCTTCGTGAACCTGCCCACCTCCGACCTCGACCGCGCGAAGGCGTTCTACACGGCGCTGGGCGCCAGCCTCAAGCCGGAGTTCACCGACGACAACGCCGCGTGCGTCGTGTGGGACGAGCACATCTACTTCATGGTGCTGACCCGGGAGTTCTTCTCGACCTTCACCGACAAGCAGGTGGCCGACCCGGCCACCACCGCCCTGGTCTCGACGGCCTTCAGCCGCACGTCCCGCGAGGAGGTGGACCGCGTCGTCGAGGCCGGTCTCGCCGCCGGGGGCTCCGAGCCGCGCGAGGTGCAGGACTACGGGTTCATGTACAGCCGTGACCTGGACGACCCGGACGGGAACAGCCTGAGCTTCCTGTACATGGATCCGGTGGCCGCCGAGCAGGGTCCCGAGGCGTACCTCGCCGAGCAGGGGCAGCAGGCCTGACACGGTGGTGGCTCGCAGCTACGACCAGTACGACGGGGTCACCGCCGCGGTCGAGGTGATCGGCGAGCGGTGGGCGCTGCTCATCGTGCGCGACCTGCTGGTCGGCGCGCGGCGCTACACCGACCTCAAGCAGGGACTGCCGCGGATCCCGACCAACATCCTCTCGGCGCGCCTCAAGGACCTGCAGGAGGGCGGCGTCGTCCAGCGGGTGCCGCTGCGCCACTGCGGGCTCGTCTACGAGCTCACCGAGGTCGGACGGAGCCTCGAGCCGATCGTGCTCGCCCTGAGCCGGTGGGGTGTCGAGCGGCTGGGGGAGCCGGGCGCCGAGGACCTCACGACCGCGGACGGGCTCACGGTGGCGCTCCGGGCGGCGTTCCGGCCCGAGATCGCGGCGTCGGCGACCCCGACCGACTACGAGCTGCGGGTCGAGGCGGTCGTGCTGCGGGTGGGGGTGGGCGACGGGAGCCTGGTGATCCACCAGGTCGCCCCGCCGGCACCGCCGGTGGCGGGGACCGTTCCCGAGGGCGAACCGGACGTCGTCCTGGTCGCGGGGCGCGACCTCCTGCGCGGCGAGCTGCCGCGGGTGGCGGCGGGCGACCCGGAGCTGGCCCAGCGGTTCGCCGGGAGCTTCGCGCTCAGGTGGGGACCGCGGTCTCCTCTTCCGGCAGTTGGATGATGCCCTCGAAGATCGTCACCATCATCTGGTCGAGCACGGTCTCGCGGTCGAACGGCCGCTCGGTCCACCGGGCCATCTCCGCGGTGAACCACAGCGCGCCGAAGACCTTCTCCATGCCCAGCCGGACGTCGATGTCGTCGCGCATGAGATCGGGGATGCCGCTGACGGTGATCGCCGTGGCCACCTCGAAGAGTGCGTCCAGGCGCTCGATCAGCTTCGTGCGGACCGGCGACTCCGGGCCGAAGCCGGTGGCGCCGATGAGCGGGCCGAGGTCGACGGCGAGGTCGAGCAGGTCGGTGAAGAACTTCCGGATGCCGTCCTCGATGTCGGTGGCCGAGCCGGCGAGGTCGCGGCTGATGCCCCGGGCGTTCTCCGTGGCTCGCACCATCGCCGCGTCGATCGACTCGAGCACGGACGCCTCGAAGAGCTCCTCCTTGGAGGGGAAGTGGCGGTAGAGCATCGCCTCGTTGATGCCGGCCTCGGCCGCGATCTCTCGCGTGCGGGTGGCGGCGAACCCCTTCTGGGCGAACACGTGACGCGCCGAGTCGATGATCTGGGCACGGCGTCGCTCCGCGCTCATCCGCCGCTTGGGGCCTCGTTCAACGGTCACGGCTGAAACCGTAGGACACGCACCCGCACCAGGGGAGTGGAGCACTGATACCAATGGGGGACATGTGACCAATGTGACTGGATTGACGAAGAAATGTCGCCGGAATCACAAATTCTCAGGTTTCGATTGCACGTGGCGTCATCGCCGCCCTAATCTGGCGTCACTTGCTTGAAGTCAATACCTACTTACTTAGGTCGGATGCTGCCCCGACCTTCGCGAAGGAGAAAGACATGAGCGTTCCGAAGCCGCTCGTCCGTACCCGCCTACTGCTGGCGCGACCCGTGATGCACTCCACCCGCGTCAGCCTCGGTGCCAAGCGCACCATGGCCGACTCGATCGCCTCTGCTGCCCGTGCCCCTGAGGGCGCGATCTACGACTTCGACGTGATCGCCGGACTGCCCGTGCAGTTCGTCACCGTCGAGGGCACCGGTCCGGCCACCGGCCGCGCCACCATGATCTACCTGCACGGCGGCGGTCACGTCGTCGGCAGCTCGCGTGCCTACCGTGCCTTCGCCGCCCACGTGGCGATGCACGCCGGCATGGACGTCCTGCTGCCCGAGTACCCGCTCGCTCCCGAGAGCCCCTACCCGGCCGCGCTGGACATGCTCATCGCGCTCTACCGGGCGCTCCCGTCCTACGGCGTCGACCCGAGCACCGTCGTCCTCGCGGGCGACGACGCCGGCGCCGGCCTGGCCCTGGCCATGGCGCTCGAGATCCGCGACCTCGGCCTGCCGATGCCCGCGGCGATCGGCATGATCAGCCCCTGGCTCGACATGAACGCCGACATCGAGCGCTCGCGCCCCTCGGCCTCGGACCCGTGGTTCACCCCGGCCCTGGCCACCCGCTGGGCCCGCACGTACCTGGGCGGCGCCGATCCGCTCGATCCCGGCGTCTCGCCGCTGCACGGCGATTTCGACGGGCTGCCGCCGATCGTCGTCCACTACAGCGGCCTCGACCCGCTGCGCACGGACTCCGAGGCGTTCCTGCAGAAGGTGACGCTGAAGTCCGACAGTCCCCGCGTCATCGCCCGGGAGTACCCCGAGATGTGGCAGTCCTTCCACCTGCAGGCCGGCCGCCTCGACGCGGCCGACCAGGCGGTCGAGGAGTTCGGCAAGGCGATGGCCTCACTCGTCGAGGTCCCCGGCGGTCACGGCGACGTGGTGCCGATCAACCGTCCGGTCGCCGGCCAAGGTGGCCGTCGCCTGCGGCTGGTCAAGCCAGCTGCTGCCGCAGGAACTCCATCTGTATGAGCTTGAGGTTCTCCGCGACCTCCTCCTGAGGCGTCATGTGGGTGACCCCCGACAACGGCAGGACCGTGTGGGGGCGCCCCGCCGCCAGCAGGGCTGACGACAGCCGAAGCGTGTGCGCCGCGACCACGTTGTCGTCGGCCAGGCCGTGGATGAGCATGAGCGGACGCTCCAGCCGCGGCGCCAGCGGCAGCAGCGAGTTGGCGTCGTAGACGTCGGGCTGCTCGTCGGGGTGTCCGAGGTAGCGCTCGGTGTAGCAGGTGTCGTACAGCCGCCACTCGGTGACGGGAGCGCCGGCGACCGCCGCGTGGAAGACGTCGGGACGGGCCATCACGGCCAGCGCCGCCAGGTACCCGCCGTAGGACCACCCGGTGATGCCGACGCGCTCGGGATCGATGTCGTCGGGGAACCGCGCGGCGACCGCGGCGACGGCGTCGACCTGGTCCTGCAGCGTGACCTCGGCGAAGCGGTCGCGGATCTCGCGCTCCCACGCGGAGCCGCGCCCCGGCGTGCCGCGCCCGTCGGCCACGACCACGCAGAAGCCCTGGTCGGCCATCCACTGGGCCTCGAGGAACATCCGTCCCGAGGCCAGCACGCGCTGGGCGTGCGGGCCGCCGTACGGATCCATCAGCAGCGGGAGGCGCCGCGACCCGCGCACGTGGTCGCGGGGGAAGAGCACCGCGGCCCGGAGGTCGCGCTCGCCCAGGTGGACGATCTCGACCTCGGGAGTGAAGGGTGCGGGCTCGGCGAGGACGCGGATCGCGCCCGTGGCGTCGCCGGCGTGGACGGAGATCGTGGCGGACGAGGAGTCGAGGCCGTGACGCACCACGACGGTGGTGCCGCCCTCGGCGACGGCACCGTGCACGGCCGCGCCCTCGGTCAGCACCTCGGCGGAGCCGTCGGCCCCGAAGCGCACGAGCTGGACCTCGGTGGGCTCGGCCGAGGCGGTGGTGAGGATGCCCGCCTCGTCGATCGTGACGATCGAGCGCACCTGCCACTCGTCGCCGCTGACGGGGGAGCCGTCGAGGCACACCCGCCGGCGGTCGGCGACGTCCTCGAGCGTGACGAGGCGGCCCTGCGCGTCACGGCGGGGTGCCGAGGACAGCTCGACCCAGGCGTCGTCGGTCAGCTCGCGCAGGGTGCGGGTGGCGCCGGTGGCGGGATCGGCCTCGAGGACGAGGCTGCTGCGCTGGTCGCGGCTGATCACCTGCAGGACGGGGTCGTGGCCCTGCGACCAGTCGACCCGCGCGAGGTACTCGAAGGCCTCGTGGTCCCACACGATCTCGGTGGGCGCCTCGCCGTCGAGGCCGACGTGCCAGAGGGTGACCGTGCTGTTCGTCGTGCCGGCGGCGGGGTAGCGCTGCTCCACGGCGGGCTGGTCGGGGTTCGCCGGATCGGCGATGTGCCACACCTGGACGTCGGCGTCGTCGTACCGCTCCACCAGCAGCGATCGACCGTCGGGCGCCCACCAGAAGCCGCGGAAGCGGTCCATCTCCTCGGCGGCGATGAACTCGGCCCGGCCCCAGGCCTGCGTGGCGGAGTCGGGGCTGACCAGGGCGCGGTCGTCGGTCCCGGCCACGCCCACCACGCGCAGCTCGCCCGCGGCGTTGGCGTACGCGACGTGCCGGCCCGTGGGATCGAGGCGCGGGTCGATGACGGCGCCGGACGCCGGCAGCTCGCGCACGGCGCCAGCGCCGAGGTGGATCGCGAAGAGCCGTCCCGACAAGGGGAAGCAGGCCCAGCGGCCCGTGCCGTCGACGTCGTAGGAGACGAGGCCACCGGCGCCCTCGCGGCTGCGCTCGCGGCGGGCGCGCTCCTCGGGGGAGAGGTCCTCGTCGGCGCCGCCGAGCACGTCGACCGGGTCGGCCAGGAGGGACTCCTCGCCGGTGGCGACGTCGTACTCCCAGAGCGCGCCCGAGCGCGTGACGCCGTCGGGCGTGCGGATGAAGCGCACGGTGGCGCCGTCCGGCGAGACCGTCAGGTTGCGGGGGATGCCGAGGGTGAAGCGCAGCGTGCGTGCGGCCAGTCGGGGGTAGGACTCCGTCATGCCTCCCATCCTGTCAGGGCGGGCTGTCACCGTCGGCCCCTACATTGGGGGCATGTCCGATCGCCGACTGCTCCTCGTGCACGCCCACCCCGACGACGAGTCCATCCAATCGGGCCTCACGATGGCCAGGTACGTCGCCGAGGGGGCCCACGTCACGCTCGTGAGCTGCACCCTGGGCGAGCACGGGGAGGTCCTCGTCCCCGAGCTGGAGCACCTCGCCGCCGAGCAGGAGGACCGGCTCGGTCCCCAGCGGCTCATCGAGCTCAGCGACGCGATGGCCCAGTTGGGCGTCACCGACTTCCGCCGGCTCGGCGGCGACGGCACGTATCGCGACTCCGGCATGGTCTGGGACGAGAACGGCAACGCCGCCGCGATGGAGGAGATCGACCCGCGCGCCTTCTGGCGCGCCGACCTCCTCGAGGCCGCGAACCACCTCGTGGCGGTGATCCGCGAGCTGCGCCCCCACGTGCTGGTCACGTACGACGAGTTCGGCAACTACGGCCACCCCGACCACATCCAGGCGCACCGCGTGGCGCACTACGCCGCGGCGCTGGCGGCCGTCGAGTCGCACCGGCGCGACCTTGGCCCGGCGTGGGACGTGCCCAAGATCTACTGGACCGCCGAGTCCGCCTCCCGCATGCGCGAGGGCGCCAGGATGATGGCCGACGCCGGCCAGCCCCCGCCGTTCGAGATCGACCCGGAGAACCTCCCGCCGATGTTCATCGAGGACGAGGACCTCAGCACGGCCGTCTCGTCCACCCCCGAGCACGTCACCGCCAAGCTCGACGCGATGCGGGCGCACGCCACGCAGATCACCCCCGACGGGGTCTTCTTCGCGATGGGCATCGACCTCGCGGCGATCGCCTGGGGCACCGAGTACTACCGGTTGGCGAAGGGTCGCCGGGGCCCCGTCGGCGAGTCGGGATTCGAGGAGGATCTGTTCGCCGGTCTTGACTGACGGTCGGGCCGAACTGCCGCTTGGGCCGCAGCCCGTAGGCTTGGCGGGTGGAGAAGTCCGTCGATCAAGCTGCTTTCCGGGGTGCGCTGTCGCGATTCGCCAGCGGAGTGACCGTCGTGTCCACCCAGCACGACGGCATCGATCACGCCATGACCGCGAGCGCGTTCACGTCCGTGTCCCTCATTCCCCCGCTCGTCCTGGTGTGCTCGAACAAGGGCAGTCGCTTCCACGACGCCGTCCGCGAGTCGCGCCGGTGGGGCGTCTCGATCCTGTCCGAGCACGGCCGTGAGACCTCGGCCTGGTTCGCCCATCGTGGCCGCCCGCTCGACACGCAGTTCGCCGGCATCGAGCATCACCGCAGCCCGGGTGGCCTGCCGTTGCTCGACGACGCCCTGGCCTGGCTCGAGTGCGAGACCGAGGCCGAGCACGACGGCGGCGACCACCTGATCCTCATCGGGCGCGTCACGTGGGCGCAGTACCAGGACGAGACCGACGACCCGCTGCTGTACTACCGCTCGCACTACGGCTCGATCATCCGCCAGGACGACTCCGAGAAGACCGTCTACCGAGGGGGCGCATGAGTCGCCGTCGCGGGCTGATCGCCCTCGGCGCCGTCGTGTCCGTGCTCGCGATCGCCTACGTTGCCGGCTACGTGATGACCGGCCAGCGCCTGCCCGCCGACACCTCGATCGCCGGGGTGGACGTCGGCGGCATGAGCCCCGACGCCGCGGAGGACGCCCTCACGCAGGGTCTGGCCGATCGCGTCGACGAGCCGATCGTCGCCACGTTCGAGGATCGCGAGATCGAGATCCAGCCCACGCAGGCCGGTCTCGCGGTGGACGTCCCCGCCAGCGTCAAGTCCGCCGGTGGCCGGTCGTGGGACCCGCGCGACATGATCGCCCTCGTCGCCGGCGGCTCCGCCCACGATCCCGTGCTCGACGTGGACACCGCGAAGCTCTCCGCAGCCGTCGCGTCGATCGCCGAGACGGTCGACCAGCCGGTCGTGGAGGCGCAGATCACCTTTCCCGACGCGAAGCCCAAGGCGCGCCGACCGAAGGCCGGCAACGAGGTCCCGCAGGACGAGTTCGCCGCGGAGATCCGGGACGCGTGGCTGACCACCGACGAGCCCGTCGAGGTCCCCGTGGAGTCCGTCGCCCCGGCCGTCGACGTGGCCGGACTGCGCCAGGCCCTGCGCGACATCGCTGAGCCGGCCGTCGCCGGCCCCGTGGCGCTGAAGGTGGGCGACTCCACGGTCGACCTGCCCGTCACCGCCTATGCGCCCGCACTGTCGGTGGTGGTCAGCGACGGGACGATGGTCCCGGTCGTCGACGCGAAGGACCTGGCGAAGCCGCTCACCAGCTCCACCACGGGCATCGGCAAGCGCGCGGTCGACGCCTCGTTCCGCTTCGAGGGCGGCAAGGCCGTGGTCGTGCCCAGCAAGGCCGGCGTCGGCCTGGATCCCGACACCATGGCGAAGCAGCTGGTTCCGGTGCTGACGAAGACCGGCGCCGCTCGCTCGATCACGGTCGAGGCCAGCGCGGTGCAGCCCGAGTTCACCACGAAGGACGCCCAGGCCCTCGGCATCAAGGAGAAGATCGGCAGCTTCACCACCGAGTACCCGCACGCCGACTACCGCAACACCAACCAGGCCGAGGCCGCCCGCCGCATCGACGGCGTCATCCTCGAGCCGGGCGAGACCTTCAGCTTCAACGACATCGTCGGCGAGCGGACGGCGGCCAACGGGTTCGTCGCGGGCTTCGTCATCAACGGGGGAGTGTTCCGCGAGGAGCTGGGCGGTGGCGTCTCGCAGGTCGCCACCACGGCGTACAACGCGGCGTTCTTCTCCGGCCTCGACGACATCGAGCACCATCCGCACGCCTTCTACATCGACCGCTACCCGGTGGGCCGCGAGGCGACGATCTACTACGGCAGCCTCGACCTGCGGTTCCGCAACCCCTACAAGACCGGCGTCGTCATCCGCGCCTGGGTCGACAAGAGCACCCCGGGCACGGTCGGCCGGATGAACGTGGAGATGTACGGCACGAAGGTCTACACGGTGAAGTCGCGCTCGAGCGAGCGCTACAACTTCCGCGAGCCCGGCACGCAGTACGACGACACCGACGCGTGCGTCAGCCAGGCCCCGGTCACCGGCTTCGACATCGACATCCACCGCGACTTCTACCAGGGCGGCAAGCGCGTCAAGACCGAGAAGGACACCGCCTACTACCAGGCGGCCGATCGCGTCATCTGCGGCAAGAAGCCCAAGGCCGACTGACCTCGCGCAGACGGTGATCTCGATACACCGTCTCGCAAGCTCGCCGGCACTCGATCACCGGTGGTTGAGTAGCACGGCGAGGAACGAGCCGGCATATCGAAACCACCGCGGGTCAGCCGGGTGTGAGGTAGCGGTACGCGTGGTGCGTCGTGAAGCCGTAGGGCTCGTAGAGCGCGAGGGCGGGGGCGTTGTCGCGCATCGTCTGCAGGTAGGCCTTGTCGGCGCCGTGGGCGACGGCCCAGGCCAGCGAGGTCTCGACGATGCGCCGGGCCAGTCCGCGGCGCCGGTGGGCGGGGTTGACCTCCACGGCGGCCAGCCCGGCCCACTCGCCGGTCACCACCACGCGCCCGATCGCCACGTCGCCGATCGACACGAACCCCACGGTCGCGGGCCCCTCCATCACGGCGCGCGCGGCGGCGGGATCGCGAACGCGCCCGTAGAGCGCCAACCACGCGTCGGTGGCGTGATCGCGGACGACTGCCTCGGGGTCCGGCTCGGGTGCCGAGCGCAGGTCGGCCACCTGCACGATCGCGCCCGGGGGCTGGTCGACCACACCGGTCCAGCCCGCCGCCACGAACCGCCGGTGCCAGGGCGAGTCCTCGACCAGCTGCACGAGCGGCCGCAGGCCGCGCGTCGTGTAGAAGTCGATGACCGCGCCGAACGGATCCTCCACGCCGGAGTCGCCGTGCACGGCTGCGGAGTTCGCCCGGCCGGTGAACCCGTCCGACGCCCGCAGCTCCCAGTCGCCCAGCGGCGCGGACTCGACGGCGGGCCAGCCGCGCGACGTGATCCGGGTGAGGTCCTCGGGGGAGACGGCGGTGGCAGGACGGGTGCGCACGGGCCGATCCGGGACCACGCGCATCGCCAGGACCGTGCCCGCGGGAACGAACGCGAGGTCGCCGTCGCGCCGCTCGATGCGCAGCCCGTCGGGGTCGGCGCTGAGCACGCGGCCGACGACGTCGCGCACCCCACCCGCCGCACGATGCCGCACGGAGACGCGGCGTCCGACCAGATCCACGACGCCACGATCTCATGAGGCGAACCCGCCCAGCGCGACTCGGGTCGGGCACGCGATACTGGAGCAGAACCGAAGGAGCAAGCCCGTGACGTATGTGATCGCCCAGCCGTGTGTCGACATCAAGGACCGTGCCTGTGTGGACGAGTGCCCGGTCGACTGCATCTATGAGGGCAACCGCATGCTCTACATCCAGCCCGACGAGTGCGTGGACTGCGGCGCCTGCGAGCCGGTCTGCCCGGTCGAGGCGATCTTCTACGAGGACGACACCCCGGACGAGTGGAAGGACTACTACGACGCGAACGTGCACTTCTTCGACGACCTCGGCTCGCCCGGCGGCGCGGCGAAGATGGGCGTGATCGACGACGACCACCCGCTCATCAAGGCGCTGCCCCCGCAGAACCAGGAGTGACGGTGCCAGGCGTCCGGGTGTCGGAACGGTTCCCCGACTTCCCCTGGGACACGATCGCCGCCGCCAAGGCCCGCGCGGCCGAGCACCCCGACGGACTCGTCGACCTCTCGATCGGCACCCCGGTCGACCCGACCCCCGAGGTCGCGCGGCAGGCCCTGATCGCCGCCGCCGACTCGCCGGGGTACCCCACGGTCCTGGGGCCTGAATCGCTGCGCCGCGCGGTCGTCGACTGGCTCGAGCGCCGCTTCGCGATCACGGGGGTGGGCACTGAGAACGTGCTCGCCACGATCGGCAGCAAGGAGCTCATCGCCAACCTGTGCGTGCAGCTCGGCGTCAGTCCCGGCGACGTCGTCGGACTCCCGGAGACGGCCTACCCGACCTACGCCGTGAGCGCCGCGTACGCGGGCGCCACCGCGATCCCCACGGACTCGCGCGTCGCGTTCGGTCCGCAGCGGCCGAAGCTGGTCTTCATCAACTTCCCCGCGAACCCGCACGGTCGCGTCGTGGGGCGCGAGCACCTCAAGGCGTGGGTGGACTTCTGCCGCGAGTCAGGCGCGCTGCTCGTGAGCGACGAGTGCTACCTGGAGTTCGTCTGGGAGGGCGAGCCGGTCTCGGTGCTCGACCCCGAGGTCAACGGCGGGTCGCTCGACGGCATCATCGCGCTGCACTCGCTCTCGAAGCGGTCCAACATGGCCGGCTACCGCGACGCGTTCGTCGTGGGCGACAGGTCGGTGGTCGCCGAACTGCTGGCCGTGCGCAAGCACCTGGGCTTCATGCTGCCCACGCCGGTGGCCGCCGCGATGCAGGCCGCCCTGGGCGACGACGTCCACGTCGACGAGCAGCGCGAGCGGTACCTCGCGCGCCGCTCCACGCTGCGCGCCGCGCTGGAGGGCGCGGGCTTCCGCATCGACCACTCGCAGGGGTCGCTCTACCTGTGGGCCACCCGCGGGGAGCCGTGCCGCGAGACGGTGGACTGGCTCGCCGATCGCGGCATCCTCGTCGCACCGGGTGACTTCTACGGGGCCACGGGCTCGCACCACGTGCGGTTCGCGTTCACGGCCACCGACGAGCGCATCGCCGCCGCGGCGGCCCGGCTGGCCTGATCAGCCCGGCAGCTCGACGGCCTCGAGGGCCATCAGCACGCTGCCCACGCACGAGGGGCGCCCGGTCAGTTCCGAGCCGGTGACCCGCACCTCGCGGGCGACCGGGGTCAGGGCGTGGCGGCGCATCGAGGCCCGGACCTCGTCCAGCAGCAGGTCGCCGGCGGCCGCCAGGTCGCCTCCGATCACGACGACCTCGGGGCCCAGCAGGTTCGCGACCGCCGCGACGGCCTCACCGAGGTGGCGGCCGGCGTCCTCGATCAGTCGGCGGGCGCCCTGGTCGCCGCGCAGGGCCCGCTCGACGAACCCCGGAACGTCCAGCTCTCCGCCGGTGGGGGCGTACTGGGCGATGAGGGCCGCGCCGCCGACATAGGCCTCGAGGCAGCCGCGGCTGCCGCACCGGCACAGGGGACCGGACTCGTCAATAGTCAGGTGACCGAGTTCGCCGGCGGTGCCGAGGCCCCCGTGGTGGATCCGGCCGTCCAGGACGAGCCCGCAGCCGACGCCCGACGCGATCTTGATGTAGACGAGGTCCTGATGACCGCGCCCGGCGCCCAGCCTCCACTCGGCCAGGGCGCTGAGGTTGGCGTCGTTGTCGACGACGGTGGTGCGCTCGAAGACCTTCTCGGCGGCGGCGCGGGCCTCCACGCCGACCCACCCGGGCAGGATCGAGCCGGAGTCGATGATCCCGTCGCGACCGATCGGGGCGGGGATCGCCATGCCCACCGCGCGCAGGCTGTCGTGGCCGAGGCCGGCCGACCCGAGCAGGTCGTCGATCATCGTGCGGGCCAGGGCCAACGAGCCGTCGCTCGGGGCGTCCGGCGCGAGGGGGGCCAGGCGCGAGTCGCTGATCTCGCCGCCGAGATCGGCCAGCGCGACCTGCAGGTGGGCGTGGCCGAAGTCCACGCCCGCCACGACGCCGGCACCGCGCGAGACCGTGACGGTCGCGCCACGGCGCCCGGCACCGCCTTCGGACTGCAGGAAGCCGGCGGCCACGAGCTCGCGGATGATGCCCGACACGGTGGCCGGGGCCAGTTGCGTCCGGCGGGCGATCTGGGCCTGGCTGAGGCCACCGGCCTCGCGTACCGCCTGTACGACCCGACTCTGGTTGGAGGCGCGCAGGGCGGCGGTCGAGCCGGGGCTGGTGGACATGGCGTCCACTGTGACTGACGTCGCAGTTGTCGTCAAGACCTGAAGGCAACGTCATGCCTTACGGTGTAGCGACCGGATTTGCGTTCATCTCTTGACGTCAAAGTTGTGACGTAGTTCACTGGTCATGCCCCACGCCGACGTGGGGTCGACATTTCTTGGAGGAACTGTGAACACCATCTCCCGTGTCGCCATGGTGACGGCGACCCTGACGATCGGCCTCGGCAGCCTCGCTGCTTGCGGCTCCAACGACGACGGCGACAGCGGCTCGGACGAGGGCAAGACCATCGCTCTCCTGCTTCCCGAGACCAAGACCACCCGTTACGAGAGCTTCGACAAGCCGCTCTTCGAGGCCAAGGTCAAGGAGCTGTGCGACGACTGCAAGGTCGACTACCTCAACGCCGACCAGGACGCGTCCAAGCAGCAGCAGCAGGCCCAGTCCGCGATCACCAACGGCGCGTCCGTGCTGGTGCTCGACCCGGTCGACGGCAAGGCCGCGACCACGATCGTCAAGTCCGCCCAGGGCTCCGACGTGCCGGTCGTCGCGTACGACCGCTTCATCGAGGGCGCCGACTACTACATCTCCTTCGACAACGAGCGAGTCGGCCAGATGCAGGGCGAGGCCCTCGTGGAGGCCACCGGCGACAAGGGCGACATCCTCATGCTGAACGGCTCGCCCACCGACCCGAACGCCGCGCAGTTCAAGAAGGGCGCGCACTCGGTGCTCGACGCCAGCGGCCTGAACATCGTGGCCGAGTACGACAACCCCGACTGGAGCCCGGACAACGCCCAGAAGTTCACCAGCTCGCAGTTCAACAAGGTCGACCCGGGCGACCTGGCCGGGGTGTACGCCGCCAACGACGGCCAGGCCGGTGGCGTGTTCGCCGCGTTCAAATCCGCCGGCGCCGGCGACGTCCCGCCGATCACCGGGCAGGACGCCGAGCTCGCCGCGATCCAGCGCATCATCGCCGGTCAGCAGTTCATGACCGTCTACAAGCCGATCAAGGCCGAGGCCGAGCAGGCCGCCGAGCTGGCCGTCGACCTCGTCAACGGCGAGGACATCAGCGGCACCGAGGACTTCCAGGGCGTGCCCTCGTTCATCCTCGACCCGATCTCGGTCAAGCAGGACAACGTGGGCGACACGGTCGTCAAGGACGAGTTCTACACCGTCGACCAGATCTGCACCGCCGAGTACGCCGACGCGTGCACGAAGGCCGGTCTGTCCTGAGTGAGCCACGGTGGGGCCGGCCCGGCCGGCCCCACCGTGCTTCCTCTTCCTCACTCGTCCGACCCCAGGAATTCCCATGACCACACCCGTGCTTTCCCTGCGCGGCGTCGGCAAGCGGTTCGGTGCCGTCCAGGCGCTCACCGATGTCGACTTCGACGTGCGACCCGGCGAGGTGGTGGCGCTCGTCGGAGACAACGGCGCCGGCAAGTCCACGCTCGTCAAGATCATCTCCGGCGTCTACTCCGCCGACTCCGGCGCGATCGAGGTGGAGGGCCGCGAGGTCCAGATCCACGGTCCGAAGTCGGCCCAGGCCCTCGGCATCGCCACGGTCTTCCAGGACCTGGCCCTGGCCGACAACCTCGACGTCGTGGCCAACCTGTTCCTCGGCCAGGAGGCGACCTCCGCCGGCGTCCTCGACGAGGAGACGATGGAGTCGCGCAGCTGGGAGCTGCTGCGCCAGCTCTCCGCCAAGATCCCGTCGGTGCGCATCCCCATCGCCGCCCTGTCCGGCGGTCAGCGCCAGACCGTGGCCATCGCCCGCAGCCTGGTGGGCGAGCCGAAGATCGTCATGCTCGACGAGCCGACCGCCGCCCTCGGCGTCGCCCAGACCGCCGAGGTGCTCAACCTCATCGAGCGGCTGCGCGAGTCGGGGCTCGGCGTCGTGGTGATCTCGCACAACATGGCCGACGTGCAGGCCGTGGCCGACCGGATCTACGTCCTGCGACTGGGCCGCAACGCGGCCGAGTTCACCATCGACGAGGTCACCACCGACCAGCTGGTCGCGGCGATCACCGGCGCCTCGGACAACGTCGTGGCCGCCCGCCGCGCGCGTGCCGAGGGAGCCGACGTGTCCCCGATCCCGCAGGTCGACCTCCCCGAGGAGCAGTCATGAGTTTTGCGGACCGCGCCGACGAGCGCCTCGTCCAGGACACGTCGCCGAAGGCCCTGCTCGGCAACCTGAGCCGGCGCCTGCGATCGGGCGACCTCGGGATGATCCCCGTGATCGTCGGACTGGTCGTCATCTGGATCGTCTTCTACGCGATGAACCCGCGGTTCCTGTCGTCGCGCAACCTGGTCGAGCTGAGCCTGGACTCCGCCACGATCGGCATGATCTCGGTGGGCATCGTGCTGGTGCTGCTGCTCGGCGAGATCGACCTGTCGGTCGGATCGGTGTCGGGTCTCTCGGGATCGATCCTCGCGGTGCTGCTGGTCTACCAGGGCTGGCCGCTGCTCGGCTCGATCCTGGCTGCGCTGTGCGCGGGCCTGCTGATCGGTGTCTTCTACGGAGTGCTCTACACCCGCTTCGGCGTGCCGAGCTTCGTCATCACCCTGGCGGGACTGCTGGCCTTCCTGGGAGCCCAGCTCCAGGTGCTCGGCTCGAACGGCACGGTGAACCTGCCCGGCGACTCGGCGCTGATCGATTTCGCCAACTTCACGTTCCTGCCGCCGTGGCTCTCGTACGTCCTGGCGGGCGTCGTGGGCCTGGCGTACCTGCTCGCGCGGGTGCGGACGATCCGCCGCCGGTCCGCGGCGAACCTCTCGACCCCGGGCCTGCAGTCGGTGGTGGTGAAGGCCGTGCTGATCACGGCGGCCGTCGCCGGCGTCGCCTGGTACCTCAACATCGACCGTGGCATCGGCGCGATGCCGCTGCTGTGGGTGGGCGTCATCATCGGGATGGACTTCCTGCTGCGCCGCACCACGTGGGGCCGGCACGTGTTCTCCGTCGGCGGCAACGAGGAGGCCTCGCGTCGCGCCGGCATCGGTGTGGACCGCGTGTACATCTCGGTCTTCGCGCTGTGCTCGATGTTCGCCGCCTTCGGTGGCGTGCTGGCGGCCGGACGCCTGCAGGCCGTGAGCCAGACCAGCGGCGGCACGGACACCAACCTGATGGCGATCGCCGCCGCGGTGATCGGCGGCACCAGCCTCTTCGGCGGTCGCGGCTCGGTGTACTCGGCGCTGTTCGGGATGCTCGTGCTGCAGTCGATCACCAGCGGCCTGAACCTCGTCGGCGTCGACGCCTACGTGCGCTACATGGTCACGGGTGCCGTGCTGCTGCTGGCCGTCACCATCGACTCGCTGTCTCGCCAGGCGCGCAAGAGCAGCGGTAGCGGCTGAGCCGTCGCCGCCGCCCTGCGTCGTCCCCCCGGCACGGCGAGCGGCGCAGAATCGCCCGTCACTCACGCGGTGGCGGGCTTTTCTGCGCCACTCGCGACACGGGCTTGCACCGCTCTCGGACCAAACTGAACCTGACGTTAGGGTCGAGACATGCGAACCGAGACCGACATCGTCGTCGATCACCTGACCAAGCAGTTCGGTTCCGTCAAGGCCGTCGATGACCTGAGCTTCACCGTCCGCCCCGGCGCGGTGACCGGATTCCTCGGCCCCAACGGTGCCGGCAAGACCACCACCCTGCGCATGCTGCTGGGGCTCGTGAAGCCCACCGGCGGCCACGCCCTCATCGGCGGGAAGCGCTACGAGGAGATCCACCAGCCCGGATCCACGGTCGGCGCCGCGCTGGAGGCCTCGAGCTTCCACCCCGGCCGCACGGGCCTGGACCACCTGCGCGTCTACGCGCCCCAGGTCGGTGCCACCGACGCGCGCTGCCACGAGCTGCTGGAGCTGGTCGGCATGACCGACGCGGCCAAGCGCCGCGTCGGCGGCTACTCGATGGGCATGCGCCAGCGCCTCGGCCTGGCCTACGCGCTGCTCGGCGATCCCGAGGTGATCCTCCTCGACGAGCCGGCCAACGGTCTCGACCCGCAGGGCATCGTCTGGCTGCGTCACCTGCTGCGCGCCTTCGCCGCCGAGGGCCGCACCGTGCTGGTGTCGAGCCACGTGCTCAGCGAGGTGCAGCACACTGTCGACGACGTCGTCATCATCGCCGGCGGGCGCCTCGTGCACGCCTCGCCGCTCCAGGGCCTGCACGCCCTCGTGGAGTCCCGCGTGCGCCTGGCCGGGCCCGCGCCCGACCGCATCGAGGCGCTCGCCGCCGAGCGGAGCTGGCGCCGTGAGCCCGTGGCCGGCGGCGTGGACATCATCGACGTCCCCGCGGCCGAGGTCGGCGCCGCCGCCTTCGGCGCGGGCATCGAGGTGCACCAGCTGGCCGACGTGGGCGTCGGCCTCGAGGACGTCTTCCTGCGCCTGACCTCCAGTCCCGACGCCCCGGCGTCGCGAGGGGGTGTCGCGGCATGAGCGAGCGACAGCGAGTGAACCAAGGAGATCTCATGCCGGCGCCGACGTACTGTGCCTTTTCAAGGGAGGTGACGGCATGAGCACGGCGATCAAGGCAGAGGTGAGGAAGCTCTTCAGTACGCGTCTCTGGTGGCTGCTGGCGCTCGTGCTGGTGGCGTACCTCGTGTTCATCGGCGTCGTGATGGCGTTCTCGTTCACGGTGGACATGGGCGAGGACATGACCGGTGGCGCTGCCCTGGCGGAGGGGGAGGAGCTGGCGAAGCAGATCTACTCCCTGACCAGCCCGATCGGCTACGTCTTCCCGCTCATCATCGGCAGCCTGCTGTTCACGGGCGAGTTCCGGCACAAGACGATCACGGCGTCCCTGCTGGCCCAGCCGAACCGCTCGGTGCTGATGGCGGCGAAGCTGGTCGCCGGCCTCGTCGTCGGCGTGGTCTACGGCGTCATCGGCACGCTCTCCACGGTGCTCGGTGCGGCGCCCGTCCTGGCGTGGCGCGGCGACGGGGCGTACCTCGGCTCGAGCGACGTGCTCGTACTGCTCGGCATGTCCGTGGTCGTCATGACGATCTGGGCCATCCTGGGCACCGCGGTCGGCAGCGTGCTGACCAACCAGGTCGCCGCGATCATCGTGATCCTGGCGTTCACGCAGTTCATCGAGCCGATCGCCCGAGTGGCTCTCGGCGCGTGGGACGCCACCTCCGAGGTGGCCAAGTTCCTGCCCGGCGCGGCGGCCGACGCCGTCATGGGCTCGAGCTTCTTCGCGTCCGACGCGTCCGCCGACCTGCTGTCGCGGGGCGCAGGCGCCGCCGTGCTGCTGGGATACGTCGTGGTGTTCGTCCTGCTCGGACGCTTCATCACGCTGCGTCGCGACGTCGGCTGACCCGACTCCCGCGGCGTCCCCGGCCACTTTTGGAAACGGATGCACCTTCTTGCTCAGGCAGAAGGTGCATCCGTTTCCAAAAGTGCGGCCAGGGGGCGAGGGGGCACCCGCGCGGCGCCGGGGTCAGCGACGGACGAAGCGCACCTCGGTGCGGCTGGCGTCCTCCGTGGGCTCCCAGCCGGGCTCGCTCTGGCCGGCCTCCCAGCGCATGTCGTCGAAGGTGACCTCGCTGATGCGGAACTCGGTCGAGTTCGCGACGAGGAACTGCGCCAGCGCCCAGCCGCGCGAGTCCACGTCCTCGCCCGTGAGCGCGATCGCGCTCTGCCCCGACGAGGGGTCCGAGTCCACGCGCACGCGGCCGAACGCAGCATTGAGGTAGTCCTCGAGGTCCGCGGACGTGCTCGACTCGGTCGTCAGATCGGTCGAGCAGGCGAACGCGGCGGGGGAGAAGCCGCGCAGCGAGGAGGCGAGCACGCGCGCATCGGCCTCGTGGTCGGCGTACGCCTCGGGGAAGCCCGAGCGCTGCACGGCCTGGGCCGCGTCGGTGATCTCCATCGACTCGTAGTCGTCGAGCTTCTCCAGCGCGTCGTAGAACTTCGTGATCGAGTATTGCGGGTCGAGGATCTGCTCGACGGTGCCCCAGCCCTGCGAGGGCCGCTGCTGGAACAGGCCCACCGAGTCGCGGTCGCCGTAGTCGATGTTGCGGATCTTCGACTCCTGGTAGGCCGTCGCGATGGCGATCGTGGTGGCCCGCGGCGGCAGGCCGCGTTGCTGGGCCTTGGCCGCCATGAGGGCCGCCCACTTCGCCTGCTCGAGGTCGACCTCGACCGTGCGGTCGCCGACCGTGGCGACACAGAAGCCGCGCGCGTCGGAGCCGCTCTCGAAGACCTTGAAGACGACGAGCACGAGCGCCACCGTCGCGACGACGGTGGCGACGATCCAGCGCATCAGTTGGCGTGCAGGTCGGCGTTCAGCTCGACGCCGGTGCGGCCCCCGCGGGGACGCGCCTCGATGGCGCCGGTCTGGCTGTTGGTCAGGAAGAGGATGCCGTCCGAGCCCGACAGCTCGGCCGCCTTCACCACGGTGCCGTCGGGCAGCGTGACCTTGGAGCCGGCGGTGACATAGGTGCCCGCGGCGACGACGCAGTCGTTGCCCAGCGAGATGCCGATGCCCGCGTTGGCGCCGATGAGGCAGTTCTCGCCGACGCTGACGACCTCCTTGCCGCCGCCGGACAGGGTGCCCATGATCGAGGCGCCGCCGCCGACGTCGGACCCGTGGCCCACGACGACGCCGGCCGAGATGCGGCCCTCGACCATCGCGTGCCCGAGCGTGCCGGCGTTGAAGTTGACGAAGCCCTCGTGCATGACGGTGGTGCCCTCGGCCAGGTGCGCCCCGAGGCGCACGCGGTCCGCGTCACCGATGCGCACGCCGGTGGGCACGACGTAGTCGGTCATGCGCGGGAACTTGTCCACGCTGGTGACCGCGACGGTGAGCCCGGCGGCGCGGGCATGGGCGCGCACGTCCTCGAAGGCCTCCACCGGGCACGGGCCGATGGTGGTCCAGACGACGTTGCTGAGCAGTCCGAAGACGCCGTCGAGGTTCTGCCCGTGCGGCTGCACGAGGCGGTGCGACAGCAGGTGCAGGCGCAGGTAGACGTCGTACGCGTCGGTGGGCGCGGCGTCCAGGTCGGCGATCTCGGTGTGCACCACGCGGGTCTCGACCCCGCGGATCGCGTCCTCGCGAGCGGCGGCCACCAGGGCGGACGGCTCGGTGGTGGTCTCCGGGGCGGAGCCGAGCAGGGGCTGCGGGTACCAGACGTCCAGGACGGTGCCGTCGGGCGTGACGGTGGCCAGGCCCCAGGCGTGGGCGGATCGGGGGGAGTCGCTCATGTGCCCAAGGCTATCGAGCCACCTCGCGCGGCAGGACTCCCGGCAGCACGGTGCCGGCCAGGAGATGGTCATCCACGAGCTGCCGGGCGCGCTCGTGGTCGACCTGCCCGTACCAGGTGTCATCGGGATGGACGACGACCACGGGTGCGTGGTTGCACGGGAACAGGCAGCCGGTCTGGGTCACCAGGACCTCGTCGTCACCCAGTCCTCGCTCGGCGAGCGTGTCGGCCAGGGCCGATGCCGTCTGCGCCGCGCCTCGGGCGGTGCAGCGAGGTCCGCGGCACACGAGGACGTGGTGGCGATGCGCGGGCACGCTCTCCCACGCAGGCGACTGCAGGGGCGCCTCACGGCCGGTGACGGCTCGTCCCGCGACGAGCACCTCGGTTCCCGGCCGCTCGCGCACCCAGTGTGCTGCGACCCGGCGCAGCCACGACCGTGCCGGCGTCGTGGCACCCACGGGTGCGCGCACCAGACGGATGCGCGAGACGCCCCCGTCGGCGAGGCGGTCGAGCTCGTCGACCAGTGCCGGAGCCCCCTGCTGCAGGTAGGCGACGGTCGCGCCGATGGCGGCGCCGAGCTCGTCGAGCTGTGCGGCGTGGCCGTGGGCGTCGACGCCCATCGCGACGAGCATTAGGGCCTCCGTGGGCATGGCGTTCGCGTCGTTCATGCCTGGGTCCCGATCCACGTGACGCGAAGGCGGTCGGCCACGGCGTGCCGGTCCACCGCGGCCCGCACCCCGTAGACCGATGCCAGCAGCGCAGGCGTGAGGACGGTGTGCGGATCACCTCCGGCGACGACGCGACCACGCTCCATCACGACGACCTGGTCGCAGAATGCCGCCGCGAGATCGAGGTCGTGCAACGCCGCGACGGCGGTGATGCCGAGTCCACGCACGAGCTCCATGAAGCCGATCTGGTGGCCCAGGTCGAGATGATTCGTCGGCTCGTCCAGCACGAGCACGGACGGCTCCTGGGCGAGCGCCCGCGCCAGCTGGACACGCTGACGCTCTCCACCCGAGAGCGTCGACCACCGTCGATCGGCCAAGGCCTCGACCTCGCCGACCCGCATCGCCCGGGTCAGGGCGGCGTCGGTGCCGGGACGCGCCGATGGCCAGCGTCCGCGGTGCGGGATGCGCCCCAGCTCCACGACCTGCCGGACGGTCAGGTCCAGGCCGGTGTCGGCGTGCTGCTCGACCACGGCCAGGTGACGGGCTCGCTCGCGACGACGCAGCTCGTGCATGCCGCGACCGTCGAGGGTCACCGTTCCCTCGTCGGGGACCTGGGTGCCGGTCAGCAGGCGGAGCAGGGAGGTCTTGCCCGAGCCGTTGGGACCGAGCAGGCCGGTGAACGTGCCGGGCGCACACTCGATGTCGACGCCGTCGACGATGCGACGTCCGCCGGCCGACCACGCGAGTCCGTGACCTCGGAGCCTCATCGCTGCCTCCTCAGCAGGATCGCGAAGACCGGAGCCCCGACCAGTGCCGTGACGGCTCCGACCGGTACTTCGGTGCCCTCGACGATCGTGCGTGCGATCAGGTCGGCGCCGACCGCGAGGATGGCGCCGATCACCGCCGTGGCGGGCAGCAGGCGCAGGTGCAGCGGGCCGATCGCGAGACGGGCGATGTGCGGCACGACCAGCCCGATGAAGCCGATGGCGCCGACGTTGGCGACGAGCGCCGCGACGAGCAGTGACGTCAGGATCAGCAGGATCCAGCGGACGAGGACGACGTTGACGCCCAGCGAGTCCGCCGCGTGCTCGCCGAACGCGAACGCGTCGAGGTCGGACGCCATGAACATCAGGGCGACCGCGACCACGGTCGTCACGATCACGAGGAAGACCGCGGTGCTCCACCGCACGCCGCCGAAGGAGCCCAGGGTCCAGGCCAGGACGCGATGAGCGGCATTGGGCTGATCGCTCACGATCACGACGAACGCCGTGAAGGCGGCACACACCTGGGCCACCGCGACGCCGGCCAGGATCGTCCGAGCCGGCGGCAGACCTCCGGTGGGGTCGGTGGCGAGCGCCAGCACGGCCAGCAGGGCCGCGATGGCCCCGGCGAAGGCGGCGACCGTGAGCATCGCCGTGCCTCCGAGGCCGGCGACCGCGAACCCGAGGACGATCACGAGGACCGCCCCGACGGTCGCACCGGAGGAGACGCCCAGCAGGTAGGGATCGGCCAGGGCGTTGCGGGTCAGCGACTGCAGCACCACTCCGCTCATGGCCAGGCCCGCACCGGTCGCGGCGGCACCGAGCACGCGCGGCAGGCGCAGCTGCCAGACGATCTGGTCGTCCCGCAGGCTCACCTGCGAGCCCTCGATGAGCCCGAGTCGCCGGCCGATCACCGCGATGACGTCCCCGAGGGGGACATGGATCGCCCCGACGGCCAGCGCCGTCAGCATCGTCGCGACCAGGGCGACCAGCGCGACGCCGAGGAACGTCGGCGCCCCGACCCGGCGCAGGGCCGGGGCGTCCGCGACGACGGCCTCAGCGGTCAAGATCGAGCGCTTCGAGCTGCTCGGACATGTGCTGCGCGCCGTCGACCACGCGCACGCCGGGCGTCGTCTCGGAGAAGGGCAGCGTGACGAAGGCGCCCGAGCGCACCGCCGTGAGGCGACTCAGCGCCGGGTCCTTCCTGAGGAAGTCGATCTTCTCCTTCGCGGTGGACCACTCGGCATCGGCCAGCACGATCACGTCGGGATCGGCGTCGACGACGTCCTCCCACGGCACGTAGTCCCACGTGCCCTTGACGTCGGCGAACGCATTCGTGGCCCCGACCGTCTCGATGATGAGCTGAGGCGCTCCGGTGCCCGCACCGGTGTAGGGGGACTTGGTCTCGGAGTCGTACCAGAAGACCGTCAGGCCCTCGCCGGCCTGCTCGGCCGAGATGTCGGCGATCCGCTTCTTCTCGTCGGCGATGTAGCTGCGCGCCGCCTTCTCGGCGTCGAAGATCGTCGCGATGTCGCCGACCTCCTTCCAGATCTTGTCGAAGGAGGCGGGTGTCTGGTCCTTGCGCTCGATGCAGCTGGACTCCGAGACGTAGCTGGCGACGCCGAGATCCTTGAGCTCATCGCGATCACCGGCCTTGTCGGCGTCGAACGCGCTGATGTAGGAGGCGTAGGCGAAGTCGGACTCGTGCTTGAGCAGCTCCTCGCGTGACAGGGCGCCGTCGCCGAGGACGTCGATCGCGTCGTACGGCTCCTTCCACCGGTCGGCGACGGCGTCGTCGAGGCCCGTCGTGCCGATCATGTGGTCCTGCAGCCCGAGCGACAGCATCACCTCGGTGGCGCCCTGGAAGATGCTGACGGCGCGCGACGGTGCCGCGTCGTAGGTGATCTGGACGCCACAGTTCTCGACCGTGACGGGGTAGTGGTCGCTCGCGGCAGCAGCCGAGGCGTCGCTCTCGGGGGCTCCGGCGCAGGCGGCCAGGGCCACCGACGACAGCAGGAGCGTGGCCAGCACGCGGGTGGGCAGGGTGGTGCGACGGAATGGGGACATGGACCCCTCGTTTCTGTCCTGGCTCTTGTCGCGGAGCCTGATGGCGGATGTGACGCGGGGTGGAACCCCACGGCCAGCAGGTCTTCGGACTCGGGATCATCCGGACGAGGCACCTTCCCGGACACGAAGTCCAGTGGCGTGTTGCCCCGCCCGTCACCCTTACCGCTGCGCGTCAGTCCCGGGTTCGCACCGGGTTCCCTGGCTCACGAGGAGCGCGACTGGCAACCGCACCGTATCAGCGGCCGATGCGTGCCGGTCCGAGACCTTCGTCACACGCCGCCGGCGAACCCGTGCTGCCGCCACGCCTCGTAGACCGCGATCGAGGCGCAGTTGGCCAGGTTCATCGACCGGCGCGACGGCAGCATCGGCAGCCGCAGCCGGTCGGTCACGCGGTCGTCGGCGAGGACGTCCTCGGGCAGGCCGGTCGGCTCGGGCCCGAACAGCAGCACGTCGCCGGGCTCGTAGGCGACGTCGGCGTACCCCGTGGTGGCGGCTGTCGTGAACGCGAACACCCGGGCCGGCAGCAGGGCCTCGTAGGCCTGCTCCAGCGTCTCGTGCACCGTGACGACGGCGAGGTCGTGGTAGTCCAGACCGGCGCGGCGCAGCTTGCTGTCCTCGAAGTCGAAGAGCGGATCCACGAGGTGCAGGTGGCTCCCGGTGGCGGCGGCCAGCCGGATCGCGTTGCCGGTGTTGCCCGCGATCCGCGGCTCGAAGAACAGGATCCGGAACACGAACCCACAGTAGGCGCTATCACTTCGGCGACCGTGCGGACGTCCGTTCTTGATGGGTGAGACGTGGTCGCAGGGGTGTGGGGGACCTGCCTACGGTCTTCGTGGCTCCCCCCACAAGGACCGGGGCCGTCGCACCATCGAAAGGAACCACCGTGTCCGACCAGAACTCCCCCCTCATCGAGGCCCCCAAGCGCCGCGGACCCGCGATCGCGCTGGCGGTCGTCGTGATCGCCGTCATCGGGGCCCTGATCGCCTTCGCCCTCACCCGGGGCGGCGACAGCGCCGGCGGCGACCTGACCAAGGTCAAGCTGGGCACCGTGGGCGCGAGCGACCCCTACTGGAAGACGCTCACCGAGGAGGCCGAGAAGGAGGGCATCGACCTCGAGGTCGTCGACTTCGCCGACTACGCCCAGCCCAACCCGGCGCTGACCGAGGGCGAGATCGACATCAACCAGTTCCAGCACATCGTCTACCTCGCGGACTACAACGTCGCCAACGACCAGGATCTCGTCCCGGTCGGCGCCACCGCGATCTACCCGCTGGGCCTGTACTCGCAGAAGGTCGACTCGGTCGAGGAGATCAAGGCCGGCGACACCGTCGTCGTGCCCGACGACGACAGCAACCAGGCCCGTGGCCTGCTGATCCTGCAGTCGGCCGGTCTGATCAAGCTCAAGGACGGCGGCTCGATCTTCTCCACGCTCGCCGACGTCGACAAGGACGCCTCCAAGGTGAAGGTCAAGGCCCTCAAGGCCGACCTGACGCCCACCTCGCTGCCCGACGTGGCCGCCGCGATCGTCAACAACGACTTCGTCGAGAAGGCCGGTCTGAAGTTCTCCGACGCCATCGCGCAGGACGACCCGTCCGACCCGAACGCCGTCCCGTACATCAACGTCTTCGCCGTCCGCGCCGAGGACAAGGACAACGAGACGTACAAGAAGCTGATCGAGATCTACCAGAACAGCCAGCCCGTCCTCGACGGGGTCCAGGAGGTCTCGGGCGGTACCGCGCAGCTGCTGAAGACGCCGGCCGCCGACCTCCAGGCGTCGCTGGCCGACGTCGAGGCGGACACCCGCGCGCAGGGCTGACATGGCACTGGTCGAGCTGCGCGACGTCCACAAGACGTTCGCGCCGACGAAGAAGGGCGGCGCCCCGATCGAGGCGATCCGGGGCGTCGACCTCGACGTCGAGGCCGGGGAGATCCACGCGATCGTCGGCTACTCCGGTGCGGGCAAGTCCACCCTGGTGCGACTCGTCAACGCGCTGGAGCAGCCGACCTCCGGCAGCGTCACGGTGGACGGGACGCGGCTCGACCAGCTGGGCGAGCGCGACATCCGCCGGGTGCGGCAGGGCATCGGGATGATCTTCCAGCAGTTCAACCTCATGCGGTCGCGCACCGTGTGGGGGAATCTGGAGTTCCCGCTGAAGCTCGCCGGGGTCGACCAGGCGGAGCGGCAGCGGCGGATCTCCGAGCTGCTGCACTTCGTCGGTCTCGCCGACAAGGCGCACGCCTACCCCGAGCAGCTCTCGGGCGGGCAGAAGCAGCGCGTCGGCATCGCCCGGGCGCTGGCGACGAACCCGTCGATCCTGCTGGCCGACGAGTCGACCAGCGCTCTCGACCCCGACACCACGCGTGAGGTGCTGTCGCTGCTGCGCAAGGTGAACGAGGACCTGGGCATCACGATCATCGTCATCACCCACGAGATGGACGTGGTCCGCACGCTGGCCCACCGGGTCAGCGTCATGGAGCACGGGCGCGTCGTGGAGTCCGGCGACGTCGCGGAGGTCTTCGCGCGCCCGCGCGAGCAGGTGACGCGCCGCTTCGTCGCGACGCTCGTCGACGAGGTGCCACAGGGCGCCGAGCTCGAGGCGCTCCGCGAGCGCTTCGGCGGCCGGCTGCTCGTGGTGGACGTCGAGGGCCACACCAGCCAGGCGGAGGTCTTCGCGGCACTGGCCGCGCGTGGCGTCTCGGTCGAGGTCGTCCAGGGCGGCGTGAACCGCGTCGGCTCGTCCGTCTTCGGGCACGTGACGCTGTCGGTGCACGGTGAGGACGTCGACGCCGTGGTCGCCCAGGTGGGCCGCCTCGACGGCGTGGAGGTGCTCGCATGATCGCGCAGGACACCAACCTTCCCGAGCTCTGGCCGCTCATCGGCGAGGCCACGTGGGAGACCGTCTACATGGTCGCGATCACGGTCGCGATCGGCGGCGTCCTCGGCCTGGCTGTGGGGCTCGCGCTCTACGCCACCCGGTCGGGCGGGCTGTTCGCGAACCGTGTCGCGTTCACGGTGCTGAACGTCGTGGTGAACTTCTTCCGCCCGATCCCGTTCGTCATCTTCATCGCGGCGGTCCAGCCGCTGGCGCGCGTCGTGGTGGGGATCGGCATCGGCAACAAGGCGATCATCTTCGCGATGACGCTGGCGGCGATGTTCGGCATCGCGCGCATCGTCGAGCAGAACCTCGTCACCGTGGAGCCCGGCGTGATCGAGGCGGCACGGTCGATGGGCGCGAGCCGGCTGCGGATCCTGACGACCGTCGTCGTCCCCGAGGCCCTCGGGCCGCTGATCCTGGGCTACACGTTCGCCTTCGTGGCCATCGTCGACATGAGCGCCATCGCGGGCGCGATCGGCGCCGGCGGACTGGGCGCGTTCGCGCAGCAGTACGGCTACCGCCAGTTCGACACCGTGGTGACCTGGACGGTCGTCCTGATCATCGTGGCCTTCGTCCAGGTGGGGCAGTTCTTCGGCAACACGCTGGCCCGCAAGGTCCTGCGCCGCTGACCACCCCGTGGGCTGCCCGGTGAGTGGGGTTGGCTATCACCCGATCGACCACATCCTGAGATGGTCCGTCGCGTTTGGTTGTACATGAATGACTGAAGTCCCATTCACGAGCACCCGTCCGGAGGTGACCGTCATGACCGAGCCGATCCGACGCCCGGTGTCGCAGCTGCGCGCCGGCGACCTGATCGCCCTGGATGACGAAGGGACCGCCCTGGTGGTGTGTGCCGTGTCGCAGCCGCTCGGCGCGAGCCGGCGCGTGGAGCTGGCCGAGGCGAGCACCGGGCGGCCGGTGCCGTGGGTGCGGCTCGACCTGCACGAGGCGGTGCTGACGCTGCCGGGCCGCGCGCGGTGGGTCGTCGCCACGGACGCGCAGGGTCACGCCGAGCAGCTGGTCGCCGGGGACGACTTCCAGGCCTCGGCCGGCGACGGCCGGTCGTACGCGTGGTGGCCGGTCGAGGTCGATCCGCTCAGCCGGCCGGGCTGGGAGGAGCTGCGCCGGGGTCCCCGCCGGGACGAGGCCTCGGCCGCCTGACCGGCGGCGCACGCTCAGAGGAAGTCGAGCGGGTCGAACTCGTCGATCGGGATGATCTTGATGCGCGGCAGCGGCACCGTGAAGGCGTCCACGTCGTGCTCGAGGTCGAAGCACTCGAGGCCCCGGGGGACGAGGGCGGCGAAGCGGGAGTTGCGGAACTCCTCGAACCCGAGCACCGCCACGCGGCGCGAGCCGCTGACCAGCGCCTCCACCTGCGGGACGAAGTCGCCGTCGTTGCTGGCCAGCATGACGTCGGCGTCGCGGCGGGCGATCTCCTCCAGCGTGCGCTGGATGGCCAGGTCGACGACCTTCTGGTCGGGCGTGCCCGACAGTGGCACCGGCCGGTAGCCGATCGAGGTCAGTGCCTGCACGAACGGCATCGGCAGCTCGGTGTCGACGGCCAGGAAGAACAGGCCGTGGACGGGCTGCTCCCAGATGTCCTCGGCAAAGCGCAGCAGGCGGTCCCAGCGCGGTCGCTCCTGCGGCTGCGGCCGCCGCCCCAGGATCGACATGCCGAGGGTCGCGTCGATGTTCTCGCCGTCGACCAGGAGGTAGGTCTGGCCGCCGGGGGCGCTGTTGGTCACGGCACGACCCTACGCGGCCGTCCGGGTCCCGTGGCCGCGCGCTCCCGCCACTTTTGGAAACCGTTGCACGTCAATCGACTCCGGCGAGGTGAAACCGTTTCCAAAAGTGGAGAGGGGGCGGCGGGGCGAGACGCACGACGCCCCCGGGGGATCCCGGGGGCGTCGTGGCGGACGTGCCTCAGACGAGGTCGTAGCGGTCCAGGTCTACGACCTTGGTCCACGCGGCGACGAAGTCCTTCACGAACTTCTCCTTCGCGTCGGCGCTGGCGTAGACCTCGGCCAGCGCGCGCAGCTCGGAGTTCGAGCCGAACACCAGGTCGGCGCGGGTGCCGGTCCAGCGGCCGTCCTTCGTGGCGAACTGCGTGCTCGTCTCGTCGGTGGCGGTCCACTCGGTGTCGATGTCGAGCAGGTTGACGAAGAAGTCGTTCGTCAGCGCGCCGACACGGTCGGTGAGGACACCGAGGTCCGAGCCGTCGTAGTTCGCACCCAGGACGCGCAGGCCACCCACCAGCACGGTGGTCTCCGGAGCGGTCAGGGTCAGCAGGTTCGCGCGGTCGATGAGCTCGTACTCGGCCGGCATGCCGCCCTTGCCCTGGTAGTTGCGGAACCCGTCGTGACGCGGCTCGAGGTAGCCGAAGGACTCGACGTCGGTCTCCTCGGCGCTCGCGTCGACGCGGCCCACGGTGACCGGCACCGTGATCTCCACGCCGCCCTCACGCGCGGCCTGCTCGATCGCGGCAGCACCGGCGATCGCGATGACGTCGGCCAGCGAGACCTTCGTGTCGTAGCCGTCGGCGATGCCCTGCAGGACCGAGATGACCTTCGCGAGCTGCGCCGGGTTGTTGACGGCCCAGCCGTTCTGCGGCGCGAGGCGGATGCGGGCGCCGTTGAGGCCACCGCGCTTGTCGCTGCCACGGAAGGACGACGCGGCCGCCCAGGTGGTGGCGACGAGCTCGGAGACGGTCAGGCCGGTCTCGAGGACCTTCGCCTTGAGCGCGGCCACGTCGGCGTCGCCGATGACCTCGCCCTCCCCCGCCGGCAGCGGGTCCTGCCACAGCAGGTCCTCCTGCGGGACCTCGGGACCGAGGTACCGGGCCTTGGGGCCCATGTCGCGGTGCGTCAGCTTGAACCAGGCGCGGGCGAACGCATCGCCGAAGGCCACGGGGTCGTTCTTGAACCGCAGGGAGATCTCGCGGTAGGCGGGATCCTCGCGCAGCGCGATGTCCGACGTCAGCATGCGGGGCTCGCGGCGGCCGGAGCCGTGCGCCTCGGGGACCATGTCCTCGCCCATGCCGTTGACCGGACGCCACTGGTGCGCACCGGCGGGGGACGTGAACAGCTCCCACTCGTAGGCGAACAGGATGTGGAAGAACTCGTTGTCCCAGCGCGTCGGGTGGTAGGTCCAGGTGACCTCGAGGCCCGACGTGATGGTGTCGGCGCCGTGGCCGGTGCCGTGGGTGTTCTTCCAGCCCAGGCCCAGCTGCTCGATGGGCGCGCCCTCGGGCTCGGGCTGCAGGTGGTCGGCCTCGGCCGCACCGTGCGTCTTGCCGAAGGTGTGGCCGCCGGCGATCAGGGCGACGGTCTCCTCGTCGTTCATCGCCATGCGGCCGAACGTCTCGCGGATGTCGCGCGCGGAGGCCACGGGGTCGGGGTGACCGGCGGGGCCCTCGGGGTTGACGTAGATCAGGCCCATCTGCACCGCGGCGAGCGGGTTCTCGAGGTCACGGTCGCCGCTGTAGCGATGCTCGTCGCCCAGCCACTCGGTCTCGGCGCCCCAGTACACGTCCTGGTCGGCCTCCCACACGTCCTCACGACCGCCGGCGAAGCCGAAGGTGGCGAAGCCCATGGTCTCCAGCGAGACGTTGCCCGCGAGGATCATCAGGTCGGCCCAGCTGATCTTCTGGCCGTACTTCTGCTTGACGGGCCACAGCAGGCGGCGGGCCTTGTCGAGGTTGACGTTGTCCGGCCAGGAGTTGAGCGGGGCGAACCGCTGCTGACCGGCGCCCGCGCCGCCGCGACCGTCGGTCACGCGGTAGGTGCCGGCGCTGTGCCAGGCCATGCGGATCATGAGCGGGCCGTAGTTCCCGAAGTCGGCCGGCCACCAGTCCTTGGAGTCGGTCAGGACGGCGGCGATGTCGGCCTTGACGGCCGCGAGGTCCAGCGACGAGAACTCCGCGCGGTAGTCGAAGTCGTCGTCCAGCGGGTTCCGGACCGGCGCGTTCTTGGCCAGGATCTGCAGGTTGAGGCGCTCGGGCCACCACTTGCGGTTGGCGTCACCGACCGTGGGGGCCGGCAGCTGGTTGTGGACGACGGGGCACTTGCCCTTCGCCTCGTCCGGGTCGTTGACCTCGGCGAGAATCGCGTCGTCGTGGTTCTTGTCAGACATGCTGGTCCTTTCGGGGTTCTTCAGGCGTTCGTGGAGGAGCAGGAGGGGCACAGGCCCCAGAAGACGACCTCGGCCTCGTCGATCACGAAGCCGTGGTCCTCGGCGGGGGTGAGGCACGGCGCGGCACCGACCGTGCAGTCGATGTCGACGATCCGGCCGCAGGACCGGCACACCAGGTGATGGTGGTTGTCGCCCGTGCGCGACTCGTAGCGGGCCACGGAGCCGGCAGGCTCGATGCACCGCACGAGTCCCGCGTCGGTCAGTGCCTTCAGCGCGTCGTACACGGCCTGGTGGGAGAGCTCGGGGATCGACTCGCGTGCGTGGTCGATGATCGCCGAGGTCTCCGCGTGAGGGTTGGCCGCGACGGCCTCGAGGACCGCCGTGCGCTGACGCGTGACCCGCAGCCCGGCGTCGCGCAGCGACTGCTCGGGAGCGGGGGAGAGGGGCATGCCTCCACCCTAGTGAGTTTTCTTGAATGGATCAAGAAAACTGCGAGGGTGTCGCGCCGCGGGGCTCGCGCGGGCAGACTGGCCTCATGCCACTGACCGGAGAATACGAACCGAGCACGTCCGAGTGGGCGCGCACCCAGGCCGAGACCTTCGAGGCGACCGACGGCCGCGAGGCCAACACGCTCCAGGGGGTGCCGATCATCGTGCTGACGAGCGTCGGCGCGAAGTCGGGCAAGCTGCGCAAGACCGCGCTCATGCGGGTGGAGCACGACGGCGACTACGCGGTCGTCGCCTCCAAGGGCGGCCATCCCGAGCAGCCGAACTGGTACTGGAACATCAAGGCGAACTCGCACGTCGAGCTGCAGGACGGCGCGGAGAAGAAGGACTACCGCGCCCGCGAGCTGGAGGGCGACGAGTACGAGACCTGGTGGGAGCGCTCTGTGGCCGTGTGGCCCGACTACGCCGAGTACCAGAAGAAGACCGACCGGAAGATTCCCGTGTTCGTGCTCGAACCCATCGGCTGAGTCGTGCTCGAACCCATCGGCTGAGTCGTGCTCGAACCCATCGGCTGAGTCGCGGTCGACACGGTCGCCGCACCGTCGCGCCACGTCCGCAGGTCGAGGCCGCGCACGGTGCCGGCGAGCACGTCGAGCGAGCCCGCCTCGTCGAGGTCGGCGACCCCGGCCTTGACGAGGGCCTCCTTGCGCGTCCACAGGTGGGCGAAGTCGCCGCCAGCGGCGAGCCACGCGGCCTCGGCGTCCGTCAGTGCGCGGCGCGGCGGCTTCCCGGTCACGGGTGGCTCCACGTCGATCCCGCACGGGCCGTGGGCGGCCAGCGCGACGACGTGCCCGCGCGCGTGTGACCAGCTGACCCCGACCTCGGGATGGTCGACGACGGAGGGGCGCCCGTGATCGTCCTCGTCACACGTGGGGCACCGCTGGGCCAGTCGCACGCGCGACACGGGGATCGCGAGGAGTTCGCCCACGCACGCCCGCGCCAGGTCGCGGGCCGCAGTGAAGGCGGCCCGGTCGACGGGGTCGACCAGCCGGTCCCGGCGCGCGCTACGCATCGCCCACCAGCGCGGCGATGATCCCGCCCACCTCGTGCGCGACCGGCGCCCGCACCAGGTCGCCGTGGGAGGCGTCCACGGTCACCGAGCGGAGGTCGCCGCTCACGTACGGGCGCCACCCCTCGGCCCAGAGCCAGTCCTCGGGGCGAGGCCGCGCCGCGACCACCACGGTGGCGTCGCCTTCGAGCACGGCGTGCTGCGAGGTCCGCGTGACGCGGGCCGCCTCCGCCACCGAGGCCAGGCAGCCGGCAAGGGTGCGCTCGGGCAACCGGCCCACGGCGCTGCCCGACTCGCGCAGCATCCGCACCGCCGTCTCGCGGTCGAGGTCGGTGCCGTCCGGCGACTCCAGCCCGCCGAGCCGCAGGACGCCGCGCAGCGCCTCCGCCTCGGTGGGATCGGGGAGGTGCCGCCACTGGTCGGCGGGGTAGGCGTCGAGCAGCACGACCGCGCCGACCTCCTGACCGTCGGCACGGGCCTGCGCCGCCACGGTGTGGGCCGCCATCCCGCCGAGCGACCAGCCGGCGACGTGGAACGGTCCCGTCCCGACGATCTCGCGGATCGCGGCCAGCTGGCGCTTCGCGAGGGACTCCAGGTCGTCCACCGGCTCCGGCACACCCTGCTCGAGGCCGGGGGCCTGGATCGTGTGCACGCCGAGCCCCGGCGGGAGCGCGGGCAGCAACGAGGCGTAGCACCAGCCGAGGCCGCCGGCGGGCGGCAGCAGGATCAGGGGCGCCTCGTCCGGCGCGCCCCGCCGCAGCGTCAGGATCTCGCCGGTCTCGGCGGCCGGCCCGCCGGCGGCGACACGGCGCGCGAGGCGAGCCGGGGTGGGTGCGTCGAACACGTCGGCCAGCCGTAGCTCGACCCCGAGGTCGGCCTCGATCCGGTCGAGCAGCCGCAGGACGCGCAGTGAGTCGCCGCCGAGCGCGAAGAAGTCGCGATCGGCGCCCACCCGCGGCAGTCCGAGGACGTCGGCGAAGGCGCCGCAGACGCGCTGCTCCAGCAGCCCGGACGGCGAGTCGCCCCCGGCGTCGGCGGGCGGCTCCCACGACCGGACGAGTGCTCCCCGGTCGACCTTCCCGCTTGTCGTGAGTGGGACCGACGGCACCCGAATCCAGTGGTGCGGCAGCACGGAGGCGGGCAGCACCGCGGCGGCGCGCTCGCGCAGGTCGTCCACCTTCACCGCGTTCGGCGCCACGAACCACACCACCAGCAGGTCGCCGACCATCGCGGCGGCACAGGCGTCGACCTGCTCCGCCACGGCCGCCTCGACCTCGCCGAGCTCGATGCGCTGGCCCCGGACCTTGACCTGGTCGTCCACGCGTCCGAGGTAGGTCAGCGCACCGTCCGATCGCCACGCGGCGAGGTCGCCGGTGCGGTAGAGCCGGTCGCCGTGCGTGCGCAGCTCAGCGGGTGCCTCGACGAACCGGCCGGCCGTGAGGTCGGGGCGCCCCACGTAGCCGTCGGCGAGCTGCACGCCCGCGAGCCAGAGCTCACCGGTGGCACCCACGGGACGCGGGCGCATCCGGTCGTCGAGCACGAAGCACGCCGTGTTCCACACGGGCCGTCCGATCGGCACGGTGACCTCGTCCGGCGCGCACTCCCAGTGCGTGACGTCGATCGCGGCCTCGGTGGGCCCGTAGAGGTTCACCGGCGGCACGCCGAACACGTCGGCGCAGCCAGCGACCAGGCCGGGAGTGAGCGCCTCTCCACTGGTGACCACGTGCCGCACCGACGGGGTGGCCGCCGCTGCGACCCGGTCGGCCAGGTGGGCTCGCAGCATCGACGGCACGAAGTGCAGCACGTCCACCTCGTGCCGATCGACGAGCTCGGCGATCGCGCGCGGGTCGCGATGGGCACCCGGCGGGGCGATGACGAGCGTCGCCCCGGTCTGCAGCGGCCAGAAAAGCTCCCACACGGACACGTCGAACGAGATCGGCGTCTTGTGCAGGACACGATCGCCGGGCCCGATCGGCAGCCGGTGCTGCATCCAGGCGAGACGGTTGTCGATGGCCCGGTGGCCCACGAGCACGCCCTTCGGGCGTCCCGTGGAGCCCGAGGTGAAGAGCAGGTAGGCCGGCGCGTCGGGGTCGTCCGGCGGCGTCGGCGTGGTGGGGGAGTCGGCCGTGAGGAGGTCGGCCGGTCCGACGACGACGGCGCCGGCATCCTCGACCATCGACGCGATGCGCGCCTCGGGGAGGTCGGGATCGAGCGGGAGGTACACGGCGCCGATCAGCGCGATCGCGTGGACCGCCTCGATCAGCCCGGCGGAGCGCTCGAGCGCGACGCCGACGACGTCGCCCGGGCCGACCCCCCGCCCTCGCAGGTCGGTGGCGAGGGCCCCGGCGCGCCGGGCCAGCTCCGCGTAGGTGCGGGTGGTCTCGCCGTCGACGACCGCCACCGCGTCGGGAGTGCGGGCCGCCTGGTCGAGGAAGCGCCGACCGAGGGTGGATGACGACCGGTCCACGTGGGTGGCGTTGAACCGGTGCACGACCGCGTCGAGCTCGTCCGGGGTCGTCAGCGCCAGGTCCGTCACGAGGGCGTCGCCCGGTGCCGCCGCCCACGTCTCGAGCCACGCCGCGATCCGCTCGAGGTGGCGGTGGGCCTCGTCCGGCCCGTAGAGCCGCGGGTTCGCGTCGATCTCCAGGCGGACCGAGCGCCGCCGGCCCGGCGTGCCGCGCAGGCAGACGGTCATGTCCTCCACGGGCCCGGCCGTGAGGTTGCGGACGGAACCTCGCGCGTCGCCGAACCGCAGCGACAGGCCGAACGGCACGAGGTTCGCCTGGACGCCGAAGAGCTGGCGCCCGTCCGTGCGCAGGACGCGGGCGAGGTCCTCCTGCCGGTGCAGCGGGTGGGCGCGGACCTCGGCGTGGTCCTGCGCCGTCGCGCGGACGGTCTCGGCCACGGTGCCGTCCGCCGGCACGCGCACGGGGAGCACGTTCATCGCGGTGCAGGCGGTCGTGGCGGCCGGGAGCACACCGGCACCCGGCCGGGTGCGGTTCATCAGCGGGACCCCGAGCCGCGTCTCGTCGGTCCCCATGAAGCGGGCGACGTAGGCGCCGAGGGCCGCGACGAAGACGTCCGGCCAGGACTCGCCGAGCCGCGCGGCCGCCTCGACCAGCCGGGCCTGTGCCGCGTCGTCGAGCGCTCGGCTCGCGCGCAGGGCCCGCGGAGCCGCCGATGCCTCGCGTCCGGCGGGGGAGACGACGCCGGTCATCTCGTCGAGCCGAGCGTGCCAGAAGTCGTCGGACGCGACGGCCTCCTGGTCGATCCGGTTGGCCTCGACGAGATCGGTGAGGGGGACCGGCGGTACGGGTGCCGCGCCGTCGTACAGGTCGGCCACCCGACGCAGCAGCTGCTGGGCGCCGTAGCCGTCGAGGACGACGTGGTGCGCCGCGTGGTACCACCAGCAGCGCCCGTCGGGCAGGGTCAGCAGCGCGGTGCGGCAGGGGCCGGTCCCCAGGTCGAGCGGGCGCGCGAGGTCCGCGTCGAGCCACGCCTGCGCGGCCGCGTCGTCGGGCACGTCGACGACCTCGAGGACGTTCGCGGTCGTCACCACACGTTGCTCGGGCCCGGCCGGGGTGAGGCGGAAGACCGTGCGCAGCTGCTCGAACTCGGCATGGGCCGCCTCGACCGCCGCAGCCAGCCGGACCGGGTCGACGGGTGCGTCGAGCTCGACGACCTCCGCGGTGGTGTGGCAGGGGTTCGCGGGATCGAGGTGATGGGCGAAGAACAGGCCGCGCTGCGCGGAGGTCAGCGGCAGCCAGCCGGCGTCGGTCACCGCTGCGCCGGCATCCGGCCCTGCTCCAGCAGGAACGCCAGCGTGGGCCGGCGGACCAGCTCGCCGAAGTCGATGTCCACCCCCGCGTCGGCGAGGTCGTCGAGCAGCTCGAAGGCCTTCAGCGACGACAGCCCGACCGCGAAGAGGTCGGCCTCGGGATCGGCCAGCGCCGAGGTCAGGGCCGCGGCGGGAAGCGCCCGGGTGAGCGCGTCGCGCACGACGGCCTCCCAGCCCGACTCCTCGGCGACCGGGGCGAGCCGACCGACCACGGCATCCGTGAGGGTCACGACGCCGCACGAGTCGGCGACGATGTCGAGGGCCCTGACGTGCTGGTCGTGGGTGAACGCGGCGATCGCGTCGGCGGGCACGAAGGGGTGCACCTCGCGCTGGAACGCGTCGAGGGCCGTCGCCGTGATGCCGATGTGCGCGTACACGCCCGTGATGACGAGCTGGTCGCGCCCGGCCGCCGCCAGCTGCTCGGCCAGGTCGGTCTTGGCGAACGCGCTGTAGCGACGCTTCGTGACGAGGCGGTCGCCCGGTGCGGGCGCGACCTCGGGGACGATCGCGGTGTCCGACGCGACGGCGCGCATCCCCGGACCCCAGAGGTCGCCCTGCAGGCCGCGGTCGGAGTGGTCGCCGTCCTGGGCCGTGTAGAACACCGGCACCCCGGCGGCGCGGGCCGCCGCGAGGATGCGCGCGGTGCCGTCGAGGGTCGTCGTCAGGGCCGGGCACGCGCGGTCGAACGGGCGCAGGAAGTACTCCTGCAGGTCGTGCACGAGCACCGCGGCGCGCGAGGGATCAAGGTCCCAGCGCGCCTTGCTGTCCGGCAGCACGCGGGCGGGCGGCAGGGGCGCCGCGTAGTCGATGAGGGTGGGCAGAGCGGTCATCGAGGTCTCCTGGGGTCAGGCCGACCAGCGCCGGGCGAGCACCCGGCGCAGGTCGCGGCGGCTGTTCTTGCCGACGTGGGTTTCGGGCAGGGCGTCGAGGAAGCGGAACTCGTCGGGAAGCTTGTGGGTGGCCAGGCCGGCGGCGCGCAGGTGGTCCGCGAGGTCGGTGGGCTCGGGGCGCCCGGGCTCGATCCGCAGAGCGACGCAGAGACGCTCGCCGAGCAGGTCGTCAGGAACGCCGACGGCCACGGCGTCGAGGACGTCGGGATGCGCCAGCAGCGGGGTCTCGATCTCGTCGGGACCGATCTTCTCGCCGCCTCGGTTGATCTGGTCCTTCTCACGCCCGGTCACCACGAGGTGCCCGGTCGGGAGCCGGCGCACGAGGTCGCCCGTGCAGTAGAAGCCGTCGTCGGTGAAGCTGTCGCGGTCGGCCGCCTCGGCACGGTAGTAGCCGCGGATCGTGTACGGACCCCGGGTCTGCAGCCGGCCCTCGCCGTCGACCCGCACCTCGTCGTGGTCCGACATCGGCCGGCCCTGCGTGGTGAGGACGAGCTCGTCGGGATCGTCGGGGCGGGTGTAGTTGACCAGCCCCTCGGCCATGCCGAACACCTGCTGCAGGCGGCCGTGCAGGACGGGCTGCACCTGCGCGGCGACGGCGTCGCTCAGCCGGGCGCCGCCGATCTGCACGAGGCGCAGGCTCGACAGGTCGGGCTCGCGCCGCCGGGCCGCCGAGATCCAGGCCTGGGCCAGAGGCGGCACGAGGGGCACGATGTCGACGCGCTCGCGCTCGATGAGCGTGAAGGCGGTGCGCGGGCTGGGATCGCGGGCGAGGACGACGGTGCCGCCGGCGTGCCAGACGCCGAGCACCCCCGGCGAGCTCATCGAGAAGTTGTGCGAGACGGGCAGCGGCACGAGCATCACGGTGGTCTCGTCGAGCTCGCAGATCGTCGCGGACCGTCGCACGGAGTAGAGGTAGTCGGCCGCGGTCCGCGGGATCAGCTTCGAGAGGCCCGTGGTGCCGCCGGAGAGCTGCAGGAAGGCCACGTCCTCGGCGCTCGTGTGCTCCGGTGCGGCGGGCTCTGCCTCCTCGGCGAGGTCCCATCCCGCCACGTCGACGAGGGCGGGCGGCGCGACGCTCACGTGGGCCGAGACCTTGTCGTGCAGGTCGGTCGGGTCGGCGTCGGTGCCGCACAGCACGAGGGCGGCGGCGTCCGCGACGTCGCAGAAGTGCGAGAGCTCGGTCTCGCGGTGGGTGGGCAGCGCGAACACGGGCAGGGCCGCCATGCGGAACAGCCCGAGGACCACGGCCGCGTACTCGACGACGTTCGGCAGCGCCACGACGACGCGATCGCCGGGCGCGACCCCCGCGCGACGCAGCCGGTGGGCCGCCGTGTTCGCCTGCCGGCCCAGCTCGGCGTAGGTCCACCGGAGCTCGGTGCCGTGGGCGTCGCGACCCACGACGGCGGTGCGGTCGGCGAACCGGGTGGTGCGGTCGGCGACGAAGTCCGCAAACGTCTCGTCGGTCCACAGCCCGAGGTCGCGGTAGCGCTGGCGGGCCTCCTCCGGCCAGGAGCGGACTGGCGCGAGCGGCGACCTCACAGGCCCACCGCCCGCGTCATCGTGCTGAGCTTGGCGGCGGTCTCGTCGGCCTCGGCCAGCGGATCCGACCCGGCGACGATGCCGGCGCCGGCGAAGAGCCGCAGCCGCTCGCCGTCGAGCACCCCGGCGCGGATCGTCACGGCGAGCTCGCCGTCGCCGTCGGCGTCCATCCAGCCGACGAACCCGCCGAACGGCCCGCGCAGGTCGGGCCCCTCGAGCTCGTCGATGAGCTCGGTGGCCGTCGGCGTGGGGACGCCGCCCACCGCGGGGGTGGGGTGGAGCAGCTGCGCCAGGTCGAGCGCCGTGAGGTCCTCCGGCGCGCGCAGACGGCCGCGGATCGGACTGGCGAGGTGCCACATGGAGTCGGTGGCGAGCACCTCCGGAACGGCCGGGACCTCGAGCCACTCGCACACGGGCGACAGTGCCGCGGCGATGTGGTCGACGACGAAGGCGTGCTCGGCGAGGTCCTTCGCCGAGTCGGCCAGGGCGGCCGCGCGGCGGGAGTCCTCGTCCGGGTCGGGGGAGCGGGGCACGGACCCGGCCAGCGGGGTGCTGGCCAGCTCGGCACCACGGCGCCGCACCAGCAGCTCGGGGCTGGCGCCCACGAGCCACCGCGCGTCGGGGCGGTCGTCGAGCGGCAGGCAGAAGACGTAGCGGCCGGGCCGGCGGTCGAGCAGGGTGGCGGTGACCTCGGCGGGCGACAGGGCGGGGCTGCTGTGCACCTCGAGGCACCGGCCCAGCACGACCTTGGCGACGTCCGTGCCCTCGATGCGGTCCAGCGCCGTGGCGACGAGGTCGACGTAGGCCGAGCGGGCTGGCTCCGGCACGACGTCGTGCACGCGCGCCTCGACGGGGGACGGCTCGGCGTGCTCGAGTTCCCGCGGGGTCACGAAGTGGGCCACGACGGGCCCGTCGGCGCGGAACGCGGCGCTCACGACGGCACGCTCGCCGGGCTCGAGCGCTCTCAGGACGCGGCACGCCAGGTCGGGATCGCCGGTGCGCGCGTGCAGCGTGCGACGCACCTCGTCGGCCGCGAACGGATCGGATCCCGCGAACACGAGGGGCGAGCGGCGCAGCGCGGACGCCGAGCGGGTGGGCTCGAGGGTGGGGTTCACAGGGAGGCGCCTCCGTCGACGAGGATCTGCTGGAGCGTGATGTGGCGGGCGTCGGGCGAGACGAGGAACGCCACGAGGGCGGCGACGTCGTCGGGGTCGGCGATGCGTCGCAGCGGGATGCCCACGCGGTAGGTGCCCGGATCGCCATCGAGGGCGGCCCGCCGGCCGGCCTCGGGGTCGGGCCACAGGTCGCGCTGCATGGCCGTGTCGGTGGAGCCGGGCTCGACGACGTTGCAGCGGATCCCGCGCGCGGCGAGCTCGAGTCCGGCGGCGCGCACGAGGGCCGCGGTGGCCGCCTTCGACGCCGAGTACGCGAGCATGCCGGTGCGCGGCACGCGGGCCGCGTTCGAGCCCACCACCGCGACGGCGCCGCCGTCGTTCAGGTGCGGCTCCGCTGCCTGCAGGCAGTGCAGGACGCCCGTGGTGTTGACGTCGAAGTGTCGCTGCCAGTCGGCGGCGGTCGTGTCGCGCAGGCCACCCGGGACGAGCACGCCGGCGGCGCACGCCAGCGCGTCCAGCGGGCCGAGAGCGTCGGTGATCGCCGTGACGGCGCGACCCACCTCGTCGGCCGAGCGGACGTCGGCCACCTCGGCGTGGGCCGCGTCCAGGCCGGCGGTCGTCCGGGCGAGACCTTCGGCGTCGAGGTCGATCAGCCCGAGCGTCCAGCCGGCGGAGTCGAGCCGCTCGGCGACGGCGCGTCCGATGCCCGACGCGGCGCCCGTGACGAGGGCGGTCCGCCCCCCGGTGGATTTCATACGACGATGGTAAGGCAAGCCTTAACTACGTCGTCAACGGGGACGTCCGCTCCGTGCCGGTGACAGGACTTGAACCTGCACGCCCGTGAGGACACCAGGACCTAAACCTGGCGCGTCTACCATTCCGCCACACCGGCAACTGGCCCCAGCGTAGGGCCGGGGCGGGCGACGCCTCAGGCGGCGTCGAGACCCAGGTCGCGTCGCAGCTTCGCGACGTGCCCGGTGGCCTTGACGTTGTACTGCGCCACCTCGACGACGCCCTCGGCATCGATCACGAAGGTCGAGCGGATGACGCCCTGGACGACCTTGCCGTAGAGCTTCTTCTCGCCGAACGCCCCGTACGCACCGAGCACCTGCTTGTCCGGGTCGGACAGCAGCGTGATGCCCAGGCCGTCGCGCTCGCGGAACTTCGCCAGCTTCTCGGGCTGGTCGGGGCTGATGCCCAGGACCTCGAAGCCCTCGGCCTGCAGGCGGTCGATCGAGTCGCTGAAGTCACAGGCCTGCTTCGTGCATCCCGGCGTCATCGCGGCGGGGTAGAAGTAGACGATCACGCGACGTCCGCGCAGGTCGGAGAGGGTCACCGACCTCCCGTCATCGGTGGGGAGGGTGAAATCGGGTGCCGGATCGCCGGGCTGCAGTCGCGTCGTCATGGGCACTATCCTGACAAGGCATCCCGCACCGATCGAGAGGACTCCCGTGGCACGAGGAAATCCGGACCCCGCCCAGACGTCCCCCGACGTGATCGTCGATGAGCTCGAGGTGCTGCTCACGCGGTTGAGCGGCAACATCGACGAGCTCGTCGACCGGGTCAAGCCCGGCAACGTCGCCAAGCGACAGGTGCAGCGCGTCAAGGAGTACTTCGTCGACGAGCAGACCGGACCGCGATTCGAGCACATCGTCCCGGTGGTCGTCGGCACGGTCGGCACGATCGCCGGCTTCGCGTTGCTGCGTCGACTCCTGAAGTGATGGACGCCAAGCTCCCGATCCGCATGCTGCACGACCGGCTCCTGGTCGCGCTCGACACGGAGGCCGGCGACCGCCGCTCGTCCGGCGGCATCGTCATCCCCGCCACCGCGGCGATGGGTCGCCGGCTCGGGTGGGCCCGCGTCGAGGCCGTCGGGTCCCAGGTCCGCGCGGTCGAGGTCGGCGACCGGGTGCTGTTCGACCCGGAGGACCGTGCCGAGGTCGAGGTCCGCGGCGAGAGCTTCATCCTGCTGCGCGAGCGCGACCTGCACGCCGTCGCGTCCCCGCGCATCGACGAGGGCCAGACCGGCCTGTACCTGTGACCACCAGCGACCGGCTCCCGTTCCGCCGGTTGCGCCTGCCCCACTCCGACGTCTCGGTGCGCGACCGCCTCGAGCGCGTCCGTCACAGCTGGCGGCTGCTGCTGCGTCTCGCGGTGGCCACCGGCGGGTCCTACGCGATCGCCACCTACGCCTTCGGGCACACGCAGGCATTCTTCGCCCCGATCGCCGCCGTCATCGCGATGACGGCCGGAGCCGGGCGACGCCAGCGCGTGGTCTTCGAGCTGGTGCTCGGAGTCGCCTTCGGCGTGCTCGTCGGGGAGCTGCTGATCCTGGCCATCGGTCGCGGCACCTGGCAGATCGCGCTCGTCGCCTCGCTGACCGCGGTGGTCGCGATGCTGTTCAACCTCACCGGGATGGCGCTCACGCAGGCGATCAACTCCGGCCTCCTGCTCGCGGCGGTGGTCCCGTTGGCCGGCGCGTCGAACCCGGCCATGACGCGCTTCATCGACGCCCTCGTCGGCGGCCTGTGCGGGTTCGCGATGATGCTCGCGCTGCCGCGCAACACGAAGCGCGACATCGACGAGAGCCTGCAGAAGCTGCTGGCCGGACTGGCCGAGGTGCTGGCGCACGTCGGCGACGCGATGCGCACGCACGACGTCGCGGTCGCCGAGAAGGCACTCACCGAGGCTCGCGAGACCCAGCCCGTCATCGAGTCGCTGCAGGCCACGGCCACGAATGTCAGCGAGATCGCCCGCCTCGCACCCATGCGCTGGAACCAGCGCGCCGACGTCGCTCGCTACGCCGGAAGCGTCAACGACCTGGACAACGCCCTGCGCGACGCGCGGGTGCTGGCTCGCCGCGTCGCCTCCATGCTGCGCCACGGGGAGCGGGCGCCCGAGCGTCTGACCGAATCCGTGGAGACCCTCGTGACCGCCGTGCGGATCTACGCCGACGAGTTCGCCTCGGCCGTGGACCTGGAGCGGGCGAACGAGCGGCTGGTCCACGCCTCCGACCTGGCGATGCACGCGATGGGCGACCGGCTCACGGTCAACACCGCCTCGATCGCCGCCCAGGTCCGGTCGCTGGCAGCCGATCTGCTGATGGCCGGGGGAGTGCCGCGCAGCGCCCTGGATGACCTCCTGGACGTGGACTGATGGAGCCGCGCCACCTGCTCGAGGAGCTGCGTCGACGTCTCGGACTACTCAGTCCGGAAGAAGATTCGCAGAAACACGCCGAAGAGACCTCGACAGAGGACGACTGAGTCCACTATCTTCGATGAGTCGCTTCGATCGGAGTGACACAGCACACAGCAGGAGGTGAGCCCCGATGACCAAGTTCTTCGCGCTCACGAACGCCCCCGGGCGTCGCTCCGTTGTGTTGCTGACCTAGTCGATTCTGTCGACACGTATCACCAGCCGCTTCGGACGCTCGTCCGGAGCGGCTCTTCTTTTGCCCACCCATCCCACGAATCAGAAAGGAGGCGCGTCATGACCACGACTCTCACCCACCTCATGCCCGCGAACACCACTGCCCCGACCACAGTCCCGAACCCCGGGACCGTCCACGCGGAGGCGACCACGGGAGAGGAGGTGACCTCCATGTCGTTGTTCGAGTTCAAGAGTCAGCCGCGACCGCGCGCCGACCTCGATCGAATCGTGGTCCTGGAACGGATCAGGCAGCGCCGACGCGCTGAGCGCCAGGCGTCAGCCGTCTACAGCCAAGTCTGGGGCATTCGCGCGAACCGGTGAAAACCGCCGGTCGAGTAGCTGGCGAGCGCAGCGAGCGGCGTATCGAGACCACGTCACGTGATCTCGATACGCCGCCTCGCAGGCTCGGCGGCTACTCGATCACGTCTCAGCGACCCTGCAAGGCCTCGGCGTAGGCCAGGATCCGCTTCGCGTCGCGGATGTGCAGCTCCTCGATCATCTTGCCGTTGTACGTGGCGACGCCCTTGTTCTCGGCGGCGGCCTCGTCGAAGGCGGCGATCATGCCCTCGGCGCGCTCGACGTCGGCCGCGCTCGGCGCGAACGCCTCGTTGGCCGGCTCGACCTGCGAAGGGTGGATGAGCGTCTTGCCGTCGAAGCCCATCTCGCGGCCCTGGCGGGCCTCGGCGGCGAAGCCCTCGGCGTCCTTGACGTCGTTGTAGACGCCGTCGATGACGACCTTGCCCGCGGCGCGGACGGCCAGCAGCGTCCACGCGAGGGACGTGAGGACGAGGGCGTTGCGCCCGGGCACGTGCAGGCCGTACGTCTCGTTGACGATGTCGTTCGTGCCCATGACGATCACCGTGAGGCGCTCGTGCGCGGCGGCGATCTCCTCGGCGTGCAGTAGCGCCTTCGGCGTCTCGATCATGGCCCACAGCTGCGTGGACTCCGGCGCGCCGGCGGCCTCGATGGCGGCGACGAGTTCGCGCACCTGCTCGGCCGACTCGACCTTGGGCACCAGGATCGCGTCCGGGCCGGCCTTGGCGGCGGCGGCGATGTCGTCGTCGTGCCACTGCGTGCCGATCGAGTTCACCCGGATGGCGAGCTCACGGTGGCCGTACTCGCCCGAGGTCACGGCGGCGCACACGTTGGCGCGGCCGGTGTCCTTCGCGTCGGGCGAGACCGAGTCCTCGAGATCGAGGATCAGCGCGTCGGCGTCGATCGACTTGGCCTTCTCCAGTGCGCGCTCGTTGGCGCCCGGCATGTAGAGGACGGAACGGCGGGGGCGGATCTGCGTCATCTCAGGCTCCTCAGAGGTCGTAGGCCGTGGCCAGGTCGGGATCGCGCTCGGCCAGGGACCGGGCCAGGTCGAGCATGACGAGGCACTGCTTGCAGGAGGCGTCGTCCTCCATCTTCCCGTCGATCATCACGGCACCGGAGCCGTCGCCCATCGCCTCGACGACGCGCTTCGCGTGCGCGACGTCCTCGGGGCTGGGGGAGAAGACCTTCTTGGCGATGTCGATCTGCACGGGGTGCAGGCTCCACGCGCCGACGCAGCCGAGCAGGAAGGCGTTGCGGAACTGGTCCTCGCACGCGACGACGTCCTTGATGTCACCGAACGGGCCGTAGAACGGGAGGATGTCGTTCATCGCGCAGGCGTCGACCATGCGCGCGATCGTGTAGTGCCACAGGTCCTGCTGGTACGTGGTGCGGCCGACGGTGAGGTCCTCGCCGGTCGGGTCCTGGCGCACGATGTAGCCGGGGTGCCCGCCGCCGACGCGGGTGGTCTTCATGCGGCGGCTGGCGGCCAGGTCGGCCGGGCCGAGGCTGATGCCCTGCATGCGCGGGCTGGCCGCGGCGATCTCCTCGACGTTGGCGACGCCCTCGGCGGTCTCGAGGATGGCGTGCACGAGGATCTGGTGGTCGAGGCCGGCGCGGGCCTCGAGCTGGGCCAGCAGGCGATCGACGTAGTGGATGTCCTGGGCGCCCTCGACCTTCGGCACCATGATGACGTCGAGCTTGTCGCCGATCTCGGTGACGAGGGTGATGATGTCGTCGAGGACCCACGGGGAGTCGAGGCTGTTCACGCGAGTCCACAGCTGGGTGTCGCCGAACTCGGTCGCCTTCGCGATGTCGACCAGGCCCTGGCGCGCGGCTTCCTTCTTCTCGGTCTTCACTGCGTCCTCGAGGTTGCCGAGGATGATGTCGACCTTCTTCGCGATGTCCGGCACCTTCGCGGCCATCTTCTCGTTGCTCGGGTCGAAGAAGTGGATCATCCGGCTCGGGCGGAACGGGACGTCGGAGCTGGGCTTCGGGGCGCCGACGGCGAGCGGACGCAGGAAGGCACGGGGATTGCGCACGGGAACTCACTTCCGTGGGAGTCAGGGTCGGGGCCAGTATGGCGCGCCGGCTCCGAAGCGGCGCGACGGGTCCGGAATCGGTGGCACCCGATGCTTGTTATGTTGGGCCCAATACGCTAGACTTGGCACATCAGTTCGAAACGGATCGGGGGATGCGTGGACGTCGTCGGTGGGCTCAGATCGGGGCAGCGGTTCCTGGCTGAAGCGCGCTCGCGCGACCTGGGTTCGCTGAGTCCCGAACAGTTGGCGGCCGAGACGGTTGCCCTCCACTCCCTCGAGCGCGAGGTCGGTGCGCTCAGGATGGCGCTGCTCGCTGCGGCGGACCAGAGGGATGCCCACCGCGCCACGGACGCACCGAACCTGACCGCGCTCGTGGCCACGGGGTCTGGTGTCACGCGGCGCGAGGCGGCGCGGGAGATTCGTCTGGCGCATCGGATCGAGGCGGCGCCCCGGGTGAAGGACGCGATGGCGGCGCCGGGCATGTCGACGGCCAAGGCCGCGATCGTGACCGACGCGCTCGACACGTTGCCTACCGGACTGACGGCGCAGCAACGCGATCAGGTCGAGCAGGACATGGTCGCCGCGGCGCAAGTGATGACCGCGGAGCAACTCCGCCGCAAGGCCCGCCGGGCCGTCGAGGTGGTCGACGTCGAACGCGCCGACCGGATCGAGAACAGCCAACTCCAGAGGGACGAGTCCGCCCAGCGTCAGCTGCGGGAGTTCTGGATCGGCCGGCCCGACGAGACCACCGGCCTGGTCCCGTTCGGCGGGAAGACGGACGCGGTCACCGCGGACATGCTGCGCGCCGTGGTCGAGTCCAAGACCAGCCCGCGCCGCCGCGCCCTCACCGAGACCGGCGTCGAGGACCCGCACCTGGAGCCGCGCGAGAAAGCCGGCGAGGCGTTCGCCGAGATCGTGCGCCACCTGCCGCGCGAGGGGTACGGCAACCACGGAGGCGTCGCCGCCACGCTCGTGGTCACGGTCGACGAGAAGACCCTGCGCGGTGAGACCGACCGGGCCGGCGTCACCGAGTTCGGCACCACGGTCAGCGCGGGCCAGCTCCGCAATCTCGCCTGCGGCGCCGGGATCCTCCCGGTCGTGATGAACGGGGCCAGCCAGGTGCTCGACGAGGGCCGAGTCAAACGCCACCACACGGCGGCCCAAAGGATCGCCCTCGCGCAACGCGACCAGGGCTGCGCATTCCCGCAGTGCGACCGGCCACCGGGCTGGACCGAGGCCCACCACGCGATCCCCTGGAGCGAACACGGCCAGACGAACCTCGACACCGGGGTCCTGCTCTGCTCACACCACCATCACCGCGTCCACGACGCCCACATCGCGATCAGGTTCAGCACCGACGACGGCACTCCCGAGTTCAGGCTGCACGGCCAGTGGCAGCGCAACCGCCGCTACCGACGCGTGGCCGCATGACGTCAGAGGATCTCGTCGACCGACTCGATCGGTCGGGCCAGACGTGTGCCCTTGTCGGTGACGACGAAGGGCCGCTCGACGAGCACGGGATGCTCCACCATCGCCGCGAGGATCTGCTCGTCGGTGGCGTCGGCGAGGCCGAGCTCGGCGTAGTGCGGGTCGCGCTTGCGGACGGCCTGGGCCGGGGTGAGCCCGGCGGCGGCGAACAGGTCGCGCAGCTGCTGCTCGGTCCAGCCCTCGTCCACGTACTTCACGATGGTCGGCTCGATCCCGGCCTCGCGGATCCGATCGAGCGTCTTGCGTGAGGTCGTGCAGCGGGGATGGTGATAGATCGTCGCGTCCACGACTCCGACGGTACTCACCAAACGCGGGGCAGCACGTCCAGCCGCTCGCCGGGTGCGATGCCCGAGCGTGGCACGACGGCGACGACGTCGGCCTCGGCCAAGCCGCGCAGCATGTGCGGTCGGCTGGTCCCGGCCGGGACGACACCGTCCGGGGTGCGCACGGCGGGGACGAGAGTGGTGCCGGCCCGGCCCTCGAAAGCCGCTCCCGCGACGGCCGCTTCGGGCTCGGGAAGGGCGCCTCCCGTGAATCCGGCGACCAGTGCCGGCACGAACGAGAGTGCCGTCAGCGCCGCGGCCAGGGGATTGCCGGGCAGGGCCAGCCAGGGTCGCCCGTCCGGCAGGACCGCCAGGGAGACGGGGTGCCCCGGCCGCACGTCGACGCCACGGAAGCGCACGTCGGCGCCGAGGGCCGACCAGGCGCCCTCGATCGGGTCGGCCGAGGAGTGACCGGTGCCGCCGGCGCTGACCAGGAGGTCCGCGTCGCTCGACCGCGCGGTGCGGGCCACGGCCGTCGCCTGGTCGTGGACGTGCTCGTGGTGCGCGGTCTTGGCGCCGAGTGCGGCGAGCAACGGGGGCAGCATCGGCGTCATCACGTCGCGCACCTGACCCGGCTGGGGGAGGCCCGATCCGACGAGCTCGTCGCCGGTGACGAGCAGGTGCACGAGCGGCGCGCGGCGGACCCCCACGTGGTCGTGGCCCGTGGCGGCCAGCACGGCGAGGCGCGCCGGGGTCAGCATCGACCCCGCGGGGACGATCACGTCGCCGAGCGCGGCCTCCTCGCCCGCGGGTCGCAGGTGCCGGCCGGGCGAGGGAGCTTCGCCGTGGAGCAGGTCGCCCTCGACCCGGCCGAGCTCGGAGGGCAGCACGGCGTCGGCGCCCTCGGGGGGAACGCCTCCCGTCACGATCGACCGGGCGCCACCGGGCGCGAGAGGGCCGTCGGACGTGTCGAGACGCCACGGTCCGTGACCGACGACGGCCCACCCGTCCATCGCCGAGGTGGTCGCGTGGGGAACGGGCCCGAGGGCGCACAGATCCTCGACGGCCGTGGTGCCCAGCGCCTCGGTGACGAGGAGCTCGATCACCTCACCCGGGCGGATCGAGGCCCTGGCGATCTCGCGGGCCTCGGTCCAGGACGGGTGGGTCACGCGAAGTCCTCGGCGGCGCGCTCGGCGCGGGCGATCAGGTCGGCGAGCCCGTCCCGGTCGGCGTCGGCCAGGCCGGCGGCGTAGCCGACGAGGAACGTGGTCAGCGGCGCGGCGGGTCGCACGACGGAGTGGGCCGCCGTGCCGGCGAGGTCCAGCAGGGCCTCGGGGTCGGCGTCGGGCGAGATGCCCAGCTCGGTCGTCAGGGCCTGCCACCAGCGTGCGAGCGTCTCATCGGTCGTCATCGGCGTACTCCTCCAGGTCGTCGGGGGTGTCGACGTCGGCGCCGGCCTCGGTGCTGACGGGGACGTCAGCCGGGTCGAGCCGGCCGATCAAGGATCGCAGGGAGAGACCTTCGGTGGGCTGCGACGCGACCGCGGCAGCCAGGTCGCTCGCGATGACCCGGCTCGCTGCCCACTGCCGACGACCCGAGGGGTCGACGGCCACCCGGTTGCCGGTGCCGTCGCGCAGGGCCGCCACGAGGAGGTCGGGCCGGACGTGATCGGCAGCGAGGACGAGCACCTCGTCGTCCTCGCCCGGAGCCAGCGCGGCCAGGCCGGCGGCCACCGCATGTGCGGGACCCGCGAACGGTGGGTCCTCCCGCACCCAGACGACCTCGCGGCCGAGATCGAGGTCGCGTCGTGGGCCCACGACGGCGATGGCCCCCGCGCCCGCGACGGCGTCGATCGCCCGCGCCAGCAACGGCCTTCCGTCCACGGGGACCAGGACCTTGTCGATCCCGCCCAGCCGGCTCGCCCGCCCGCCGGCCAGGACGATCGCGTGGAAGCGGGGCATGGCCTCATCGTGCCCCAGGTGACACGAGGGTTGCGTGTGACCCACCCCAGCGTCTTGGTTGGAGTCATGGCGAAGCCTCCCGATGGCCCCGCAAGCGCTGCACTGCTGCGAACCGGCCGCTTCTTCACGCGCTGGGACGAGACGGACGACGGAAGGGCGGTGTTCCGCGAGGGCGGACGCCGCGGCGACGTCTTCTACCGCGACCGCTGGAGCCACGACAAGGTCGTGCGATCCACCCACGGGGTGAACTGCACGGGATCGTGCTCCTGGAAGATCTACGTCAAGGACGGGATCATCACGTGGGAGGCCCAGCAGACCGACTACCCCTCCGTCGGACCCGATCGCCCCGAGTACGAGCCGCGCGGCTGTCCTCGGGGCGCTGCCTTCTCCTGGTACACCTACTCGCCGACCCGCGTCCGCTACCCGTACTCGCGCGGCGTGCTCCTCGAGATGTACCGCGAGGCCAAGGAGCGCCTGGGCGATCCGGTGCTCGCGTGGGCCGACGTGGTCGGCGACCCGGAGCGCCGCCGCCGCTACCAGCAGGCCCGCGGCAAGGGCGGCTTCGTCCGCACCAACTGGACCGAGGCCGTCGAGATGGTCGCCGCCGCACAGGTGCACACCATCAAGGAGCACGGCCCCGACCGGATCGCGACCTTCAGCCCCATCCCGGCGATGTCGATGGTGTCGCACGCCGTGGGCGCCCGCTTCACCCACCTCCTCGGCGGCGCGATGACGTCCTTCTACGACTGGTACGCCGACCTCCCCGTGGCGAGCCCGCAGGTGTTCGGCGACCAGACCGACGTGCCCGAGTCGGGCGACTGGTGGGACTCGACCTACCTGATGATGTGGGGCTCGAACGTGCCCGTCACCCGCACGCCGGACGCGCACTGGATGGCCGAGGTCCGCTACCGCGGCACGAAGGTCGTCACGATCAGCCCCGACTTCGCGGACAACACGAAGTTCGCCGACGAGTGGCTGCCCGCGCAGGCCGGCACCGACGGCGCGCTCGCGATGGCGATGACCCACGTCATCCTCAAGGAGTTCTTCGTCGAGCGCCGCGTGCCGTTCTTCGTCGACTACGTCCGCCAGTACACCGACCTGCCGTTCCTCATCACGCTCACGCCGAACGAGGAGCACGGCGGACTGGTGCCCGGGAAGTTCCTCACCGCGCGGGACCTCGGCGACGAGGCGCCCGAGGGTGCGTGGAAGACGGTGCTGATCGACGCCGCCACGGGCGAGACCGTCGTGCCGAAGGGCTCCCTGGGTCACCGGTACTCCGAGTCGGGGGAGGGCAACTGGAACCTCGACCTCGAGGGCGTCACCCCCGCGCTGTCCCTGCGCGACGCGAAGCTCGAGCCGGAGGTGGCCGAGGTGCTGCTGCCCTCGTTCGCCGGCCTCGACGGCGAAGGAGAGGTGCTGCGTCGCGGCGTGCCGGTCACGCGCATCGGCGACCGGCTCGTCACCACGGTGTTCGACCTGATGCTGGCCCAGCACGGGGTCGGCCGCCCCGACCTGCCCGGCCAGTGGCCGGCCGGGTACGAGGACGCCGAGTCCCCGTACACGCCCGCGTGGCAGGCCGAGATCACGAGCGTCCCCGCGGAGGCGTGCCTGCGCATCGCGCGCGAGTTCGCCACGAACGCCGAGGAGTCGGGCGGCCGTTCGATGATCATCCTCGGCGCGGGCGTGTGCCAGTGGTTCCACGCCGACGCCACGTACCGGTCGATCCTCTCGATGCTGCTCCTGACGGGTTGCATGGGCCGCAACGGCGGCGGCTGGGCGCACTACGTCGGCCAGGAGAAGTGCCGTCCGATCACGGGCTGGATCTCGCTGGCGAACAACCTCGACTGGAGCCGGCCGCCGCGCACCATGACGGGTACCTCGTACTGGTACATGCACACCGACCAGTGGCGCACCGACGGCTACCGGGCGGACGCGCTCGCGTCGCCGCTGGCCGAGGGGCACCTCTCCGGCATGCACACCGCCGACACGATCGCCCAGTCGGCGCGGATGGGGTGGATGCCGTTCTACCCGCAGTTCGACCGGAACCCGCTCGATCTCGCCGACGAGGCCCAGGCGGCGGTCGACGCCGGCACTGCCGCGGACGTCAACGACTACGTGGTGCAGCGGCTCAAGGACGGATCCCTCAAGTTCGCGATCGAGGACGTCGACGCCCCCGAGAACTGGCCGCGCACGCTCATGCTGTGGCGGTCGAACCTGTTCGGCTCGTCGGCGAAGGGCAACGAGTACTTCCTCAAGCACCTGCTGGGCACGCACTCGAACGCCGTGGCCGTCGACGGCGAGCCGGCCGTCCGCCCGAAGGACGTGGTCTGGCGCGACCAGGCGCCCGAGGGCAAGCTCGACCTGCTCGTCTCGGCGGACTTCCGCATGACGTCCACGACCTTGCTCTCGGACGTCGTGTTCCCGGCCGCGACCTGGTACGAGAAGCACGACCTGTCCTCCACGGACATGCACCCGTTCGTGCACGCCTTCACCCCGGCGATCGATCCGCCGTGGGAGTCCAAGACGGACTTCGACCTGTTCCACCACGTCGCCCGCAAGTTCTCCGAGCTCGCCAGGACCCACCTGGGCGTGCGCAAGGACATCGTCGCCGTGCCGATGCAGCACGACACCCCGGGAGAGACGGCGCAGCCCGGGGGCGTGGTGCTGGACTGGAAGCGCGGCGACGTCGAGCCGATCCCCGGACGGACGATGCCGGCGCTGCACGTCATCGAGCGCGACTACACGGCGGTGGCCGACAAGCTCAAGGCGATCGGTCCCCTGGCCGACCGGCTGGGCTTCGGCGTCAAGAACGTCACGTTCGACCTGTCGAAGGCGCTCGACATCCTCGCGAGGTCCGGTGGCGTGTTCGACTCGGGTCCCGCGGCCGGCCGGCCCGCGATCGACACGGACTCCAAGATGGCCGAGGCGATCCTGACCCTGTCGGGCACGACGAACGGCGAGCTGGCCACGCAGGGCTTCCACACGCTGGAGAAGCGGGTCGGCAAGAAGCTCGCCGACCTCGCCGAGGGGTCGGAGGAGAAGCGGATCACCTTCGCGCAGACCCAGGCGGCGCCCGTGCCGGTCATCACCTCCCCGGAGTGGTCGGGCTCCGAGACCGGCGGCCGGCGGTACGCGCCCTTCACCGTCAACGTCGAGCGGCTCAAGCCGTGGCACACGCTCACCGGGCGGATGCACTTCTTCCTCGACCACGACTGGATGCGCGACCTCGGCGAGGCGATGCCGATCTACCGGCCACCCCTGGACATGAGCCGACTGTTCGGCGGGCCGCGCCTGGGCGACAACGGCGAGCGCGAGATCACGGTGCGCTACCTGACGCCGCACTCGAAGTGGTCGATCCACTCCGAGTACCAGGACAACCTGCTGATGCTGTCGCTCTCGCGCGGTGGCCCGACCGCGTGGCTCAGCCGGGAGGACGCCGCCGCGATCGGGGTCAGCGACAACGACTGGATCGAGTGCTCGAACGCGAACGGCGTGTTCGTGTGCCGGGCGATCGTGACGCACCGCCTGCCGGAAGGCGTCACCTTCGTCCACCACGCGCAGGAGCGCACGATCGACGTGCCGAAGTCGGAGTTCTCCGGCCGCCGCGGCGGCATCCACAACAGCGTGACCCGGGTGCTGGTCAAGCCGACGCACCTCATCGGCGGCTACGCGCAGCTGTCCTACGCGTTCAACTACCTGGGTCCGACCGGCAACCAGCGGGACATCATCGCGACGATCCGTCGCCGTTCGCAGGAGGTGACGTACTGATGTCCGAGCGCAGCGAGGAGGTAGAGCAGGTCGCTCTGCGACCGCGTCGAAACTACGAATGCGAGGGACGAGCATGAGAGTCATGGCCCAGATGGGCATGGTGATGAACCTCGACAAGTGCATCGGCTGCCACACGTGCTCCGTCACGTGCAAGCAGGCGTGGACGAATCGCGCGGGCACCGAGTACGTGTGGTTCAACAACGTGGAGACGCGGCCCGGCCAGGGCTATCCGCGGCGCTACGAGGACCAGGAGCAGTGGAAGGGCGGCTGGGAGCTGAACGGCCGCGGCAACCTCGTGCTCAAGGCCGGCGGTCGCCTGCGCAAGCTGTTCGGCATCTTCGCCAGCCCGGTCCAGCCCGAGCTGAGCGACTACTACGAGCCGTGGACGTACGACTACTCCACGCTCATCGACGCGCCGCTCGGCGACGACTTCCCGGTGGCGCGGCCGAAGTCGCTCATCACGGGCGAGGACACCAAGATCTCGTGGTCGGCCAACTGGGACGACAACCTCGGCGGCACGAGCGAGATGGGGCACCTCGACCCGATCGTGGAGAAGGTCCGGCGCGAGAGCGAGGACAAGATCCAGTTCGAGTTCGAGCAGACCTTCATGTTCTACCTGCCGCGGATCTGCGAGCACTGCCTCAACCCGTCGTGCATGGCGTCGTGCCCGTCGGGCGCGATCTACAAGCGCGAGGAGGACGGGATCGTCCTGGTGGACCAGGACCGCTGCCGCGGCTGGCGCCAGTGCATCACCGGCTGCCCGTACAAGAAGATCTACTTCAACCACAAGTCCGGCAAGGCCGAGAAGTGCACGTTCTGCTACCCGCGGATCGAGGTCGGCCTGCCCACGGTGTGCGCCGAGACGTGCGTGGGCCGGCTCCGGTACCTCGGGCTGTTCCTGTACGACGCGGACGCCGTCACCGACGCCGCGTCCACGCCCGATCCGCAGGACCTGTACGAGGCGCAGCTCGACCTCATGCTCGACCCGGACGACCCCGAGGTGGCGCGTGCGGCCCGCGAGCAGGGCATCCCCGAGGACTGGATCGCCGCCGCCCGCCGCTCGCCGGTGTACGCGCTGGCCAAGAAGTACCGCGTCGCGCTGCCCCTGCATCCGGAGTACCGCACGATGCCGATGGTCTGGTACGTCCCGCCGCTGTCGCCGATCGTCGACCTCCTGCGCGAGCAGGGCCACGATGCCGAGGCGCCCGCGACGCTGTTCGGGGCGATCGACGCGCTGCGGATCCCGGTGGAGTACCTCGCCGAGCTGTTCACCGCGGGTGACACCCAGGTCATCACCGAGGTCCTGAACAAGCTCGCGGCCATGCGGTCGTACATGCGCGACGTCAGCCTCGGCCGCGAGGGCGACGCGTCGATCCCCGAGGCCGTCGGGATGACCGAGGAGTCGATGTACGAGATGTACCGGCTGATGGCCATCGCGAAGTACGAGGATCGCTACGTCATCCCGAAGGCGCACGCCGAGCAGGCGCACGACCTCGAGGAGCTCGGCTGCTCGCTGGACTTCGACGAGGGGCCCGGCATGGGCGGCTCGGGCCCGTTCGGCGAGGCCAGCGGTGGTCCCGTGCCGGTCGCGGTCGAGACCTTCCACGCGCTCAAGGACCGGCAGGAGGGCGACTCGCTCGCGAGCGACGAGCAGCTGAGGGGCCGGGTCAACCTGCTGAACTGGGACGGCAACGGGACGCCGGCCGGGATGTTCCCCGATCGGGGCGCCGACTCGTGAGCGCGCGCATCGTCCACCAGGTCGCCTCGTGGGTGCTGTCGTACCCGCACGACGACGTCGTCGACGCGCTGCCCGGACTGGCCGACGCCCTGCGCGAGCAGCGCCGGCCCACGGAGGCCGTGCGCGAGCTGCTCGCGGTCGTCGAGGCGCTCCAGCAGATCCCCCCTGAGACGCTGCGGCACGACTACGTCGAGACGTTCGACCTGACCCGGCGGCACGCGCTGCACCTGTCCTACTGGACCGAGGGCGACACGCGTCGCCGCGGTGAGGTGCTGGCCGCGTTCAAGCAGGTCTACCGCGACAGCGGCCAGGTGGTCCGGCTCGACGGCGAGTTGCCCGACCACCTGCCGGTGGTCCTGGAGTTCGCGGCCGTCGTCGACCCGGAGACGGGCACCGCCCTGCTGCAGAAGTACCGCGCGAGCCTGGAGCTGCTGCGCATCGAGCTCGAGGACGACGCGTCGCCGTGGGCCGGTGCGGTTCGCGCCGTCTGCGCGACGCTGCCGGGGGCGTCACCGCGCACGAGGACCGAGGCGATGGCGCTGGCCGGCCCGGTCCAGCCGGTCGAGTCGGTGGGGCTGGAGCCGTACGACCCACGGCTCCTGCCGTTGGCGGAAGGAGCGCGCTGATGGACGTCCTGCTGTGGGGAGTGCTGCCCTACGTGATGCTCGCCGTGCTCGTCGGCGGCACGATCTGGCGCTACCGCTACGACAAGTTCGGCTGGACGACGCGCTCGTCACAGCTCTACGAGTCGAGGCTGCTGCGGATCGGCTCGCCGCTGTTCCACTTCGGCATCCTCATGGTCGCGGTCGGGCACTTCGGCGGCCTCGTGATCCCCAAGAACTGGACCGAGGCGCTCGGCGTCTCGCAGGACCTCTACCACTTCAACGCACTGTTCTTCGGCTCGATCGCGGGCGTCGCGACGCTCGCCGGCATCGTGCTGCTGATCTACCGCCGCCGCACCACCGGGCCGGTCTTCATGGCCACGACGACGAACGACAAGGTCATGTACGTCGTGCTGGTCTCGGCCATCGTGCTGGGACTGTGGACCACGCTCGTGTCGGTCGGTGCCGGGCACGACGCCCACGACTACCGCGAGACGGTCTCGCCGTGGTTCCGCTCGATCTTCCGGCTCCAGCCGGACGTCGAGGCGATGGCCGCGGCCCCGTACCAGTTCCACATCCACGTCCTGGTCGGGATGCTGCTGTTCACGGTCTGGCCGTTCACCCGGCTGGTCCACGCGTTCACGGCACCCCTGCACTACCTGTTCCGTCCCTACATCGTCTACCGCAGTCGCGATGTTCCGCGCGGCGCCGGGGCCCGCGCCCCGCGGGCGGGATGGGACCCCGTCGGCACGCGCGACAACGCGCGCGGAAGGAGATCACGGTGACCGATCTGCAGCACGAGCTCGAGGCTGGCCGGGGCAGGAACCTCGCCCTGGCCACCCTCGCCTTCGCGATCAGCTTCTGGGCGTGGAACGTCATCGGGCCGCTGGGCGTGCGCTACGCCGAGCAGCTCGACCTGTCGGCGGGGCAGAAGTCCCTGCTCGTGGCCACTCCCGTGCTGGTGGGGTCGCTCGGGCGGATCCTGGCCGGAGCGCTGACGGACCGCTTCGGCGGCCGGCTCATGTTCCCCGTCCTGATGGTCCTGTCGGCGCCCTTCGTCCTGCTCGTCGCCTTCGCGGGCGACCGGGGCTCCTACCCACTGCTGCTGGTGTTCGGGTTCTTCCTCGGCATCGCGGGCACGACGTTCGCGGTCGGCATCCCGTTCGTGAACGCGTGGTTCGAGAAGCCGCGGCGGGGCTTCGCCACGGGCGTCTTCGGCGCCGGCATGGGCGGCACGGCGCTCTCGTCGTTCTTCACGCCACGCATGGTGGAGTGGTTCGGCTACGGGCTCACGCACGTGCTGATCGCGGCGGCGCTGGTCGCGGTCGCGGTGCTGTCGTGGGTGATGATGCGCGACTCGCCCGCGTGGACCTCCAACACCGACCCGGTCGCGCCGAAGCTGGTCGCCGCCCTGAAGCTGCCGATCACGTGGCAGATGTCGTTCCTCTACGCCGTGACGTTCGGCGGCTTCGTCGCCTTCTCGACCTACCTGCCGACCTACCTGAAGGACGTGTACGACTTCGACCTGGCCGCCGCGGGCACGCGCACCGCCGGGTTCGCGCTGGCCGCCGTGGCCGCGCGCCCGCTCGGCGGCACCCTGTCGGACAAGCTCGGCCCGAAGGTCATCACGGGCGTCTCGCTCGTGGGCACCGTGGTGATGGCCGGTGTGGTGGCCCTGCAGCCGGTGCCGGAGATCCCCGCCGGCGCCTCGTTCATCCTGCTGGCGCTCTTCCTCGGCCTCGGCACCGGCGCCGTGTTCGCGTGGGTCGCGCAGCTGGCACCGCCCGAGCGGGTCGGCAGCGTGACCGGGATCGTCGGCGCCGCCGGCGGCCTGGGCGGGTTCTTCCCACCGCTGGTGATGGGCGCGACGTACGACGCCCAGGACCACAGCTACACCGTCGGGCTGGTGCTGCTCATGGCCGTGGCCCTGGCCGCGTTCGTGTTCTCCCAGTGGGGGATCCGGAAGCGGGTCAGCCGATCCCCAGCAGGTTCGCCATGACGGTGACGCCCGTGACGATGATGACGATGCCGATGATGTCGAACACCAGGCCCGAGCGCAGCATCTTGGTGATCGGGACCATGCCGGTGCCGTAGACGATCGCGTTCGGGGGCGTCGAGACCGGCAGCATGAACCCGAACGACGCGCCGAAGATCGCGGCGAGCACGGGGATCGCCGGGTTGACGTCGGCGGCCAGCGCCAGTTGGGCGGCGATCGGCGCGACCACCACGACGCTGGCGGTGTTGCTCGTCGTCTCGCTGATGATCACGGCGATGACCGTGGCCAGGATGGTGATGCCGACGAGCGTCTCGGTGCCCAGCAGGTCGCCCAGCGAGGTGCCCATCGTCTCGGCCAGGCCCGTGGACGACAGCAGCCCGCCGAGGGCGATGCCGCTGCCGAACAGGATGATCGTGCCCCAGTCGATCTTGACCGCGTCGTTCCAGTTCATCGTGAACTCGCGGCGGCCCCAGTTCAACGGCAGCAGGAAGAGCAGCGAGGCCGCGAAGATCGCGACGGCACCCTCGTCGAGGTGCTCCAGCAGCCAGTCGTAGGTCGCGGACTCGCCGCCCGTGACCAGGCCGACCGCACCCGGCAGCACCCACAGGGTGACCGCGACACCGAACGCGATGAGGGTGTTGCGCCCGCCGGTGCCCATCGAGCCGAGCTTCTCGCGCTCCTCGGTGATGTAGCCCTCGACGCCCTCCACGTGCTTGAGCTCGGGCTTGTTGAGTCGCATCAGCAGGACGCACAGGACGAGGAACATCACCAGGACGAGCGGGAACGCCAAGACCATCCACTGGAAGAACGGGATGGTGATGTCGAGCTCCTTCTCCAGGTAGGCCCGGCCGATGAGGTTGGGCGGGCTGCCCACCGGCGTGAGCAGGCCGCCGACGCTGGCGCTGTAGGCGACCATCAGCATCAGGGCGGTGGCGAACCGCAGGCGCTGGGGGTTCACGTCGACGTCTCCGTCCCCGCTGCGTCGCATCGCCGAGGCCATGAAGCCGACGATGCCGGCGGCGATCGGCATCATCATCGCGGCGGTGGCCGTGTTGGAGACGAAGCCGCTGAGCACCGCGGTGATCGCGCCGAAGGCCACGACGATCCGTGTCGTGGAGCTGGCGATGCCGGGCAGGCTCAGGATGCCGAACGCGAAGCGCCGGTCCAGCCCGTGCTTGCTCATCGACTCGGCCAGGATGAAGCCGCCGATGAACACGAAGATCGTGCTGTTGCCGAACGAGCCGAAGACGTCGTCGGCGGGCGCGATGCCCAGCGCGATGACGGCGGCCATCGCCAGCATCGCCGTCACGGGGATCGGGATGGCCTCGCAGATCCAGTAGACGGCCACCCAGGCCAGGACGCCCGCCAGCCGCTGGGCCGGCTCGTCGAGCGAGCTGCATGCGAGGTAGGCCACGATGCCCAGGACGGGCCCGGCGAACAGTCCGGTCGTGCGGCGGATGCGCTCGAACCGCTGCTCTGCCGGACTCAGGGTCTCCTGGACCTCGTCGAACGTGCGGTAGGTGGTCGGTCGTTCCTCGGCCGTGCTCATCGCGCCCCCTGGTAGGTGGTGATCGGAGTCACATCAGCCTAGGGAGGCCCACCGGATTGCGCGAACGGAGCGGCTCAGCCGAAGGGGAGCTCGCCCTGGTCGTCCTCGTCGTCGGCGCTGCTGGCCAGGTGGCGGTGGGCCTGGAGGATCTCGACCTCGGGCCGGTCGGCCATCCAGCGCTCGACGGCGTCCAGCACCTCCACCACGTGAGAGCGGTCGATCGACACGAGCGAGCCGCCGATCCCGGCGCGGCGGTACAGGTCGAGGGAGTCCGTCTCGGCCGTGGACACCGAGAACCGGCGCCGCAGCTCGTTGACGATGGGTCGCACGATCGCGCGCTTCTCCTTGAGGGAGTGCACGTCACCGAGTCGCAGATCGAATTCGATCCATCCCACCCACACAGGCTCAGTCTGGCAGGTCGTCAGGCCTGAGCCGCGCTGGGAGACGCCACGCGCGCGAGCCGACTAGACGATACAGTCTAGTCACTGCCACCCGTTCCACGTCCCCGAGGAGATCCCATGAGCACCGAAGAGAACCGTCCCGATGGCGTCGTCAGGACCGAGGTGCGAAGCAACGTTCTCGTCATCACCCTGTCCCGTCCGGAGAAGCTCAATGCGCTCAACGCGAACCTGTTCGATGGGATCTCGGCTGCGTACGCGCGGTACGAGGCGGACCCGGATCTGCGTTGTGCGCTGTTGCGTGCCGACGGCTCCTCGTTCTCGGTGGGGGCGGACCTGACGGTTCTCCCGGCGATGGTCGAAGCCGGCGACGAAGCCGCCGACCCGGATCGGTTCGACCCGTTCGGCCTGGAGGGCCGACGACTGAGCAAGCCCGTCGTCGCGGCGGTCCACGGGATGTGCCTCGCCGGAGGTCTGGAGATCGCTCTGGCGGCCGACATCATCGTCGCCGCCGAGGGCACGAGGCTCGGACAGCCCGAACCCGTGCGCGGGCTCTTCGCCTTCGGGGGAGCGGTGATCCGCTGGCAGCAGCGCGTCGGCTGGGGCAACGCGCAGCGCTACCTGCTCACCGGTGACCTGCTCGGCGTGGACGAGGGTCACCGCATCGGCCTGGTTCAGGAGGTCGTGCCCGAGGACCAGCTCTTCGACACCGCTTTCGGGATCGCCCAGCGCATCGCCGATGCGGCACCTCTGGGAGTCCGGTACGGGCTCGAGGTGAGCCGGGCCGCAGCGGACCAGGGCTTCGAGGCCGCCGTGCACCTCCTGGTGGCGCGCCGTGCCGAGATCGTGCGGACGCAGGACGTCGCCGAAGGGCTGCAGTCGTTCATGGAGCGTAGGCCGGGACGCTATGTCGGTCGCTGACGCGGGCGGGAAGCACGAAAGGTTTGACGGCGTCGTCTAGACGATCTAGTCTAATCTTACGAACCGCGCCGAGTTCCCTCGGCCAGAAGGAGAGAACATGAGCCCCGACACTGCTCCCGGCGAGGTCACCCTGCGCACCGAGGGCCACATCGCCATCATCACCGTCGCGAACGAGGCGAAGAAGAACAGCTACTCGCCGGACATGATGCGTCAGCTGGCGGGGCACCTCACCACGTTCGACGAGGACGACGACCTGTGGGTCGCCGTCTTCAACTCCGCCGGGGACCACACGACGGCCGGGCTGGACATGCCGAAGTTCTTCGGGCCGGATGCTGATGCTGACATCGATCCCGCCCTGGTCGATCCCTTCGCGATGGGTCGCCGGACCACGAAGCCCGTCGTCGCGGCCGTCCAGGGCATCACCTTCACGATTGGCATCGAGATGATGCTGGCGGCCGACATCGCCGTCGCGGCCGACTCGGCGGTCTTCCAGCAGCTCGAGGTCGCGCGCGGCATCGCGCCGCTCGGTGGCGCCCACTTTCGCTACCTCACGCGCACCGGCTGGGGCAATGCGATGTACCACCTGATGCGTGCCGATCGCTTCGACGCGCAGCGTGCATTGGAGCTCGGGTTCGTGCAGGAGGTCGTCCCGCACGGTCAGCAGCTGGACCGGGCGCTCGAGCTCGCGCATGAGATCGCCGCCAATGCGCCGCTGGGCGTGCGCGCGACCAAGGAGGCTGCGCTGCGGTACATCGAGCACGGCGAGCAGGCTGCGATCGCGGCCATCGACGATGTCCGGGCGAGCGTGTTCGACAGCGAGGACTTCAAGGAGGGCATCCAGTCCTTCATCGAGCGCCGCCCCGCCAACTTCCAGGGCTACTGAGCAGCTCCCACCGCCTCACCCCGGGCTGACACGCAACCCGGGGTCACGAACCGCGCCTCATGATGAGGCAGCTGGCGATGGCGCGGGCGATGACCCGGCCGGTGGGATCGGTGATCTCGGCCTCGGCGGTCGCC